>JBEKLF010000099.1:0-27520 GCA_050010335.1 Terriglobia bacterium
GGGTTTCGGAAATTCCTGCTGCGTGGACTGGGGAAAGTGCAGGCGGAATGGCCGATGATCTGCGCCACCCACAATCTGCTGAAACTCTTCCGTTCCGGATGGAGTCCCCAGAGTGCCTGAAAGCGCTGGCCCAACCTGCAAAGCTCGTCTTCCCGGCAGCCCGGACAGTGCCCATGGCCCAACATCCGACTCTCGGAGACCGAGAGTCGGCAAAAGGTAAGATTTTAGAGCCTTATCTCCGACGGGCTCCTAGGTTGGCAAAATAGAAATTCCCTGGATGCTTCTCCTTGGCGATGGAATCGTAAAGCTTCCAGAGGTAGACAGTGCGCTCGTTGAACTTATCCCAATAATCGATCGTCCCGCCTGCGGGCAGCCTGCGGCAGACGGCGCAATAGCAGACCGGAAGCTTTCCCAGCGGCGGCCAGGCGTTGGTAAACAGACCATCGACATCGTACTGAGAATTGATCTCGCGCATGATGGCCGGGATGTATTCGGTCATGTACGTCGAGAACATGCAGGTGCGGAACAGGCGCGAGTCTTCGTTGTGAACGATGGGCTTGCCTTCCGCGTCGCGCTCGAACCACTCCGGATGCGCGGCCACCGCATCTTCCCAGTTCAGGTCGGGACTAAGCCGGGCGATCACGTGCAATCCACGCTTCTTCGCCGCCGCGCAGCAGTCGCCAAAGAAGTCGCGGTCCCCGAGGTACTTGCCTTTGCGATGAAAAGGGACTTTCGTCTGGTAGTAAGCAAGGATGCCGGTGACGCTGACCAAGACAGCGTCCACCTTCATGCTTGCCCAGTAATCGGCCCACTGCTCGACGTTCATCGTCACCGGGTCGTGCTCCGTCATATTCAATTGACCGAGGCGCCGGATCTTGCGCTGCCAAGGAATATCCCGTACGGCGCCGAACACGGAGGTCGCCATCACAGCCGCCGGCAACACCATAAAGTCGCGACGATTCATTTCCATTTTCGCTCCTCCCCTGGCAAGGATTCCTAATCCGGAGAATACATTTAGCGCCTTCGCGCCCGATGCCCGTTCGCGTGACCCCGTCGTAAGGTACGGATCGAGGCCTTCCGGCGAGGATGGTACCAGCCTGACCTGCGATTGTACACTTCACAAAAACCCACAAAACCCCCAGGAAGGCGGCTGTAAGTTATGAACCCAGCACTAAATCTAAGAATTCTTCATCCCTCGCCCCCTTGGGGGAGAGGGGGACCGCAAGGCGGAGGGTGAGCGGGTTCTTTGCCGTGGTTGAATTCACGAAGGGGCTTCTCTGACCAGCCCCCAATCCCCATTGAAAATCGATTGAAGTTGATGAATTGGCGCAATAACATTGCGAGCGATCCTCTAAGTGTTCGAGTGGGGGAATCGATGATGCAGAGAATTTTCCAACCCATGCGCCGCAGGACCTTCGTGGGCGCCGTGTTTACCGGTCTGGGCGTCACGGGGCTCAGTGCACGCCCGCCCAAACCGAAAGAGGGTGCGACACCCATGCGGGAATTCGGGAACACGGGTGTGAAACTGACGGTCGTCGGCCAGGGTGGAGCCCGCCTGGCCCTGCTACGCAACAAGGATGCCGCCCGTGTCCAGGTGCGCCACGCTTACGATTTGGGCCTGAATTATTTCGATTGCGCTCATGCCTACTGGGACGGGCATTCGGAAGAGGTTTACGGCGACGTGCTGGCCGACGTTCGCAAGAATGTCTTCATCACCACCAAGTGTACGAAGCGCACGCGAAAAGAAGCCGAGGATGATCTGAATAGCTCACTCAAGAGCTTGAAGACGGATTACGTCGACCTGTGGCAGATGCACGGCATTCAGGACCAGAATGACGTGGACCGGATCTTCGCGCCCGGGGGAGCCATCGAAGCCTTCGTGGCCGCCCGGAAGGCCGGCAAGTGCCGCTTTTTCGGTTTCACCGGTCACCACGATCCCAACACGCACGTCGCCATGCTCAAGGCGTACGACAAGTGGGATTCTATCCTAATGCCGCTCCATGCTGCCGATCCAGCCTACCTGAGCTTTCAGAAGATCACCTTGCCGCTGGCGGTGGAGCGCGGCATCGGCATTCAAGCCATGAAGGTATTCGCCAACGCTTTCCTGTTGCGCGTCTTGAACGCCGAAGAATGCTTGAAGTACGCTCTCAGCCTGCCCATTCATTGCGCCACCGTAGGCTGTAGCACCGTTGGACAACTCGACGACGACGTGCGCATCGCCCAGAACTTCAAGCCCTACACCTCTCAGGAAATGGAAGACCTATCCAAACTCGCCGTAACGGCTGGCCCAGGCGGCCTTAAGGGACCTGCCCTCGAATACTGGAAGCTCGGCGGTGAGTGGAAGTAAGCCGCTTACCCACCGCCCCAGCCCAACCCCATGGCGAGGATGAACAGTCAGGACCACGCTGACTGTGGCTACCCTTTACCTTTTTATGACCAGGAGTGCGGCAATTCCCACCGGGAGCTGGAACCGTCCATAGGCCGCCAAACGCTTCGCTTCGAAGCCGGCGTGGCCGAGCATTTCGACGATCTCAGCCCCTTGGTAAAGGTTCAGCCGGTGAATCTCGTCGCTTCTTCGATACAGATGCCCGCGCTTGCGGAAGCAGGTGATCTTGCGAGTCAGAGTGTTCTGCCTTGAATCCCCGGCAACTTCAACGAGGATTACCCAATCGGTGCCGTGGAACCACTGCCGTCGTAGTCCGCTCTCGGGAATTCGCCCTGGCTCGGCCACATCGAGGATGAAAACCCCGCCGGGACCGAGTGCGCGATTCACTCGGGCGAACAGGCGTGCCAGTTCCGCTTTCCCTGCCTTGCGGTCGAAAACGTAGTTGAGGCAT
The DNA here is from genome assembly GCA_050010335.1 of Terriglobia bacterium. Classification (GTDB taxonomy): domain Bacteria; phylum Acidobacteriota; class Terriglobia; order UBA7540; family UBA7540; genus Bog-366. Next base: position 2,838 of record JBEKLF010000099.1, read on the forward strand.
TCACCGATAGAGGTTACGGCAACGCAGGCGGGCAGCGTCACTCGAAGTAGCGACGCGTTCACAAATCAGGATTGCGGCGCGATCCTACGAGCCAGCCGAATGAAGGCCGACGACTGATCGACTCCCAAAACCTCGTATCCGGCTCGATTGAGCTCGTGCGCCCAGCGGCCACTTCCGCAACCCAGATCGATAACGAGGCCGCCGGTGATGCCGTTCTGCTTGAGCGCGCGCAATAAACCCGGCGCCGCGTTCAGGCAATATCCCCTGAAACCGGCGTCGTGAACATACGCCAAGTCCTCTTCATATCCCTTCATGCTGGACCCTGTGCCGAAAGTTTGCGCGATTCAACGAGCCCCCAGAGGGCAAGTTTCGCTGGTCGCGCGATCAAAGCGAGCAGTCCCGCCGCCCCGCCCACGCTTCCAACTCGTTCAGGAGCGGCGCGCCTTCCAGTTCGTTTTCCCATTGCCGGCAAAGATAAGCCAAACTTGCCCTCAATGCGGGAAGCGGGTCTGCACCCGGTGTCATGGCGGCGACTTCGCTCCTCAACCAATCGAGTAGGTCATCCAGACTTTTGAAGCGGCGTTGCGCCATGGCTTCGTAAAGCAGCGGGACAGTTTTGTACTCAAAATCCTGTTTGCGCCCGATATCGATGATGTCGGGAAGCAGTAGAGCCGGCTCCCCCAGCTTGACGTCAGCGCGAGCCAATAAATCCTGATAAACCGCGCGCGCCATGGTTTCGACGGTCCCCGTTAAATCGCGCAGCAATTCCATTCCGCGTAGCGAGGGGCCCGCGGTTCGGCCCTGCGGCTCTTCGAACAGCACAAGCTGGCAATAGAATTTCAATTTGGGCTCGGTGCCGGACGGCCGAACCGTGACGATGAAGCCGTCGAGGAAGAACTGCAGAACGTTGCGCGAGAGTTGATCCGTGCTGCTCTGCAACTTGCCGAAGGAGATTTCGTTCCAGTAATCCACGACTTTGCGGACGGCGCGGCCGCCAAGTCTTTCTGGCAATGACGCACGCAGCGAGGCGACGATCCGGTCCCGTTTGATTCCCCCCTCCGCTCCGGTCATCACGATGGAGCGCCCCGTGTCAGCGAACCCTCCGAGCTTCTCCAATATTTCGATGTAATAGTCCAACAGGTTCCGCCCCTCTTGCCGCAACTTTTGATAGAGGGCGGCGAGGAACATGCACGCCGGGGCAGAATCCTTATCACGAATTGCAGGGGTGAACATCAAGCCGTGCGCTTCTTCTGTACCCAAGACCAACGACTCCGGCCCGGTGCAGGCATTACCCCATCGCCCACGCTGTTCGAGAACCTTGAGGACGTTCGCCATATACTTGAAGCCCACCAGCAGGTCATCAACGATCCAGGAGTCACCCGCCCTCGCGGCGATTTGACCCAGGATTTTCGTGGTCACCAGGGTCTCCATCACCAAGCCGCGACGCTCGGGGCCGTCGGGGTCGAGCATCAGGTAGTAGCAAAGGAGCGTGGCAATCTTGTTGCCATCGAAGTGGTACCAGGATCCATCGGCAAGGCGGGCCTCCAAGCCTACGCGGTCAGCGTCGGGATCGCTCGAGAGAACAACGCCTGAGCCCACGGACTCGGCGAAGCGAGTGGCGGGCACCGTTGCCTCCGGAACCTCGGGATTGGGCGCCTTGAAGGGAATGGGAGCAAAGGTCCCATCCGGACCCTGATCGGGTGGGGACAATATGGGAAAACCCAACTTCTGCATTACCGCGCCCGCCGAGCGCAGCCCGGACCCGCATAGAGGAGTGTAGACCACAGGAATGTCGGGCCGGGGACTGAAGACGCGGCCATACAGCCGAACGTATTCCGCGACATACTCGCCGTGCAGGCCCTCGGGGATCGGGCGAATCAGCCCGCGACCGAGCGCCTCTGCGAAATCAATTCTATGCACATCGGTGACCTGGTCCATAGCGTCCGCCAGGCGCTGATCGTTCGGGGCGATCGGCTGGCCGCCGTATTCGTCGTAAACCTTTATGCCATTATCATCGGGAGGATTATGTGATGCTGAAATATTAACGCCTCCGCGCGCGTGAAGCTTGCGGATGATAAAAGACAACTCGGGAGTGCTTAGAAGTGACTGGTCGGCATCCGGTTCGGCGAAGTAAGCCACAACGCCGTTGCCGGCGTAAATCTCGCAAGCCAATTTGGCGATAGACCGCGACGAGGTTCCCAGCAGCGGGTGGTCGCTTCCCAAGAAACGATAAACGCCCGCAAAGTCGTTGAACACGCGAACGTCATTGGCCACGATGACGGAAAGTTCCTTGCCAGGGAAAGCTGCGGAAAGGTAATTGCAGTGCCCCTGGACAGTCATCGCCACGGTCGTAGGATTAAACCGATTCGATCCGTAGCCAACGCGGCCGCGACGCCCTCCCGTGCCAAAGGGAAGCACCTGCCAGAACGCATCGAAGAGCAGCGGCACGTGTTGCTCCTCCAAATGCCGGGAGAGAACCTCGGGGAATGTCATTGGCACTGCGCCTTCAAGCCAGGTCCGCAATCGGCCCGCGGCGGCCTTTCCCTGGGCACCATATCGCTCGGCCATGCTTTCGGACATTTTCGCGAGCGCTGCTTGATCCATCATGAGCTTTGCCTCGTTCAACGATTTCGAAGCCGCGATTCTAATACGGAGGCCGTCCGCGGTGAAGCGCCTCAATCATGTTGTGACGTGGTCATTTTGGCCATGGTGTTCCATACGCGGGACGATACGGGCGGGATGCCCTGGCCTCGAGGTTTGCACATTTTGAAGAGAGCAATTCGTTTCCCAGGGGTCGAAAACCGACAAATAAGCCGGCGGTTTCTGCAAAATTCTGCAAAATACGGCTCCGTTTGTATGAAATGTCCGAATCTAATACATAAATGTCCGACTTTTTTCCGGGCACATTGTCCGAGATCTGTTTGTTTTCATACACATTCCGGCTTCGAACGTATTTTTTTAACATCTTTTTTCCTGTTTTCGCCCCTTACGCGACTTTTCCCCTCCTCCGCCACGATGGGACCCCCGGTATGTCGGATAATTTGTCCCGCCTTTCCCGCGCCGGTCTGGGCATTCGTCCTTTCCCTCCCCCGTGACCTAGCGGGGCTCGCGCATTCCTCCCCGCCCCTAGACTATACCAGAGCCCAGGTTTATTGTCAAGATAATTCTTGTCCATTCGATACCGGCGGCAAAAGATTTTACAGACGGAGTGGACGCCCGCGCCACACAAGGAGTGCCGAAAAGACTTTTGACATGCTTGGTTTTGGAATAGACTGTCGCCATCTTCACGGAGGGGACACCCTGATATGGCAGGAACAATCGAAGTAGTGATTGGCCCCATGCGCAGCAACAAAACGGCGGAATTGATCCGGCGCGTCGCCATGCGCGAGGAGTATGCGCACCAGGCAGTCATTCTCTTCAAACCCAAGGATGACACCAAAAGCGCCCAGGGCATGGTGCAGAGCCGCAACCAGCTTAGTCATCGGCAGATGGATGCGGTGGAATTCGATTCCGCCAATCCGTGGGAAATGTTCACGTTCATGGGCGAGCGCGAAAGGATTATCGGCAAACCGGTCAATTGCGTTGCCATTGATGAGGGACAATTCGTGCATGAGTTATTTGACTGTGCGCGCGCGCTCCTCGACCGGGGTTATGACGTGATTGTCGCGGGCCTCGACCTGAATTTCCGCGGTCAACCGTTTGGCGATATGCTGGCGCTCACCTGGCTGGTGAACACCTACGGAGGAAACGTCACGTGGTGCATTGCCTATTGTGAGTGCGGGGCGAGAGCCTTTTTCTCGCAGCGGCTCATCAACGATCAGCCGGCGTCTTACGAGAGTCCGACCTTGATGCCCGGCGATTCCTACCGGCCGCGATGCGCAAAGCACTTCGTGCTTCCCGGCCGGCCCAAGCGCGCGTGCATGCCAAGCGGTGACGAACACGGTTAGAATGATGCGGGAAATAACAATTGACGCGAGGAATTGGATCGGGCCGAATGACCTTTATGATGCCTTTTTTGAAGCGGTCGGAGCTCCGCCTTGGCATGGCCGCAATTTTAATGCTCTCCGCGATAGTATTGGTGTCGGCGGAATAAATAGGATTGAAGTGCCCTATTTTATCAGGATAAAGAACTACTCCTCGATGGGTGAGGGAGCAACAAGCATCGCCGGCGACTTTGTCATGCTCATAAAGGAGTTGCGCCAAGCCGGATGCCGGGTTGATATCGCAGTAACGGACGGCGAGTAGCGGCAAGGGGACACGGGCTTCGGATCACGGGACGCAAGCAGATGTAGCGCGGTAGCTCCGCGGCCTTCGCTTGCCCATTGGGGCGAGCCGCGGACCTAGAAAACAGGTCCGCGCTACTTTCCCATGTCCCGTGCCCCGTATCCCCAACCCATCAGAAAGCAGGTAAGCATGCCAAAGAAAGTTGTGGTGGTGGGAAGCGCGAACGTTGATCTTGTCACCTTCAATGACACATTTCCGCGGGCGGGCGAAACGATTTTTGCCAAGAAATTTGACATGGGCTTCGGAGGGAAGGGCGCCAACCAAGCCGTGGCTGCGAGCCGGTGTGGCGCATCCGTCGGCATGGTCGCCAAGGTCGGCAGCGACCTGTTTGGTCCCGCCACCATCAAGAACTTCGAGTCCCAGGGCATCGACGCACGTTATGTGACGATCGTGGAAGGGATTTCCACCGGCGTCGCGCCCATCTTTGTAGATCCGACGGGCCAGAACCGCATCCTGGTCATTCAGGGCGCTAACGAAACGCTTTCTCCCCAGGATGTGGATGCCGCCGCGCCACTTCTCTCCCAGGCGGACACGATCCTGCTGCAATTCGAGATTCCGCTAGCCACTGTCTATTACACAATCCGCTTCGCCAAGTCGAATGGCATCCGCTGTATCGTGAATCCTGCCCCCACCCGGCCTCCGGATTTCAAGGAAGTTGCCGCGGCGGATTACTTCGTACCCAATGAAAGTGAGGCGGAGGCCATGACGGGGATTCCCGTTCACTCGATCGAAGACGCAAAGAGATGCGCAGAAAATTTGCTTGCGCAGGACATATCCCGCGTCGTCATCACCCTGGGCGAGCGTGGATCACTGCTGGCGACATCAAGCGGTCTGGAATTGATTCCCGCTTTCAAGGTCGATCCCATTGACACCACCGGCGCCGGCGATGCCTTCATTGGCAGCTTCGCCGTGTTCTTGGCGGAAGGTCTGACCGACAAGGAAGCCCTCACTCGGGCCAGTCTATACGCGGCACTTTCGACAACGCGGGTAGGAACGCAGAAATCATTTCCGAATCGGGAAGAGTTCGACAAGGAGTGGGAGAAACGGAAAATTATGAATTATGAATTCTGAGTTGTCCAAAGAGCATGATGACCACGGCGCTATGGGGACGGGAGGAACGGTTTCATAATTCAGAATTCATAATTCAGAATTCAGAATTCTCCGTCGTTTCGCATCACCACTTACCCAGCAGCCGGCGGCAATCCTCCAGAATATCTTTGGTGCGCGATGCGCCAACGCGCGAAACGCCCAAGGCACGGAAAGTCAGGAGTTGATCGAGGTTGCGAATGCCTCCTGCTGCCTTCACCTGAACGTGAGCGGGTGAATGGGCGCGCATTAATTTCACATCCTCGATCGTGGCCCCGGAGGGGCCGAAGCCGGTCGAGGTTTTTACCCAATCGGCGCCGACTTCCCCGCAAATCTCGCATAACCGAATCTTGTGGTCATCCTTCAGGTAGCAATTTTCAAAAATCACCTTTACCTTTTGATTTCGAGCGTGCGCGATATCGATGACAGCCTTGAGGTCCTGGCGAACGTAGTCCCAATCTTCACTCAACACTTTGCTGATGTTCGTGACCATGTCCAGTTCCTGGCAGCCGTCGTCCAGGGCCCGCTCCGCTTCCGCGACCTTGATGGCCGTAGTGTGGCCGCCGTGCGGAAACCCAATTGTAGTGCTGGCCTTCACCGTGCTGCCTTGCAGAATCTCCGCGCACCGTTTGAGGTAATAAGGCATGATGCAGACGCTCGCGCAGTTGTATTCCAGCGCCATGCGGCAACCGTGCTCCAACTCCTCGTCAGTCAGCAGGGGGGGAAGCAAAGAGTGGTCGATCATCTTGGCAATGTCTAGATAGCTGAAATCCATATCGGGCTCCGTCGTGCTGCGGCGTGTCCCTTCCCACTGCTCGCGGGAACACTCGCTTTCAATCTCCGCTCAAATTAAGATTGTATGCCGAGCGGCCCGGTGGGCTCAAGGGCGGATCCTCCTAACTGCAATTGCGCGATGGAACAGTGCACTGGGAACCCAAAACTCGGGTTGCGGCGGTGTGTTCTGAGGGAATGCGGGGAACGGCATTGGGGAATCCCGCAGCGGGGCTTACAAAGCGTGTATACTCCTAATTTCCGCCAGGCTAGGAGAGGAATTGCGGGTGATGCCCAGAGTCGCACACTCGCATCCGAGCATGGACACGCCCGAATTAATCCGGAAAAAGCGCAACGGCTTGGTTCTGACCAAGGCGGAGATATTTGACTTCGTCGAGCGCTACACGAGGGGCGAAATCCCCGACTATCAAGCCTCGGCCCTGCTGATGGCCATCTATTTTCGCGGCATGGACCGGCGTGAGACGGCAGATTTGACGGAGGCAATGCTGAGGTCGGGCCGCGAGCTCGACTTTTCCGCCTTGCCCCGCGCCAAGGTCGATAAACATTCCACGGGCGGGGTAGGTGACAAGACCTCCTTGATTATTGCCCCGGCGGCGGCCGCGGCTGGTGTCTTGGTGCCCATGATCTCCGGACGCGGCCTTGGACACACAGGCGGCACCCTCGACAAGCTGGAGGCGATCCCTGGTTTCAGCCCTCGTTTGTCATTGCAGGAATTCCACCGGGTGTTGGAAGCCTGCGGCCTCGCCTTAGGCGCAGCGACGGAGGAATTCGCTCCGGCGGACAAGAAACTCTATGCCCTTCGCGACGTCACCGCCACGGTGGAGTCCATCCCACTCATCACCGCATCCATTATGAGCAAGAAATTGGCGGAGGGAATTGACGGCCTGGTTCTGGACGTTAAAACCGGTTCTGGGGCATTCATGCAAGAGTTGGAGAATGCCCGGGCGCTGGCAAAGAGCTTGGTAAATACCGGCGCGGCCCATGGCAAGCGCGTTCACGCTTTGATTACTGACATGAGCCAGCCGCTGGGAAATGCAGTTGGAAACGCGCTGGAAGTCATCGAGTCAGTGGAAACGTTGAAGGGTCGGGGCCCTCGCGACCTGGTGGAGCTTTGCCGCGAACTCACCGCCCACATGTTGGTGTTGGGAAACGCGACGGATTCTCTCGATGAGGCGCGTGCCCGGTATGATTCCGCCATCTCGAGCGGCCAGGCGCTGGAGAGGTTTGCGCGCGTAGTGGCGGAACAGGGAGGCAATCCGCGCGCACTGGAGGATTACTCGCTTTTGCCCCAGGCCAAATATGAGGATTCCGTCGTGGCGCCCGAGGACGGGTACATAGCCGGATTGGAGGCGAGAGTGATGGGCGCGGCGTCAATGGTTCTGGGAGCGGGACGTGAACGATCGGACGCAACCATTGATCCCGCGGTGGGCTTGGTTTTCGAGAAAAAGGTGGGAGACCCGGTGCGCGCCGGCGAGCGGGTTTGCATTCTCTATTCCAATGACCGCTCGCGCGTGCCCTGGGCGCTCGACATGATCCGCGAGGCGATTGCCATTTCCCCGGAGCCGGTTTCTCCCCCGCCTTTAGTTTTGGAGCGAGTGCTGCACTCTGAGGGCGCAGCGGCTCCGATGGAGCGGGTTGTGGAGTTGTAGCGGCGCTCTATGAGCGCCGAGCGGAGGTCACAGACCACCGCAACAGAGCAATGCGCCAACAATTGCGAGCAGAGGCTAGCGAATGACCCAGATGATTCCGATACTCGGCATGATGGTGATACTGTCGGCTGCCGTCCTGCTCTCCAAGAACCGGAAAGCGATTCCTTGGCGCACCGTGGGCTGGGGGTTGGCGTTACAAATCCTCGTGGCGTTATTCGTCCTGCGTACGGGATTGGGCTATTGGCTGATGTCTAAGATCTCGGGGGCGTTCGTGAGCGTCCTGAATTGTTCCTTTGCCGGCTCGTCCTTCGTTTTCGGCGCGCTTGGGGAAAAACAAGGGAGCTTTGGGATGATCTTTGCCTTTCAAGCCCTCCCCATGATCATCTTCGTTGCTGCGCTGATGTCCATACTTTATTACCTGCGCATCATCCCTACACTGGTCCTATTGACGGGCAGGGCGATGGCCAAATTGCTGGGGACGAGCGGAGCCGAATCCCTGGAGGTGGCCGCCAGCATTCTGATGGGACAGACGGAAGCGCCGCTGGTAATCCGCCCTTATCTGGCGGACCTGACGGAATCCGAGTTGATGACCATCATGACGACGGGAATGGCCCATATCGCCGGCTCGGTCTTCGGCGCGTATGTTTTGTTCGGGGCAGAGGCGCGCCACCTGTTGACCGCAGTGGTAATGACCGCTCCCGGAACCATTGTGCTCTCCAAGATGCTGGTTCCCGAAACCGGACATCCCAAGACCTCAGGCAACGTCAAACTCACCGAGGAAGGAAAGCCCATCAACCTTTTGGATGCCGCATCCCGCGGGGTTTCAGACGGTCTCCACTTGGCTCTGAACGTCGCCGCCATGCTGGTGGCGTTTGTGGCGCTCATTTACCTGATTAATCTGGGCTTGAGCGGCATCCACACTACCCTTCAAACCTTGCTTGGTTATCCTTTGGCGCCTGTGGCGTGGCTGCTGGGTGTTCCCTGGAAGGACGCCGCGACGATTGGGAATCTGATGGGAACCAAAGTGGTGGTGAACGAATTCGTGGCCTTCTCCATGCTTGGCCCGCTCAAGGGCCATATCGCCGAGCGCTCTTTCACGATTGCCACTTTTGCTCTTTGCGGGTTTGCCAATTTCTCTTCCATTGGGATTCAAATCGGCGGCATCGGCGCACTGGCTCCCACTCGGAAGCAAGACCTTGCAAGGCTGGGATTCAGAGCGCTGCTCGCGGGCACCTTAGCTAATTACCTTGCGGCGGCGATTGCGGGACTGCTGCTGGCGTGAACATAAGATGAAAACTGAAACTCGAAAATCGAATCTCACCCCGTCACCGGTTTTTCGAGCTTCGAGTTTCGCACCACCTTAATTTTGAGATGCAGAAACGGTGAAAATAATGGCCGGTCGCACATCACTTGCCGCTCGCTGCTTGCCGCACGGATATGAGGAGGCGGAGCTAGCCGCTCGATACATTCGCTCTCGGGGGATTGCCCCGCGCGTTGCCATCACTCTAGGTTCCGGTTTGGACGAGGTAGTCGGCCGATTGCATGCGCAAGTACAAATTCCCTACAATCTCATCCCCCACTTCCCCGGGACGACCGTGCAGGGACACGGAGGCACCCTCCATCTGGGAACCTGGAAGGGTGTTCCGCTGGCCATTCTTGAAGGCCGCGTGCATTGTTATGAGGGTCATGCGCCGGCCACTGTGGTGTTTCCCGTGCGCGCACTGGCGCTGGCGGGAGTCGAGACCTTCATATTGACCTGCGCCGCGGGTGGCATCGCCGCGAAGTCGAAGCCAGGTGGTTTCATGATTTTCTCTGATCACCTGCACCTACAAGGGGTAAATCCTCTCGCGGGGATTCACGACCCTCGCTGGGGAGCGCAATTCGTGGATTTGACTGAGGCCTATGATCCCGGTCTTCGCGCCATCACCCGAAAGGCTGCCAGCAAGCTGCGTGTGCCGTGCTTCGAAGGCGTCTACGCTTCCTTGCTGGGACCTACGTATGAAACACCTGCGGAAATCCGTGCCTTAAGGGGCATGGGCGCAGATGCGGTGGGAATGTCCACCGTCCCGGAAGTGATGGCGGCGCGACAGTTGAAATGCTGCGTGCTTGCGATCGCCACCATTTCCAACCGCGCCGCGGGACTGGCCGGAAAGCCCCTATCGCACGAAGAGGTGCTCGCCGCTGGGCGCGCCGCTTCGCGCCACCTCGCGGATCTTCTCGATGCGATCCTGCCGAATTTGGGTGGGGGGAGCGAGACGCCATGAATCCAGAAGAACTCATCGCGCGCGCGGCGGAAGTGCGCGAGAACGCTTGCGCCGCCTACTCTAACTACAAAGTGGGGGCGGCGTTGCAGGGATCGGGCGGCAAGGTCTATACGGGGTGCAACGTTGAAAACTCCACTTACGGCCTCACGGTCTGCGCCGAGCGCGTCGCCCTGTGGAAGGCCCTCTCAGAGGGCGAAAGGAAGTTCACGCAAATTGTTGTTGTAACCTCCAGCGAGCCCCCTGCCTCACCCTGCGGAGCATGCCGGCAGCTCCTCTGGGAATATTGTGGCGACATTGAAGTCATTCTCGCCAATCTGCAAGGTTTCAGGAAAACCCTCCGGCTCTCAGAAATCTTCCCGCGTCCTTTTGATCAGAGTTCTCTCTAAAAAGCGGCATTGCGCAGGGATAATGATTGGAAAGACTCATGCTCAAGACCCCTGCGGGTCTTCAGAATGCAGCGCCTGCGAGTTTCCCGCAACCTGTGATGTCCCGCCCTTGCAAACCCGTCGCGAGAAATGGGGCTTATACCCCGCCGACAGGCAGATTCTCAGGGTAGCGGACTTTGGCGTAGCCCGATTTGATACCCGTATAGATGATGCGGATGCGCTCCGCGTAGGGGAGGAAAGAGCTCTTCATGGAATTGATCGTGATTTTTTCGAAATCATCCAAACCCAGTCCAAACGTGTCCATGGCCACCTGAAACTCGTTGCTCATGCTGGTGCGGCTCATTAGCCGATTGTCGGTGTTGAGCGTAACCCGGAACTGTTCGCGATAAAGCACCTTGAAGGGGTGGTCGGCGATGGTAGGGATCGCGCCGGTGTGGACATTACTCGAAAGACAGATTTCCAGCGGGATGCGCTTGTCGAGGACGTACTGTGCCAGCCCGCCGAGCTTCACTCCGGCTCCGTCCGTTACGGCGATATCGTCGATCAGCCGCGTGCCGTGACCGATGCGGTGCGCCCCACAGTATTGAATGGCCTGCCAGATGGATTCCTTTCCGTAGCCTTCGCCGGCGTGCACGGTAATATTAAAATTCTGGCGCTGGATGTAATGGAATGCGTCCACGTGTTTCTTGGGTGGATAGCCGCCCTCTTCACCTGCCAGATCAAATCCCACCACCCCGCGGTCGCGGAAATCCACGGCGAGTTCCGCCATCTCGAGTGATATTTTCATATTGCGCATGGCACAGACGATCAATCCCGCCGGAATTTTAAAGTCTCTTCGTCCCCGCTCCAACCCTTTAAGCACGGCAGAGACCACGTCCATGTTGGTCAGCCCTTTTTTAGTGTGAAAAATGGGAGCAAACCGCGTCTCAAAATAGACCACGCCATCATTCTTCATGTCCTCAACCTGTTCGTAGGCAACCCGCTCCAGTGCTTCAGCCGTTTGGGTCACTGCGATGGTGTGGGCAAATCCCTCCAGGTAGCCAGCCAAGTCCCCGCGGTAAGCTCCCTGATAGAACCAGTCTGCCAGCGCCGCCGGATCGGCAGTCGGCAGTTTGGTATATTTGGCGTCCTTGGCCAATTCAATAATCGTCTGAGGACGCATGGAACCGTCCAAATGCTCGTGCAACAAAACTTTGGGAAGAGCCCGCAACGTGGCCTTATCCAGAAACATCAGGGGTTACCTCCACTGCCCAGTGGGGCAATGTTTATTATATGGAATTGTTCTCGACCTGGGGCGGAATTAACTCCGCACCGTATGGGCGTTGATTAGATTTTGTACATCTGGCTCCTTACGGAGAGAGCGAGAGAGTTCTCAGATTCAGTACCATATTTGTGAGCCTCTCTGCACACAGCCCATTATCATTGGCTTCCAACACAATCCGGGGTAACCTATATTCTTCAACAGCAAGGATCTCAATGTGGAATTCGTAACGGGACTTAGGTGCGTTTTTTGCGGCGCGACGTATTCGGCGCGCGTTCCTTACACGTGTCCGTCGTGTGGAATCACCGGCATACTGGATGTTCAATACGATTACTCGGCGATTTCAAAGCGCCTCACCCGCCGAAGCCTGGCCAAGCGCCTCGAATACTCGCACTGGCGATACCGCGAGTTGTTGCCCATCCGCAAGGACGCGGTGCTGCCAGGTCTTCAGGTAGGGTGGACGCCGGTCGTGCGGGCGGATTCACTAGCACGGCACGTGGGTTTGAAAACTCTTTACCTCAAAGATGACGGACGCAATCCCAGCGGGTCGCTGAAGGACCGCGCCAGTTCGGTAGGCGTGGTCAAAGCACGCGAGAAGCGGCAAAGAATTATCGCCTGCGCCAGCACCGGGAACGCGGCCTCGTCGCTCGCGGGAATGGCGGCGTCGCTGGGACTCCGGAGCGTGATCTTTGTTCCCGAGCGCGCGCCTGAACCCAAGGTCACGCAACTGCTCATTTTCGGCGCCACGGTCCTGCGCGTGCGTGGCAGCTACGAGGACGCGTTTCAAATGTGCCAGGGCGCGTGCGAACGCTGGGGTTGGTACAACCGCAACAGCGCCATCAATCCCTACCTGGTCGAAGGCAAGAAGACCGCGGGGCTCGAAATCTGCGAGCAACTCGCGTGGCAGGTTCCCGACTGGGTGGCGGTTTCGGTGGGTGACGGCTGTACAATCGCCGGCATGTGGAAGGCTTTCCACGAAATGAAGACGCTACGGCTCATCGATCGCACCCCCAAAATGCTTGGAGTGCAGGCGTCAGGTGCAGCCCCGGTAACCGAATCTTTTCGCAGCGGTGAACCTCTGAAGCCCATCGAGCCAAAGACGATCGCCGATAGCATCGCGGTGGGCGTGCCGCGCAATTGGAAGAAAGCGGTGCTCGCCATTCGAGCCTCCGCCGGCACCATGTTCAACGTGGAGGACGAAGAGATTCTTGAAGCCATGCGGAGCACCGGCCGCTTGACCGGCATATTCGCCGAACCCGCTGCGGCTACGGCCTTGGCCGGCGTGCGCCGCGCAGTTGAGGACGGCGTCATTGGCCGCAAGGAGAGCGTTCTCGCGGTGGTTACCGGCAATGGCCTGAAAGACATTCGAAGTGCGCAGTCCGCAGTCACCAAACCATTTGACATATCGCCAGATGGTGCCGGGCTGAATGACATCCTGAAAAACCAAAACCTTGTACCGTGAGGACTTAATCTTGCTGTCCCGTCAAGAAACATCCGGTTTGTGCTATTTTACGCGCATGCGTTCAATTTCACTCCATTCCGTCCGTGACCGTGCCGTTTTGGGCATGATTGTCATGCTCATACTGGCATTTGGCTCCTTCCGTGCCTGGGCCCAAGAAGAAAAGCCTGTGCCTCCGCCTGCTCCCGCCGATGCCAAGGATAAGGATAAAGATAAAGCCGCGGAAAAGGAGGCTCCCCTTCCAGCGGACGCGCATGTGGCGCAGAGCATTCAACTTGGTGGCAAACCGCTGCACTACACGGCCACCGTCGGCAAGCTGCCGGTCATCGACAACGGCAAGAAGATTGGTGAGGTGGTCTTTACCGCCTACATCATCGAAGGGCAGGACCGGCCTGTCACCTTCGCGCTGAATGGCGGTCCGGGCGCGGCATCCGTCTATCTAAATCTCGGCGCCATTGGCCCGAAGCGCATCGAGTTCGGCATGGAGGGAGACAGCCCGTCCGATCCGCCGAAGTTATCCGACAATCCGGGGACGTGGCTGGATTTCAGCGACTTGGTGTTCATTGACCCTATCGGCACCGGTTACAGCCGTTCGCTGGTTCCGCCGGACGAGAGCAAAAAGCAGTTTTACAGTACCGATGCCGACATTCATTACCTCTCACGCATCATTTACGACTGGCTGACGGCGAACGGGCGTATGGGCTCGAGAAAATATTTTGTCGGAGAGAGCTACGGCGGCTACCGCGGCCCGCGGATCACGCATTACCTGCAAACGCAGCTCGGCGTGGCAATGAACGGGGTGGTCCTGGTCTCGCCATACTTGGATCCCGGGCTGGAGGACAATGGTGACGTCTCTCCCCTTCCGTGGATGTTGACGCTGCCATCGATTACGGCGGCGCATCTCGAGCGCGAGAACAAGCTAACGCCGGAAGTAATGGCGCCGGTAATTGCCTACACTCGCGGCGAGTATGCCGCCGACCTGCTGAAAGGCCGCTCCGACCCGGAGGCGACGCCGCGGATCGTGAAACACGTGACCCAGATGACCGGCCTGGAGGAGGAGTTTGTGCGGCGGGCCGGCGGCCGGTTGGAGACCGACGCCTATCTGCGTGAGGTCTTCCGCGAGAACGGCAAGATCGGGAGCGTGTACGACTCGAATGTGACCGGGTATGACCCTTATCCCTTCGCTCCCCAGCAGCGCACCAACGATCCGCTCCTGTCGAGCATCATCGCGCCGACCACCATGGCGATGGTAGATTTTGTGACACGCGTCGTGGGCTGGAAGACGGATGCGCGCTACAACGCTCTTAGCTACGAAGTGGGCTCCCAGTGGGATCACGACAGCCGCGCCTTGCGCAGGGGTGCAGTACCCGATCTCAGGCAGGCGGTGGCGGCCGACCCGAAGTTGCGCGTCATCATTGCGCATGGCTGGAATGACCTCTCGTGCCCCTTCATGGGCTCGGTGCTGACGGTGGACCAGATGCCGGTGATGGGCGATCCGACGCGCGTCGCCGTACATGAGTACCCCGGCGGCCACATGTTCTATAGCCGTCCGGGCAGCCAGGCTGCCTTGCGCAAAGACGTGTAGGCGATGGTCGACAAACACTGAAAGTCGTAATCGAATGCTATAATGCGTTCTCAGGGAGGAAGGGTTGCCCTCGATGCCGACGACCGTTACATCCCACATCGAAATCGACGACCATGGTGTCGCATGGATTACAGGTGCGAATACCAAGGTCATCGAAGTCATGCGAGATAAACTTGCAAACGGCTGGGGCCCGGAAGAAATCCACCGTGAACATCCTCATCTTTCGCTCGCGCAGATTCATTCCGCGTTCGCGTATTACTACGAGAACAAGGAGAAAGTGGACAGAGAAATCGACCGTCGGGGCCGCGAGGCCGAAGAAATAGCAAGGCAGGCTGCCAACCCCACGTTCCGCCGCAAACTTCTCCAGCTCAAGAAGCACTCTTGACCCTTCGATTCTACATGGATGTCCACATCCCCTGCGCCATCACCTTGCAGTTGCGCCGCCGGGGCGTGGACGTTTTGACATCACAAGAGGATCGCACGCAGACGCTGGACGACTCGAGGCTGCTTGACCGCGCCTCGGATTTGGGCCGCGTGCTGGTGACTCAGGATGACGATCTTTTGCATGAGGCGGCGTCACGCCAGAATCAGGCACTCCCCTTTCTGGGCGTCATCTATGCACCCGCCCTCCGCGTAACCCTGGGAGAAATGGTCGTTGATTTGGAACTCATTTCCCGTGTTTCGAAGCAAGAAGAGTGGGTCAGCCGGGTTGAATATCTGCCCTTAAGATGAGCCATGATCAACCCTAAAAACGCCAAATCATCCCTGCTGATCCGTGACATCCACACAGCGATTACGATGGATGCGCGTGACACCGTCCTGCGTGGCGGGTTCATCTACGCCGAGGGCGGGGAAATCAAGCAGATCGGAACACGGCCACCGGCGCGGCTGCGCGCCGACCGCACGATCAGCGCTCGATATGCGGTTGCCCTTCCGGGATTGATCAACACCCACCACCATCTCTGCCAAACCCTGACGCGCGCTTGCGCGGCTGCCGCCGACATGGAACTCTTTGGCTGGCTTCGCACGCTTTATCCTATGTGGGCGCGCCTGAATGAGGAATCCGAGCATGTGGCCGCGCTAGTGGGTATGGCGGAACTGCTGCTCTCCGGCTGCACGACGACCACTGACCACCATTACCTTTTCCCCCGTGGCCAAACGAAGCTGATCGATGCGGAAATTGCCGCCGCGCGCAAAATCGGCATGAGGTTTCATCCCACGCGGGGAAGCATGAGTGTGGGACAAAGCAAGGGAGGCCTGCCACCGGACTCTGTGGTGCAAAGCGAAGACGAAATCCTGGAAGATTGCGAGCGCCTGATTCGCAAATATCACGATCCCGCGCCGGGCTCCCTGCTGCGGATGGGGCTCGCGCCCTGCTCGCCGTTCTCCGTATCGGAAGAATTGATGCGCCAAACCGCCGCGATGGCGGAGCGCCATCAGGTGCGGATGCACACCCATCTTGCGGAGACCCTCGATGAGCAGGATTATTGCCTGAAGCATTTCGGCAAGCGCCCCCTGGATTTTATGGCGGATGTGGGCTGGCTGGGTGAGACCACTTGGGTCGCGCATGGGATCCATTTCAACTCCCGCGAGGTCAAACGCCTGGGCCGCGCGCGCGTGGGAATCGCGCATTGCCCCAGCTCGAACATGCGACTGGGTTCCGGCATAGCCCCGGCTCTGGCCCTGCGCCGTGCCGGCTCGCCCGTGGGTCTGGGTGTTGACGGCAGCGCCTCCAACGACAGTTCCCACATGCTGGCGGAAGCGCGGCAGGCTTTGTTGCTCAATCGCCTGGCGCACGGGGCGGCGGCGCTGAAGGCACGCGAGGCTCTGCGCATGGCGACAATGGGAGGCGCCGCGTGTCTCGGCCGGGATGACATTGGAAGTCTCGCCGCGGGCAAGCGCGCGGATATCGCGCTGTTCGACCTTCGCGACGTAAGTTACAGCGGGGCTGAAGATGTGGCGGCGGCCCTGGTACTCTGCGCGCCCACTCGCGTGGAAACCCTGATCGTGGAGGGGCAAGTGGTAGTGGAAAACCACGAGCTCAAGACCATTGCCTTGGCTCCCATCCTGGCTCGCCATCGCCGTTTTGCCGCCAAAATGGTTGGAAGCCAACGACTGCTTTGATATACTCCAACCCTTTGATGTTCGGGATATCGCGAAACTCGAAAATCGAAACTCGAAAGTCGCGGTAAGTTTCGATTTTCGAGTTTCGATTTTCGAGTTTCGATCCATGTTTGACCACATTGAGCGTTTCTACCGGCCTACCACCCTTCGCGAAGCGCTGTTGTTGCTCCGCAAGGTGGGGAAGCACGGACGAGTTGTGGCAGGCGCGACAGACATCGTCACGCAGGCCGACCGCTCATCGCGCTTCCTCATCGACATCAATCACCTCGGCTTGAGCTATATTCGCGGAAATAATAGGGGATGCCTGATCGGGGCCACAACGACGATGGCCGGGATCGAACTTTCGCCGGTAACAATCGCTTTCGCCGGCGGCATCCTAGCCAAGGCGGCCTCCACCTGCGGCTCGATTCAAAACCGCAACATGGCGACCGTGGGGGGAAACCTGGCGAATGCCTCTCCCGCTGCGGATACCGCGGTCGTGCTTCTGGCGCTCGACGCACAGGTTCGAGTGGCTAATTCGCGCCGCAGCCGCAAGATTGCGCTCACCGAATTTTACTCCGGCCCGCACCGGACCGTCTTAAATGGCGAATTGCTTCGGGAGATCATCATCCCGGCTTTGCCCGGCGGTGGTCGGCTGGGCTGGTCGTTTCAAAAACTCGGGAGGACGGAGACGGATATCTCCCTGGTGAACGCGGCGGCAGGGCTACAGATTGACGCCCGCGGGCGCATCAAGTGGGCGCGTATCGCTCTGGGAGCGGTGGGACCCACTCCGCTGCGAGCACGAATTGCGGAAGACCTGCTGTTGGGGAACACCTTCAACGAAGATCTGCTGGCGCGTGCGGGTGAAGCTGTCATGCGCGAAGTCAGCCCCATTGGCGACGGCCGGGCGTCGGCCGAGTACCGCCGTGAGATGAGCGGGGTGCTAGCGCGACGAGCTTTGCGCGAGTGCGCAACCCAAGCTGGGTGCAAGCTATGAGCGATTTCCATCTCGACTTCATTGTGAACGGCGAGATTAAACACTGGACCATCGCGCCGGGCGACCTCCTGCTGGACGTCTTGCGCCGCGAAGGTTATTTCGGCGTCAAGCGAGGATGCGAGACGGGCGAGTGCGGTGCCTGCACGGTTTTGGTAAACGGCAAACCGATAAACTCCTGCTTGATGTTTGCGGCGCAAGCGGAGGGGTGCGAAATCCTGACCATCGAAGGAGTGGCGGAGGGCGAGAAGCTGGATCCCCTTCAAGAAGCATTTTTGGAATACGGCGCCGTGCAATGCGGGTATTGCACACCTGGAATGATCCTGAGCGCCAAAGCGCTATTGGCGGAACATCCCGATCCCACGGAAGCGCAAGTGCGTGAAGCGCTGGGGGGAAACTTTTGCCGATGCACCGGCTACCTCAAGCCGGTTGAAGCGATCATGGCTGCAGCCCGTGTTTATCGGCAAGTAGGGCCGAGCGGCGCTCGGCCCAAGGCCGAACGCCGTTCGGCCCTACTTGGGAAGAAACGATGAGCTCCAAGCATTCCATCGTCGGGAAGAACCTTCAAAAGGTGGACGGGTTCAAGCTTGTCACCGGCCGCCCGGCGTTCACCGACGATATTTACCTTCCCGGAATGCTTTATGGCAAAATTCTCCCCAGCCCGCACGCGCACGCACGCATCAAGCGGATTGACACGCGCAAGGCGAAGGAGCTTCGGGGCGTGCACGCGGTGCTGACCTACAAAGATGTTCCGCGCGTGCCCCACACCACCGCCGGTCAAAGCTGGCCCGAGCCTTCGCCTTACGACACCTATCTTCTCGACTCGAAGATGCGCTTGGTGGGCGATCGCGTGGCAGCCGTCGCAGCCGAGAGCCGCGCCATTGCCGAAGAGGCGCTGAGGCTCATTGAAGTCGAGTATGAAGTGCTACCTGCCATCCTCGAGATTGAGCAGGCCACGGCCGACGGCGCGCCAGTAATTCATGATGAGCCCGACGCCACGGGTATCCACGATGCCCAACACAATGTTGCCGGATATATTCTGAAAGAAATCGGGAATGTGGAAGACGGTTTCCTCGAGTCAGACCTGGTCATCGAGCGTGAATTCCGCACCCAGCGCCAACAGCATTGCCCCATTGAACCGCACGTGACCATCAGTTGGCTGGACTCTGACAACCGATTGGTGATCCGCACGAGCACGCAGGTGCCGTATCACACTCGCCGTCAAGTGGCGATGATCCTTCAGATCCCCGTGCAGCGGGTGCACGTCGTCAAACCCCGCATTGGGGGCGGCTTTGGCGGCAAGCAGGAAATGCTGCTGGAAGACATTTGCGGAGCGCTCGCCCTGGCCACGCATCGGCCGGTGAAAATCGAATACACGCGCGAAGAAGAATTTTACATGGCGCGCAGCCGGCATCCGCAAATTCTGAACATCAAGATGGGCGTGAAGCGCGACGGAACGCTGATGGCCAACAAGATGACGGTCCTCGCCACCACCGGCGCTTACGGCAGTCACGCCAATACTGTTCAAGGGAATACGGGAAGCAAAGTCCTTCCGATTTATCGCACTCCCAATATGCGGTTTGAGTGCCATGTCGTATACACCAACACTCCGGTGGCAGGCGCGTTCCGTGGGTACGGGTGCCCGCAAGGTTACTTCGCCCAGGAATCGGTGATGGACGAAATTGCTTATACACTGGGAATGGACCCCGTCGAACTGCGCAAGAAAAATATGATCCGGCTCGGCGATATTGACGAACTTTCCGCCCAACTCGGCGAGGGACGCAAAGGCCTGCCGCGGCACATTCGTAGCTGCGGCTTGCCGGAATGCCTGGAGCGCGGCGCTGCGGCCATTGACTGGGTGCGAAAACGCCAGGAATTCTCGAATGTAGGGCCGAACGGCGTTCGGCCTTTGGGCGAGCGCCGCTCGCCCCTACATCCGGAAAGCGGCCACCTGCGGCGCGGCGTGGGTGTGGCCTGCTCAATGCAGGGGAGCGGCATTGCCGGCGTCGATTGGGCCGCAGCCTTGCTGAAGCTCAATGAAGATGGCTCCTTCAATCTGCAAGTGGGCGCCGCCGACCTGGGGACGGGAGCGGACACCGTCCTGGGACAAATCGCGGCGGAAACCTTGGGCGTCACCCTGGACAAGATGATTGTCTGCTCCGGCGACACTGACTTCACTCCCTTTGACGTCGGTGCCTACGCTTCCAGCACCACGATCATCTCCGGCGGCGCGGTGAAGAAGGCGTCGGAAAAGGTGCGTGATCACCTTCTGCTCCTCGCTTCCAAGATGCTCGATATCCCCGTGGATAATCTGACCTGCCGCGAGAACATGGTCGTCACCAAGTGTGAGTGTGAGAAGTCGGTGAGCATGGAGGATTTGGCTCACTTCGCGATGTGCAAGGAAAAAGTGCAGGTCATGGAAAACGCCTCGCACTGGAATACCGACAGCCCGCCGCCCTTCTGCGCGCAGTTTGCCGAAGTTGAAGTGGATACGGAGACGGGCCAGATTCGCGTGGTGCACCTGGTAACTGCGGTGGACCTCGGCGTGGCCATAAATCCCATGCAGGCAGAGGGGCAGAGCGAAGGCGCCGTCGCTCAAAGCCTGGGGTACGCGCTTACCGAAGAGATGGTGCTCGATGCCTCCGGCCGCGTGATTAACCCCTCCTTCCTCGACTACAAGATGCTTACGGCGAAAGACATGCCCAAGCTCACAACGATTCTGGTGGAGACCGAGGAGCCCTTAGGGCCGTACGGAGCCAAGTCGATCTCCGAAATCCCGATCAATGCCCCGGCCCCGGCCGTGGCCAATGCGGTCTTTCATGCCATTGGAGTTCGATTCCAAAAGCTCCCCATTCGGCCGGAAGATGTGTTGCGCGCTTTGCGCGATAAGGAATTGTCCTCACCGCAGAGGCGCTGAGGCGCAGAGAGAAGGAGTCAGGTACCAGGTGTCAGGAAGAGCCAGAACTCCATAGGCTGGGCAAGAACTCGCAAGGGCTGCCATCCTGAGGAGGTGGAGCCAACGAGGGAGCTCCGCATTTGCTTGATCCCAGCAATACCGGGTTTTTTCGCTTGGCTCAGAGTGGCAGCATCGAGGCGACTTTCCGCAGCCTGTCGAATTCCTGACACCTGACACCTTTTCGACGGGCCTCTGATGCAAAAAAGGAGAAGCTATCAAACGCATGTCCAACGCACCAGAGGCAATCGTCAACAATCGCGACCGCATCGCCGGCCTCGCTCAATCGTACGAAGGCGAGATGGTCAGCTTCTTGCGCGATCTTATTGCTATTCCCGCGGAGAGCAGCCATGAAAAGCCGGTGATCGAGCGCATCCACCATGAAATGGAGAAGGTGGGCTTCGATGAGATTCGCACCGATCCCATAGGCAACCTGTTCGGGCGCATCGGTTCCGGCAAGAAAATCATCATGATGGACTCGCACACTGACGCGGTGGGGGTTGGCGACCCAAAAGAATGGGCGTGGGATCCCTACAAAGGCAAAGTTGAGGATGGCTTTGTTTACGGGCGAGCCTCAAGCGACCAACGAGGCGGAATGGCCAGCCTGGTTTACGCGGGGAAGATCATCAAGGAACTCGGCCTCCTCGGAGATTACGCGCTTTACGTGGTGGGCTCGGTAATGGAGGAAGACTGTGATGGCCTCGCATGGCTCTACATCCTGAAAGAGGATGGCATCCCCGTGGATTGCGTGGTGCTGACCGAGCCCACCAATCTGCAAGTCTACCGGGGCCAGCGCGGACGGATGGAGATGGAGGTGCATTTCCGCGGCAGGTCGTGCCATGCCAGCGCACCGGAACGCGGCGACAATCCAATTTACAAAATGACTCCCCTGGTGCGTGAGATTGAAGCTCTGAACACCCGCCTGCGCGACGATGCATTCCTGGGTAAGGGGACGATTGCGGTCACGGACATCCGCTCGATGTCGCCCTCGATGTGCGCAGTGCCCGGAGCCTGCTCCATCCATCTGGACCGGCGCCTAACTACGGGCGACACGAAGGAAAGCGCGATCGCGGAAGTGAAGGCTCTGCCGGGCGCGCAGGGGGCTGAAGTGGAAATCCTGAATTACGAAGTGCCTAGCTATACGGGTCTCCTTTACCCAATGGAAAAGTATTACCCTACCTGGGTGCTCGAAGAAACTCATCCGCTGGTCCAAGCGGGCGTCAGTGCCTATGCGGCCTTACACGGCAGGCCACCGGTCGTTGATAAGTGGACGTTCAGCACCAACGGAGTCGGCTCCATGGGATTGATGGGTGTGCCCACCATCGGCTTTGGGCCGGGCGAAGAAGAAGTTGCGCACAGTGTCATGGAGCGCGTGCCCATTCGTCACTTGGTGGAAGCAGCCAAGTTTTACGCGGCGTTTCCACTGACCTATGTGAGTACAATGACCAGTGGCTAGTTGCCAGTGGATGGTGGTTAGCTGATACCACTAGCCACTAACGACTGACCACTGCCTTCCTATGTCAGAACTGGTTCCCATTCCGCTCCCACTGCTCCTGCGCCGGGCGTTTCTCGAGCACGAGCGGGAAGGAAAGATCTTTGACCTGCCGAAGGCCAAATTATTCCGCGGCCTTCCCGGGCTCGATACCTCCGTCCGCTTCCATGGCCACGCCGCCTCTACACCCCTAGGGCCGGCCGCCGGACCACACGATCAACTAGTGCAGAACATCGTGCTTTCGTGGCTGGGCGGCTCGCGCATCATCGAGCTCAAAACAGTGCAAATCCTCGACGAGCTGAAAATCCCCCGCCCCTGCATAGACATCATCAACGTTGGTTACAACGTGGAATGGTCGCAGGAGTTGCGACTGGAGCAGTCGTTGCGCGAGTACGTGGGCGCGGCGATGTTCATCGAGATTCTGAAGGCCTCGAAGCTGCTGGGCGAGGATTTCCCCGGCAATTGGGGCGACACCATCTTCGACATGAGCGTGGGCTACGACCTGAAGGGAATTAGCTCACCGCGCGTGCGGGCGTGGATGGAGCAGATGATGGACGCCACCGCCATCGTGAACGAATTGCGCTCGACGCTCGCTGGGCCTTGGGCGCGCTATCGCGATTTGCCGTTTCCCACGCGCATCAGCGATACCCTCACGCTCTCCACGTTTCATGGCTGTCCCGCCGGTGAAATCGAAGGCATCGTCAGCTTTCTGCTGACGGAGATGGAACTAAACGTTTGCGTCAAGCTTAACCCCACGCTGCTGGGGAAGGCGCACGTGGAGCACCTGCTGCACGATGTGCTCGGTTACCACGACCTGTTGGTGACGCAGGAAGCGTTTGACAAGGACCTACAATGGGCCGAGGCAATGGAGATGATCCCGCGCCTGGACCGGTTGGCGCGCTCGCGCGGCAAGCGTCTGGCGGTGAAGTTCAGCAACACGCTGGTCGTGAAAAATCATCGCACCTTTTTCACCGATGAAGTCATGTACATGTCCGGCGCGCCGCTGCACGTTCTCACTCTGAACCTCGTGCAAAAGTTTCGCGAGCACATGGGCGCGAAGATTCCCATTTCCTTTTCGGCCGGACTCGACTCCAACAACATGGCGGATTGCGTGGCCATGAATTTCATTCCCGTGACGGCCTGCACGGATTTGCTTCGGCCCGGCGGCTACGCGCGGCTGATTCGCTACATGGAGAAGCTGGGCGAAAAAATGCGAGCGGTGGGGGCAACCCACCTTTCGGATTTCGTCGTCCGCAGAGTGGGACACGGCCCGACAGCGTTCGCTTTGGCAAGACAAGAGATGAAGGCCAAACTGCGCGGGCAATTTGTCGGTGCCGATCAGGGACAAATTGCCCGGGTCGAATCGTGGCTGAAACCGGACGTTTTGTCGCCTTTGGGGGCCGGCGGAGCGGTACAGCATGACGTGCCGATCCGTGATCTGTGCCAGCGGATCGCAGGCAAGTTTGAAGAAAATGTCTCCACATTTCCGCCCGCCATGGTGGACGCGCTGCGCGGGATCATTGCCGGCCTCGAACAAGCTATTGTGGACGAGGCTGGCGTGCTCAACACTCCCATTCTCGTTAAAGCGGCAACGGAAAACCCGCGCTATAATTGGGAGCACAACAAGGGCGTGCCGCGCAAAATCGGGTCGAAGCTCTGGCTTTACGACTGCATCAACTGCGACAAGTGCGTGCCTGTGTGCCCCAATGTTGCCAATTTCGTATACGAGACCCCGACCGTGGATATTGACTACGCCAACATTAAATTCACGCCTGATGAACCACCGCAGAAGATTACGGGCGGCGTTTTCAAGGTGGCGAAGGCGCATCAACTGGCCAATTACGCCGACGCCTGCAACGATTGCGGCAACTGCGACGTGTTTTGCCCCGAAGACGGCGGCCCGTACATCGAGAAGCCGCGCTTTTTCGGCAGCCTCGAAACTTACAGGAAGTATGCGGGCCGCAACGGCTTTTACATCGCGTTCGAGGGCGACGAGACAACCATCTACGGAACGCTCGCTGGCGCATCCTATCAATTGAGCCTGAACCGAGCCACTGACCGCGCCTGGTTTTCCAACGGCAGCGCCGAAGTTGAAATTCAACTGAGCCGCGGCGCGCTGGTGGACTGGAAGCTGAAGCCGGAAATTGCGGCGACCCGGTACGAGCTCGACATGCGGCCGTATTTGCACCTCAAGTTGCTCGCGGAATCGGTCCGCAATACAGGGCACGTGAATTTTGCCAACGTCGGGGGCCTCTAGGAGCCCGTCGGAGATAAGGCCCCACAATCTTACTTTTTGCCGACTCTCGTTCTCCTCGAACCGGATGTTGAGCGTTTGACACTGGCCAGACCGTCGAAGAGAGGAACGGGGTCGGTTG
>JBEKLF010000100.1:0-27410 GCA_050010335.1 Terriglobia bacterium
GGCCTGGAAAGATTATGCCGACTCTCCCGAACCTCTCGAACCGCCCCGCTCGCTGCCGGAGCCTTCCACCAACGCTTTGCTCACCGCCCCGAAAAGGCACGTTTCCACCACGGGCTGCTAAGACTCTGTCTCAAAACTTTGTGCCCAAAGGGGCGAAACCGGTCGCGACAGTGCTGAACGCCTCGGCGCAGAGTGCGGCTGGGTACGGTGCGACAGAGGGCCGGAGCCGGGCCTTCCCGCCAGGACCAGTCGGCCTGCCGCCCAAGCCTTGTACAATTTCTTTAAGTGGAACGACATGCAAATCATCACCCACTGGGCGGGGACACCTTCGGCCCCCAGACCGTCCAGCAGCCCGAGCACTCTACCTGCTTCATCATCCCCAAGGCCGGTTCCACGATGTTTTCCCAGCGTTTTGGTAACTTCTGCTCCTCGAGTGCTTGCTGCTTGGCGCGCTGTCGCTGAACCACCGCATGATGTGGACCCAGTTCGATCCGTGGGATGATTCTGCGGCACCCAGTCCTCAAGCACTTGCGGCGGCAAATCCTGCTGATTGTAATTCGGTCGAATCTCTCGCCGCATGCCCCACTCGCGGAGCATTCGCGTTTCATGCACCGGAGTCCTGAGACAGCCCCCCTCGTGGTCGCGCAGAGCTATAGAAAAGCCTGCTACAGAAATTATTCGAAACAATCATCTCTGGGCTTTCATTTCTCTGGTCCCTTCAGCCAGCAATCTGTTGCACCTTCTTGTTGCGGATGATTTCGTTCGCGATTAAAGGTTTTGCCCAAAAGGAGACACACATGACCCAACCAAAGGTGAAGTACAAGAACATCATCCCCGTGCGAAGCCCGAAGGCATCACCGATACGTCCGATAATCAAGGGCACGATGGCTCCGCCCATGATGCCGGCACAGAGTATACCTGCGAGCGGACCGTGGTATTCGGCAACTGAGTTCAACCCCAGAGAAATAATGATCGGCCACATGACCGATGCGCAAAAGCCCGTTGCAGGAAATGCCAGTTTCGCCACGGGCCTAGCGCCGAACAAGGCGATCGTCAGGCTCGCGAGTGCCCCGAGGCTGAAGCCCAGCAGAACTTTGCGGCTGTCGAACAATTTCAGCAGCAGCATGCCCAGCCCGCAACCTGCCGTGAGCAGTCCCCAGAACCAGGCAACTGCCGTCGCGCCGGTGGTGTGCGGATCGTAGCCGTGATACTGCGCGAGAAACTGAGAGATCCAGTCGGCGGTTCCCTGCTCGGACCCAACGTACATGAATACACTGGCAAAGAACAGAAGCACGGTCGGCTTCCTGAGGAGACGGCCATACATATGGACGGCCCCGGCCCGTTCCTCTTCTGTGCGCTTCACATGCGGGAACCTGGATGCCGACACCGCGGCCAGCATCAAGATGATCACCCCGCCAAAGATCCAATACATCGACACCCATGGCAGTCCAGCCGGAACCAGCCATTTCAGGATCCGCAAAAGGAAGTCCTTCTTTTCCGACGAAGCCCCAAGGTGAAGGACCACATAAGAATAGAGCTGCGGGCTCAAAAATGATGCGGAGCCGAAAATCAATTGGGCGAACGCGGCGTTGAAGGCAAAATGCGCTTCGCCACCGGCGACACGCAGGAGGGGATTGATCGCGACCTGAAGCGAAGCCATGCTTCCGCCCATCAGAAACAGGGATACAATGGAAACACGATAAACTGGGTCAAATGCAAAAAAGAGGGCACCGGCCAGCGCCACACCGAAGGAAACCAGCATAACTTTCTTCTCTCCCCATAACTCCACCAGGAAGCCGGCAGGGACAGAGAGCACTCCGTAGGCAATAAAGAACGAAAACGGTAACAGGGCAGCGGCGGCCAGGCTGACATGAAAGCTCTGGATGATGTCTGGGATGATGGGTCCCAGGATGTTGGTAAGGAACGACATGACGAAGAAAGTCGCAAAGACCAAAACCAATGTGTAGTTACTTCGCTTCATGGGTGAGAGCAGCTCCCTCATCCGCTCGCTTTACTCGACGGTCGTCACTTTGGAGGCCAAGGCGAACCGGCCTGCCTCACTCCCGTTTCGTGTCGCCAATGCCAGCGTGATCATCTGCACGGGCAGAATCTCAAGGATCGGCAGGGCACTTTCCGGCACTACGGGAATCCGCAAGGACGGTAGTTCTGCATCTTTGCCAAGCAACTCGGCTCTGCCACCCTTCTGCCGTACGTCCGCAAACAATCTTGTGTTCAATACCCTTGTTTTCTCATCTCCTTCGAAAACAATCACGAATGCTTCCTCGCTCAGCATCTCAAGGGGTCCGTGCCGGAAGGCGGCGCTGCTCATCCCTTCAGCATGACAGTGAACCGACTCTTTGACGATGAGCGCTCCCGTCCCAACTGCGGCTAGCGACCCCCCCCGCCCCACCAAGAAAAGGTGACGGACGCCTTCCAGGCGGGCTGCCAGTTCGATGACATGTTCTCTCCAAGAACGCAGGTAGGCGGCGACGGCAGGGGCAGCCTGTGCCAGTTCGGAAATGGTCTCTTGAGGATCCGTGTCGCCGAGAAGCGCTCCCATATGGCGTAGCGCCATCAGCGCCGTCACATAGGTCTTGCACGAGACTGACGATTCCTGGCCCGCGCTCGTCAGGAAAACAGCGTCCGCCTGCAAAGCCAAGGGGCTATCGTCTGTGTTGGTGACCGCAATGATCTGGGCACGTCGTCCGTTTTCGGCCAGAAGACGAACGATTTCGGCACTTTGTCCAGATTGCGAGACAGCGATGATCAGGGTCTGGGAATCGAATAACCTTGGAAGGTAATACACCAGTTCCGAAGTTTCAGCCAGGATGGCTGTAAAACCACGAGATATAAGCAGTGCGTGCAACGGATACAGCGCATGAAAGGATGACCCCATCCCGGTCAGCACAACTCTTCGCAACTCTCCCCTTTCTAATCGCTGGAGAATCGGCGGAGGACCGTCGGGGACGCTAAATCCTCGGAGGGTGGCTTCCAGTGCGCGTGGCTGGTCTAAAATGTCACGCAGATAATCGTTTTCGATAATATGATATTTGGTATAAGTATCTATGATGCACCTCCGCATTCATTAAAGTGATGATGCCAGACCTGTGCCGCGCCAATCAACGCCACGTCCGGGCCTAAAGAAGCAAGCGAGATCTCTACACGTTCAGAGGGAACAAGACGGCAATTCTGCCGAATGACCTGATGGATGCGATCCATGAATATATTCGCACTTTTCATGACACTGCCGCCCAGCACTATGGCATCCGGAGCAAACAAGCTGACGACGTTGGCGAGACCGACGCCCAGGTAGTAGGCCTCGCGCTCCACGGCGCGCCGGGCCCATTCGTCCCCTTCCTGTGCTCGCTCGCAGATGATCTTGGCGGTCAAATTCGGGTTCCGGCAACTCGCCGGAGCATTTGCTTGGATCCACTCCACCATGGACGGACCATTGGCCAGACTCTCCCAGCAGCCGCGCGCGCCGCACGAGCAAAGCGGACCTGAGGGTTCAATCACATGGTGACCGATTTCGGGATGGCACCCACCGGCTCCGCGATAAACCTTTCCATCGAGAATCACACCGCCGCCAATTCCTGTGCTGATGGTCACGTAGACCAGGCTGGCCTTTCCCTTTCCGGCTCCCCAGACAGCCTCACCAAGGGCCGCCGCGTCAGCATCATTTTCCATCGCTGCCGGGACACTGAACTCCGCTGACAACCTTTCGACCGGGTTGCCTCCCTCCCAGCCTGGCAGCAGGTTCACATTACCCAACGAGCCCGTCATCGGGTCCACAGGCCCAGTACACCCAAGCCCGATTCCTCGAAGTTTAACTCCGGACCCTTCCGCACATTGGGCAAGCATGTTGATCGCCCGCCACATAGCATGGCCGAACCCCCGTGGCACATCCGTGGGGCACTCTGCCTTGGCGAGGATGTGCCCGTTCTCGTCCACGACCCCAGCCGCAATTTTGGTTCCTCCGATATCAACGGCCCCAATCATGGCGACCCCCTCCACTGGAAACTGGCAAGGCGCCGGTCATCCGTTACCTCCACGCGAAAATCGCCGCTCCGTAAGGCTGCACATCCAAGTCCCACTGGGAGCCGCGCAACGAGACGGGCTCCTCCCCGTTTGCCGTCATACATTGAACGGCGTGCAAGGCCAACGTGGAAGTCACCGTTACCTGCCAGGACCTCGCACTGTGATTGACCACGACGACATAACCATGGTCCGCTGCATCCAGCGACACGGCTTCAACGGAGGGTTGGTTGGAGTGGAACCGCGGCTGGACTCCCGCCCAGTCTCGAAACGCGTGATAAATGCGGTAGGTGTTCTCCTCTTTGTCGAAGGCTGCGGGACGGTTGGCTAAATAGCTTTCCAGGGGATAAGCGGAAAGCAAGGTGGCGCCTTTGCCCAGGCGGTTGGCCACCAACGCCGGACGCCCGTCCTGGTCCACAGCAACCACAGTGCCGCCGTGAACCTCCAGCGTCGCCGCCCAGTGCCGGGGATTGTCCGCTGCGGCGGAATAGCGGAAAGTGTCTCCAGGGTTCAAGCCTCCCCAGGAGGTCACGACCTCTAGCGTCACTTCGCTCGCGGGAGCATGATCCACTAATCGCGCCCCGAACAACCTCTCCATCTCCGGAATCGCCGCGTCTCCGCAGAGCGAAGCGTAGAGGGCTCCGCCTCCCGCCACGTACTGTCGCGCCTTCTCCCAGAAGTCGGTGTGCACGTGAACCAGAAAGCTACCCGTGCTGGTCAGAGGGGAAGGCAGCAACAACATGGACCTGCTACGCCAATCGGAGTATTCGCGGGGAAGGTCCGCCTTCAGGCCTGCTTGTCGCGCTAGGATTAGGGATGACAACCAGCTCCCCGTCAGCCACTGATTCTCTTCCGAGAAAGCAGGAAGCCTCTGCCCAGCCACTGCACCTCCCTCATCCATCGAGGTGTAAGGCACTATCGCCGGCCCGGAAAGCCCGAAGTGGGAGTCATCGCCGTAAGGCCTCGACCACTCGTCGGGAACTATGATCCCAGCCTCGGCGGGAGCTGGCTCAATTCCCGCGAGGTCAAGCCTGCCTACAATCTTCTCGAATTCCTCAAACATTCTCGCGGCGGGGCGCTCCTTCCCCTCCCACGTCGTCAAGCCAAACTGAGTTTCATGTGGCGACCGCAAATATGGGACTAGGCGATACTGTCGGGGCGCGGCGTCGGTATAGCACCAGATCAGGAACCCATTGGCCCCTGCTCCCAAGGCGGAGTAGAGATTGGACCGCAGGTATGCAGCAATCTGCCCGGGCTCGTACTGCGCCGAAGAAGCTCCGATTTCCTGGACCATAACCGGGCGTCCGGCACTACCCGACAGGGCCGTTTCAAATGCTGCGCCATAAGTCCCTCGCCCGGAGAGCATGGGATCGGGAAAAAGCTTCGGGGCATAGATCGAGTAAGGATGCACGCTGAAGAAATCAACGTCGTCGCGGAGGTTGTCGGGACGGAAGGGCCCGCGTTCCACATCTTGCATGCTGGTTCCCACCACCAGGGGGTGCAGCGAGTCGTGACGGCGGATCGCACCCGCCAGCAGCCGTGTCCAGTTGATGGCCATGGAATCCGTGGTCTGATCGGAAATCCAGAAGGGAGGTTCGTCCGTCAGGTCCCAAGCCAGGATGGCGGGTTCCTTGCCGTAGCGCCGGGCAAACTCGGCCGCGAAATCGGTCTCCAATCGCAGCATGTAAGGATCGGATTGTGGATTGCGACCGTTGCGGTACGGCACATCCCAGAAGGCCTCACCTACTTCGCCGCCAATGAGCAGCATGGGATGGAGGTAAATGTGGTAGCGGTGGGCGAGTGAAATCAGAAAATCAAGTCGCTGAAACGCCTCGGGATTGAAATCACCCGGCCGCGGCTCGAACCATGCCCAGACCATATCGAGCCGTATGGTGTTGAAGCCCAGTTCGTGCATGCGCGCGAAGTCCGCTTCAATCCCCTTCGGGTCCCATTCGTAGGGCCACTCCATCGCTGCTACGGCGGGAACCCAGTTTGCGCCCACAGGAATGAAGCGGTGCCCCTCGCGGGAGAAGTAGTTTCCGTCCAGACGAACGGCTGGCAACTGCCCGCCTTGGAATTCATGCTGCACGAACGTCTGCGTTTCTGTTTTCGGTGGGCTTGGATCTCTGCCCACGACTGGAACTAGCAAGATGACCCATAATGCCCCTACTCCGAATAGGTACCACAAAGCACGATCAGGAAGCCAACGGATATTCATGGTTCTTTGCATCGTTTTTTCTCCGGGCGAGCTTGGCGCTCAAGAGCGTTTGTAGCAACCAGATACTATGCCACTTCCCACGGGAACGGTCGCTCTGGCCGTCAGCACAATTGTCGGAGAGAATGTTCGTCTATGCCAGATGCGGACCCAACGAAATCAAACCGGAAACTCTCTGGTTGAGTTGTGGAAGAATTGGTCGTGACGCCGAGGCCTCCGCAAAGGGACCCAGAGCCAAACGAACAGCGCGGTCAGCCAGCAAGCACCGTTAAGGAGGCAACCAAAGGATTTGCGCCCTCGAGAAATCCACCACCTAGGAGCCTGTCGGAGATAGATTTTGCTGTATGTAGAATCAACAACTTAGCGACTTTACAATGCTTGTAAGTCGTTGATTCTTCGTCGAAGAACTTCTATCTCCGACAGGCTCCTAGTATTACTTTGTTAGGTTTATGGCGAGAGACCCTTGAAATGCGCTTCGGAACGACTCGGACGACACCGGCTTTTGGACAGGCTCAGATTCCACTGACAGAGCCAGTTTCGTTGGTTTTCATGGACCTCAGGCCGCAAGAACTTAACAAAGTAATACTAGGCCGCCTCTTTATTCTTCGAAGCCACTTACACTTCTTAACGAGAAACCAAATGCCCCTGCTCCATGAGCTCTCACTTCCCCTCAGTCGGTGAGTTCCGTTCTTTTGGCCCAGACCGACTCTACCTTTATCCATTCTTCTGATGCAGAGGGGTCTTCATCTCTGCCTCCTTTCTGCCGTTTCACTGCTGCCTGAAGATCCCGCGCCAATACCTCCTCGTGAATCGGCTGGTTCCGTTGCAGGGTCTACGCCGGATGCACGCCGTACTCTACCGCTGGCTTGTTCATCGCCCCTTGTCCCACGCAGGTTTCTCGCGGTAGACGTCTTTGCCGGCCTGGGCGGCTTCCACCACGACGCGGCGATGCCGGTGGTCCGGTGTGGCGCAGATGACGGCGTCAATATCCTTGCGATCAAGCAGGCGGCAGTACCCGCGCGTGGTCTCGATGTCTTTTCCGCCCAGCTCTTCCTTGGCCGCGATGTGGCGCCTGTCGTAGAGATCTGCTGCCGCTACGCACTCCACGCCGGGAATGGGCAGCGTGGCATCGAGCAGCACGCAGCCTTCCACTCCAGTTCCGACAATCGCGAATCGGACCGTGTCCGAAGGTGGAACTGGTCGCGGTGCAGCAGCAAGATGCAGAGGTTCATGCATGGTAACCTTGGCAGCCAGTCCGGGTGCGGCCACCCCCGTCCCCAGCTTCATGAAATCTCGTCGACTAACAGTGCCCTTCTTCATAAATAATAAGACCTCCTTCCAGTATTATTTAAGGCGATTTCCGAAGTTCAAAAATCTCAAAACTAGCTAAGTAGTGTCGTGACCATGACTTGTCTTGTGAAAATCAAACTTCGCGCAAGTTGGAATGGCCACTCTGGGCGGCGGGGCAAGAAACCGCCCCCCCAGCGTCAGGCAGGATGCCCAAAACTTCCTTCAACTTACGAATTGCTTTCCCGGGTGACGGTTAGACCGGGCAGAGGAGGGGAGACATGCTCCCGCCTTCGGTGACGGTCGACTCACGTGGAGGGCCGGTCCCCTTTGGAGGCCAGCACCTGATTTCGCCTAAGCTGGGCCGTCAGTTCTTTCTTCGCCTGCGCGATAACACTCTTGATATACTCCAACCCCAGTTGAGTGTTCGTTTCTACGAAGTCCAGGCCCACTAATTGTCCATTGACGGCGGGAAGGGGATGGCACAACTCGTAGCCGATGTACCCGTGGTATCCTATCTCTAGCATAGCCTTGAAAAAAGGGAGATAGATATCCTCCTTCTCATAACCATCGCGCACATATGCACCGCCCCAAGTCCCCGCAATGGCCGGACGAAGAATCGGCCCATTCGGTTGCTGCCGTTCATATTCGCCTCCGTAATGCGAGTGCACAATGAGGGAGCCTGCATCCAGTACTGCCTGCCGCAAATAGGCAGCATCCTGTTTTTCCATAATGGGCGCGTCGAGGCAGATTTTCAGATGAGGTGAGCCTACCTCTTTTACCATGCGGATCGCATCGTGATAGGTCTTGAGCACGGGCCGGTGGTTCTGCAGGGCCAGTGTTACACCATAATCACCCGCAATCTTTGACGCTTCGGTCAGCCCCTGCCGACACCATTCCCAGGTCTGTTCCTCCGAGAAATATTTATGCACAAATGACCAGCTGTTCTGAGCAATGTCGTAACGGCTGCCACCCTCAGCCTTAGGATTCTGGGTGACGCCGGGCCATGCGAAAAAGACACGGAGCGTTTTGGAGTTCAGATCTGACGTCATCCGGACCAGATCTTTCACATTTGCCAACTCGGCTTCACGGTGTTCCGGGATCGGACTGCTAAAATCGTTGTTGGCAGCCACGGCAGCGATTAGCAGCCCGCTGTCCTCAACCTTCTTACGAAATTCAACACACCGCTTCCTGGGCCAATCCAAGACATAGCCACTTGGGCGCTTGCCGTCGACTTCAATGCCAGCAAAGCCATACTTCTTTGCCCGCTCAAGGACCTCGTCGAGGCTCAGAGCGGGACCCTTATACCAGACTCCTCCGTAAGTAATGCTGTACAGCACTGGTTTTATGTCCCCTACTTTTGTCCCACTAGGCGCGGCTTGGGCGGCGAGTGTGGCGATCACGCTTCCTTCTACCACCAAGGTTGATTGTGCAAGAAACTCCCTGCGGGTTATAGGATTCACCATAGCTTTTTCCCTCCACCTATGAAAAATTAAGGTCTTTTAGCTGGAATTTCCAGTTTGGCCTTCCAGCGGCCCCTAGTGTACATCTGACTGGTCTTCGATAAGGGCAACAAGTCCGTGCGCATTCAGGAGGGCCTCGACCGCAGCGACCTCCACTTTGTGGGTTCACTGGTACCCGCCCACTTCCCCGGCCTGCTGGCGCTGCCACCCGAGAAGTTCCAGCCGCTGAACGACCCGCGTCTGAAACCTATCCCCGCGCTTCGTCTCACGCGCCAAGTGTGGGACAGGAACGCACCCTGGTGGTTACCTTCAGCCCGGAACTCCAGCCCGATGTACGGTTCGCCAGAGAGGTCGCGCAATATCGTAACTGGCCACCCCCTGCCGTTCGGTCGTACCCGGCCAGGCCAGGAATACGCGCACGGTTCGGGCGCCCAGGTTAGAAGCCACGCGAATGCGTTCGCACACGTAAAGAACCTGCATCTCGAGATGCTCAGTGATGGGGCCGGAGAAGTCGTTGTTGGCGGCGACGCTGTAGATTTCCACGCCCTCGCCGTCGGCGATGCAGCACAATTCGCGGCAGCGGGTCGCCGGCATGTCGATGTTGCCATGTGGCCGCTTGACGTCGATCTCCACTCCGTCATAGCCATAGTGGCTCCTGCGCCTCAGGATTCCCTCGAGCAACGGCGCGTCGCCGCGGTACCAGATGCCCAGAAAGGTAATGGTGTAAAGCCCCCCCGTGATGCCCGGTTTGCGGGTACTGGCGTCATAGCCGGCGACAGTGAAGCCTTTGCTTACCGCATTCAACACGGAACGCCGGGGGATGTGGCAGCAAGCTCCTGAAGCGTGCTTCTGCATCGTCCTGGATTTCTATCATCCTTCAATCTTGCGAGCACCCTCATTCCACACGGCCAGGCATTTGTTGAAATAGGAATAATTCGCCATGAGGGCGGCGATGGCGGTGTTCTTCCCGTAAACCGCATCCTCCACGGAAGGCTGCCGGGTGCGCACCGACTCGAGGAAGTTATTCATGTGGTCAACCTGGCAGTCGTAACCGCGCGGTGCCGCAAAGCTCTCGGCGGACTCGATCAAGCGATATTGGCCGGGCAGAGGAGCCGGGTGTTCGCTGTGCCATTGTTGCAGGTATTCCATTCTCAGCTTTACCGGCCAGCCCATAATTGAATAGTCTTCCGGTTGTGGTTCCGTGTTTTGCGGAGTGAAGCTGAGGGCGTCATTTTTGACTTCCAGCGTCCCTTTCGTACCGTAGAAACGCGCCAGGGCCGGCGATTCGTTATTCAGGTTGCAGCGCAGCGAGAGGCGGAAGTTGGGATATTCAAAGAGCGTCCACATCAGGTCGGGCACTTCACGGTTTTCGGTCCAGCGGAAAAGTCCCCCCATGCTCGCCGCGCGCAGCGGCGGTGCGGTGATACCGGCGATATAGTGGATTCCCGTCAGCCTGTGCACGAAGAGGTCGCCAGGCAAGCCTTCCCCGTAATCCCGGAAGCAGCGCCAGCGGAAGAAACGGATGGGGTCGAAGGGCCGCTTGGGTGCGTCTCCAAGAAACCGGTCCCAATCGATGGTCTTTTCGCTGGCGTCCGGCGGGATGGGATAAACCCACGCGCCGCTGGCGTCGTTGCGATCGAGGGAGGCCTCGACCGCGGTCACTTGCCCCAGCGCGCCACCTTCGAAAATCTCCTTGGCCTTAGCAAAGACAATTGAACTCCGATACTGGCTGCCCACCTGCACGATGCGGCTATGCTTCTGCATGGCCTCAACCATCGTGAAGGCTTGCCCCACGGTGTGCGACATGGGCTTTTCGCAGTAGACGTCTTTGCCTGCGGCGCAGGCGTCTTCGGTGATCTTGGCGTGCCAGTGGTCCGGCGTGGCCACGAGCACGGCATCCACATCGCTGCGATCCAAAATGGCACGGTAGTCCTTGGTGGTGAAGATTTCCTTGTGCGCATACTCTTTGGCGGCTGTGATCCGGCCGTCATAAAGGTCGCAGGCAGCAACAATCTCGGTGCCCGGACAATGCAGCGCCGCCTGCAGAATGGTGCACCCCTCCACCCCCGTGCCGATGGAAGCGAAGCGCACCCGGTCACTGGGCGGCACGCCGCCGGGCGCGGCCTGAAGAGGACGGGGCGAAAGCAGATTGGTCTTGACGGCGGCGCCGAACGCGGCAGCGCAGGCGCTGGTGCGCATAAATTCCCGACGATTCATTGCGTTTCCAAACATGTGAGCTAATCCTCCTTTAATGTTCGACGCTCAGCATGAGGTAGCCGCGCCAGGCTTTAGCTTGCCAAAAACGGTGCTCGCACAGAAGACCCCCCTTTGAGGGCGCGATGATTTCGGGCCGCACAGAGTTGCCTGGAAACTCGCGAGCGGCTGCATAGCGCCCTGGAGCGTCCTGGCAGCGCGCGTCAGGCCCCTTCCGCGGCGATAACCCCACGCATGAACTCCGCGCCCATTTGCGCGTTCTTTTCCACGTAGTAAATGCCCACCGTCCGGCCCCACTTTGTGCGGAGGGTGGCAGAGTTCGTACCCGATGTAGCCCTGGTAACCGATCTCCTTCATGGCACGGACGAAACGCGCGTAATAACTTTCGCCTTTCACCTTGCCGTCGGCGCCGCGCGTGTAGAGGCCGCCGGAGCGCGAGAGTACCTGCAAGGGGCAAACGTCGTGGGCCGGCTTGCGGATGGCCTCCGGCGTTTTCACCGGCATGATGGGCGCGTCAAGCAAAACCTTGAGCACCGGAGAAGCAACCTCTAGAGAAGACCCCCACGCTCAGGAGAGTGCTGACATCGGCTACCAGCATCAGACCTGCAGATTGCGAAGGTAGGGAACGCTGGCCTTCATCAGCGGCAGGTCCATTTCGACGTAGTAGTTCTTGATGCCACCGATTTTCGCCGCGGTAAAGATCTTCCTCCAGTCGAGCGAGCCCTGGCCCACGGCCGTTTCTTTCCTGGTCTTCGTTGACCAGCCTTGAACGTGCATGGAAATGAAGCGGCCAGGATACCTGGTGAAGTACTGGGCAGCGTCGTAGCCGGCGCTGATCGTCGAAACCTGGAATTGGAACCTGACCAGCTTCGGATCAAGCAGCTTGAACAGCAAGTCATAAGTGCGCTGGCCGTCGACGTGGGTGAGTTCGAAGTCTTCACTGTGGAGGCCCTGTTGGATGCCGGCCCTAGCGGCGCGTTCACCCATTTTGTTGTACTCGTCGGCGGCGCGCTTGACATCATCCATCGTGGGGTTCTTCGGGCCATCGAGGCTGGGCACGATCATTTGGGTCAGGCCGACGTCTTTGGCCCAGGCAATGCTGCGCCCCTGGTCTTTTCTCAGTTCCTCGATGCCGAAGTGCGAGCTCACGCATGTGACGCCAGCATCGTCCAGGATGCGGCGAAGTTCGGCCCCGCTGTATTTGCCGACGTCGGCGAACCCGTCGTCGGCGTAACCCACCGGCGAGCACAACTCAATCGACTGAAATCCGACCTCGGCAAGCAGCTTGACTGTGCCAGGAAAGTCCTTGGCGATTCTTTCCCTCACCGGCCAAGTCTGGCACCCAATCGGCATGCCGAGTGGATTGGCACGAAGCATGCTGGTTGCAGACAGAAACCCAGCCACAGCGGCATTTGTCGCCGCATTCTTGAAAAACTCTCTTCTCGAAACTGGGGGCATTCACTCCTCCTTACGCATTGAATCCGTCTCGAGCATGTTCAGCCAACAGGTAGCTGAAACAGACCTTGACCCAATCCGCTTGGGCGGCGAGCCTTAGCAAGGAGACAAACCTGGGGTCGCAGGATCGACGTCTGATCGGGCGGCTGGGAAGAAGCGAGATGGTCGCGGTGTGACATTCCATGCTGATGATCGTCTAGCATTTGTCGAAAGACGCTACGCCTCGCAGCGACCTCGGCGGCAAC
This sequence comes from Terriglobia bacterium, assembly GCA_050010335.1. GTDB lineage: Bacteria > Acidobacteriota > Terriglobia > UBA7540 > UBA7540 > Bog-366. Next base: position 12,915 of record JBEKLF010000100.1, read on the forward strand.
TTCTTTGACCGTCTCGAATCGGCAGGCCTCAACCTCCACTGCATCAAGCGCCTCGAGGCTCTCGGCCATAACGTCACCCTCGATTCTGCCGTCCCCACCTGACCGAAATCTTCAGGGCAGGGTTACAAAATGAAGTGGGAAAGGGACTCCGTCCTGCCTTTTCCTTGCTCTGATTTAAAGCAGCACCTAAGTGACCCTTTCAAGCCCGCAGCGCTAACCTGATCATGCCCGATTGCATCAGAACCCTCGCCTTGTCGGGCGGGCGCATCCGTCCCTTGACGTGCTTTCTTCGGTTCCCGAAACCTTTCAGAAAAGGACCTTCATCCCAAATTGGATGTCGCGCCCGTCACCTGCGCTAGCGAGCTGGCCGATATTTGAACTGCCGACTGTGTCGACCGGGTACCCGAAATGTGCTTGGTTGGCTATGTTAAAAGCCTCTGCCCGGAACTGAAGCTTCAAGCGCTCCCCAAGCCGGAAGTCTTTCATCAAGGCGAAGTCTAGGTTATTCAGCCCCGGCCCATCCAGGATGTTTCGGCCCGAATTCCCAAAGCGCGGTTGCCCGCTTGCCAGAGCCTGCGCCAGTGCGGTCGTAGTGAAGCAACTCGCATCGAACCAGTTACTAACCGTTTTATGGCCCGCTCCGCTGCAAGTCCTGTCGGGACGCGGTTCGTGCGAATCCGTGTTGGAGAAGTCCTCCGACGAAATGACCGTAAAGGGAAAGCCTGATTGGATGGCCCACACAGCGGAAATTTCCCAGCCCCCCATCAACCCATTGACAACACCGCTCCGATTCAAATATCGTCTGCCATTCCCGAACGGCAACTGCCAAACGGGGCTAAATACAAACCGCTGCTCCGCGTCAGCCACGGACCGCCCCCAGTTCGCGTTGCGATTGTTATCATCCTGTGGCCAATTGGTACCAAATTCACCTTCTTTCCCCCCTCCGTCGTCAAGGCTTCTGGCGTACGTGTACGAAGCCAGAAACGTGAAGCCCCTGGAAAACCTCTTGGTCAGCTTACCCTGAAGGGAGCTGTAAAAAGAGTTATCGTCGGAGGTGCTGTCGTGAATGTTATTGAAATCAGGGTAGGGGCGGCGGGACTGCAAGGGGGCGGCACCGAGTTCGGGCTGGTTGAAGTACGAATGGACGGTGTCGAGGTGGTTCGCCTTGGTGCCGATGTAGTCGACCTCCAGGGCCCAGTTGCGAGCCAATTGCGACTGGATACCAAAACTCCACATCTCCACACGCGGAGCTTGGAAGTCGGGCGGGACAAACAGGCTCTCGAATTCCTGGCTGAGAGGCGGAACGCTGCTAGTCGCAAAAACATTCGCAGTCGTAGTAGGCAAGCCGCCCGTCAAAGGTGGAGGCGACCCGAACGATGTATTGTAAAGCACAGTAGGCGCGGCTATCGAGTTGCCAGTCACGGACTGCCAGATATTCAACTCCCCCAAGTCGTAGAAGATTCCATATCCCGTCCGCACAATCAGTTTGTCTGAAGCCAAGGGTCGCCAACTCAAGCCAAAACGTGGCGCGTATTCACGGTAGTCGCCCCTGTTGATCGAGCGACGCGTGCGTCCCGTAAAGCCTCTCTGTCTCCGCTCCGCCGAACTCATCACGAGGCATTCGCCGGAGGCGGATATCAGATAGGAATGCTCGGTGCAAAGCGCATCATTCTGCGCGTCGGGTAGCGCCGTGACCAAAAGGGCATTTCCAGGTCCAGAGAAGGGCGGTGCCGTGGGTATGATCTGTACAACGTTATCTCTCTTATCCACCATGGGCCGACGGTACTCCCAGCGCAGCCCCACATTCATGGTAAGCCTACTTGTAAGTCTTATATCGTCCTGCCCATAAAGATTATCGAAGGATCCTCCTACTTGATTTGCGTCCTCGTATCCCAACATGCTACCCGCATTGTAGGGATACCCTAGCAAAAAATCGGCCAAGTCTGACACCGAACTCGCGTTCGGAAGCTCACCCGCAAGACCCGCATATTGGCCGTCGAAATAGAATTGGCCGTGAGGTGACCAGGCATTCTCCTGTCGAAGATCCTGCCACGGCTGTAAAACCCCGCCGACGACGATGGTATGTCGCCCGTGGGCCCACGTCAGGTTGTCTTGGTAGGTCTCCACCATCTCCACGTTCGAGATCGGACGATACTCGGCATCTCCGATAGCTCCGTAGTTGACAAAGGCAAAGAATGGGAATCCTTCCATGGCTGGCGATAGCGCCTTCAAATTCTGAATCCCGAAGCTCTCCATGAAACCCGAAGCGCGGGGACATTCCTGGCAATTCTGGACCGGATTGTTACGTTGAAATCCGACGCGCGCCTCATTCAAAAGCTGCGGGCTAATCGTGTGTATCCATCCTGTTGCCACATTTTGACCTCGAAAGAAGATATTGTCGCCAAAACCTGCAAGCGTGCTGTAACCGGCTGATGGATCCGTGATATTGGATTGGCCGAACATGTAGCGCGCGAAGAACTGGTCCTTTTGGCTGAAAGATTGGTCAATGCGGATATCAAATTGGTTATCAGAGCGTTGGTAGGGGTTCTGGTTTACATTGTTCGGGTACCCGGGACGGTTGGGCGCAGGGAAGGCCCCCAAGGCTTTCTGTGCCACGGGATCGATGTCCGCGATGATATTGCGGGGGACAGGGCTTCCTATAAGGATCGTTGAACCCGCGTTTGCGCTCCCGAGCGGGCAAGTGAACAGCGACTCCGTACCCGGATTAAATAGTTGGCCAGTGTCAAAGTTGAGGTTTGCCGGCCCGCCCGCGCCGCACAGATTCATCGTCTGGCCGGTCAGTGCGCTACTCAAATCCCCGGCTCTCTCCGCAGCCGTGGGGACCTGGTTTGTTAACGACAAACCCTTGCTTTCGCGCAACGCGTCATAATAGACAAAAAAGAAGGTCTTGTCTTTGCGGATGGGCCCGCCCAGCGTAGCTCCAAACTGGTTGCGTCGGTATGCCGGTCGAGCGGAACCTGGAATCTCTGCCCCCGTGACTGGATTTGTCTGGTTCGTAGCAAAGAAATTCCTCGCATCTATGTCGTCGTTCCGCAAAAACTCCCAAGCATCGCCGTGGAACTCGTTGCTGCCGGACTTGGTCACCAAGTTCATGGTAGAGCCTGCCGTTTTACCAAACGCCGCATCGTAAATGTTGGTCTGGATCTTAAACTCCTGGACGGCATCTGGAGGAGGCTCAAGGCCAAAACCCCCACTACTCCAGGCTCTGGATTCCACGCCGTCAAGCAAGAGGGTGTTGCTCGAGTCGCGCACCCCTCCGGCCGTATAGGTGTTTTCGCTAAAGGGCGAACCACCTGTCACAGCTGCGGCACCTCCATAACCCCGCATGTCGATGGCTCCCGGAACCAGCACAGCCAATGTCGTGATACGCCGCAGGTTCAAGGGAAGGTCGACAACTTCCCGCTCGCCGACCACCGTCCCCACGCTGGCCGTTTTGGTCTCGACGAGCGGCGCCGCGCTGCTGACTTGGACGCTTGTCGTCACTGCGCCCACCTGCAGTTGGGCATCAACGCGAGCCTTCTGGTCAACCAACAGCGTGACACCGGAAATCACTGCGGTCTTGAAACCACTCTTTTCCACGGTAATGTTGTAAGCGGCGGGAGGAAGCGATGGGAGTATGTAATTTCCCGCAGCGTCAGTCGCTGTTTTTGTTTCGATGCCCATTGTGACGTTCGTGGCGGTGATCGTCGCGTCTGGTATGGCGGCGCCCGACGAGTCTGTGACACTCCCGTAAAGGCTCGCGTTGACAATCTGGGTGTAACCGGGCTGCGTATAGGTCAGGAAAAACAAGATCAGCACCGTAGGGATGGCAGCGATTTGGATCGTATTGCCCACTGCTCTGCGTCGATACATTTCAACCTCCAAAGGCTAAGAGGGTACTATCATACGTGCATATCATGTATTGTCAAGGCTTATTTTTTGTGAATCAAGAGAATTCAATCTCGCCGTTTTGGTCACCCATTCAATGCTTTTCAGTGTGCCTTGACAAGATTGAAAGAGCGTATAAGTGGGACCATAAGCAGAAAACTGTCCGCGCCGGTGAAAAAGACAGAAAACCCATGGCAGTGAGGCAACATCCTATGCTAAGATCTTTAGCAGTAGAGCGCGCATGTACATCTGAGGAGAACTTGTGCCTTTGGACATTTCACCCTTACCCGTTCAAGCACGGGGAGCAGATGAACCCGCGCTGGTCCTAAACTCTTCGAGCTTCGTGCCCTACTACGAGCAAATTGCCGAGCAAGTGCGCTGTCTCATTAAGGAGGGGAAGCTTAGACCGGGCCAGCGCTTTTGCTCTGAGGCTGCTGTTGCCCAGAAACTTGGGATCAGCAAGATGCCTGTCCGCCAGGCCTTCCAGAAGTTGCGCGCGGAGGGGTTACTGCTTACCAAAAAGGGCAAAGCACCAGTGATCGGTAGAGGTCCTGTCGCATGGAATTTCCAGGAACTCCGTGGATTCAGCGAAGAGATGCAAAGGCGCGGACTAGTGCCTTCTACGAAGTTACTCGCCCTCGGACTCCAGTATCCTGATCCCGAGACCGCCAATGCCTTGAGGATCGGCCCCTCAGAACAAGTATACCTGATGAAGCGTTTACGCTTCGTCAACCACGAACCTGTTGCCATCGTCAGGAGTTACCTTCCCGAACGTATCTTTCCGGGCCTCGGCCAGCAGGACATTGAGGGGCAGTCTCTCTACTACATCTTCGAGCATATATATGGGCGAAAGCTTCTGCGGTCCGAGGAAACAATTGGCGCTGTAAATGCCACGCACGAGGAGGCACAGATACTGCAGACCAGGCTTGGAAGCGCACTTCTTCTTATCAAAGAAACCGCCTTTGACATTCAGGAAACTGCGCTGGAGTATGCCATTTCACTCTTGCGTGCTGACCGTTACACAGCCTCGGTTGTTTCTGTAAGAAAGAGCTAAGAAACGGAAGTTGCTGAGCAAAACCTGTGCTTCGCCAATATCCGTCTGGCTCAAGATAACTCGCTTCTCCCCACTTGCCCTCCGATATTCATGTGCATGGCGGCGCTTCTATCTTCGTTGTTACGGCTTCTTCTTTCGCCCCGGAATATCCGGAAAACTGCCTTGGAGAACCTTGCCCTGGGTCAGCAACTGGCGGTAATGCCGCGCCTTCTTCCTCGCGATATGACGAGCGACATGCCTACTGCCAATTAAAAGATCACGCACTTCCACGAAAAGGCGGTCATTCAGGTTGGGTGGCAAGCTGCATCGCGTCAGACTGTTCGGCGATATGGCGGGTGTGGAAGACCGTCTTCCATTCGCTCATGAGCACGAGGTCACAGACCACCTCTTTACCCTTTCCAACAAGCTGAAGCTCACCCGCTTTCATCACATCGTCCTCCTTGTAGGTTTTAGTGAGTTGCTCTAGCGGCTTCCGCTTGTAGGTGGTATCGAGATTGCCGGCAAGTTGGTCGCCCTTCGTTTCAAGCACGACGAGCCGCTCCTTTTCCAGCGCTCGATGGCCTCCTCGTCGCGCTCGACGGCACGGGTTTCAGGTTTCTGAGGGCTCCAGTTGAGGCTATGCATCAGCCGACCGACATGATCGCGATGGTAATCCACCCCGAACTCCTGCCGGATGACTTCGGCGATTCGTGCTGTGGTCCACAGTTGTGTCCGGTAGCCGTGCGCCCCTGCCCCGCGGAGAAGCAACCGCAGCAGACGCCGCCGCTGGGTCTCCCCCAACTTCAGCGGGCGTCCCGGCGAGAAGCGCACCCGCAAAGCGTCGGGGCCCCCTCGACGGCGTGCCCGGAGCCACCGCAGCATGGAACTGGGGGCGCAAGGGATGCGACGCCCCACTTCGTTCAAAGACAAGCCCGTGTCCCACAACGCCAACGCTCGCCGGCGACGGTCCTCGAGCAGATCCGCACTTCCCTCCTTCAGTCGGGCCATAGATGGTCCGTCCGGAACCCGAGCGGCGGCTCCTCGCTTCGCCCGCTGAAGTCGACCAGCAGGTTCCCATTGTGGTGGTGAAGGAAGAAGCCCACGGCCGGTTCGTGGTCATCGATGGCTACAAGCGGGTGCGCGCCCTGCGCCGGTTGGGCCGAGATACCGTCGCGGCCGGTTGCTGGCCCGGGGAAGAAGCCGAGGCCTTGATCGCCACCCGCCTGATGCAAACCGCTGAGCCGGAGACGGCGCTCGAACAGAGCTGGTTGCTGGCCGAGTTGCACGAGCGTTTTGGACTGTCGCGGGAGGAACTGGCCCGGCGCTTCAGCCACTCGGTAAGTTGGGTGAGCCGGCGGCTGGCGCTGGTCCACGAGTTCCCCGATTCGATTCAGGAGCGAGTCCGCCGGGGCAAGATGGGTGCGCACGGGGCGGCGAAATAACTGGTGCTCTTGGCGCGCGCCAACCGGCAAGTCTGTCTGGAACTGGTGGAAGCGATCGGGGCCACCCGCCTGAGCGGTCGCGATCTGGGGATCCTCTACACCGCGTATCAGAGCGGCAACTGGGTGACGCGCCAGCGCCTGCTCGAAGCGCCCTTGATTTTTCTGAAGAGTTATAAGGAGGCCGAAGCTCCTCCCTCTGTCGAGGTGGGCCTTTCCGACAGTCTGCAGACCGACCTGGAAATTCTCAGTTCCACGGCCCGCCGGGCTCGCCGGCGGCTGCGCCTCGGCTTCTTGCGGAATCTTCCGGAAAAAGACCGCCAGGACTTGGCCGGCTTGTTCCACCAGTCTCGGCGCGAGATCGAACGCCTGGCTGAACACTTCCACCAGGAGATGGGCCATGCTGGACCAGAGTACCCGAGCGGCGATTCTGAAGCTGCGCGAGCAGGGGCATAGTCTCCGCGGCATCGCCCGCGCCCTGAAAGTGTCGCGGGGCGCGGTGCGGGAGGTCTTGCGCTCCGCCACCGAGATCGTGCCCACGCTGGTGCGCCCGGAAAAGGCCACGCCCTACCGCGACCAGATTCTGGAGCTGTACACGCGCTGCCAAGGCAACCTGGTGCGCGTCCACGAGGAACTTGTCGCCTCGGGAGCTCCGTTCTCCTATCCGGCGTTGACGGCCTTCTGCCGGCGCCAGGGGATCGGCCACGAACCCAAGGAGCCGGTCGGAGAATATCACTTCCAGCCTGGCCAAGAGATGCAGCACGACACCTCCCCGCACCGCGCTGAGATCGGCGGCCAGTTGCGGCCGGTTCAGACCGCCTCGCTGGTCTGCGGCTATTCCCGCATGCTCTTCTTTCAGTTCTTTCCCACCTTCCGGCGCTTCGATTGCAAGGTTTTTCTCACCGACGCCCTCCAATACTTTCAAGGGGCTTGCGAAACTTGCCTGATCGATAACACTCACGTCGTGGTGCTGAAAGGCACGGGCCGCGACATGGTGCCGGTGCCGGAGATGGCTGCCTTCGCCGACCGCTACGGCTTCCGCTTCCAAGCTCACGCGATCGGCAACGCCAACCGCTCGGCGCGCGTCGAGCGCAGCTTCCGCTATATCGAGACGAACTTCCTGGCGGGCCGCTCCTTCCCGGACTGGGCCGACGCCAACCGGCAGGCACGCGAGTGGTGCGACAAGGTGAATGCCAAGTTCCGTGACGATCTGAAGGCCAGCCCGCGCGAGTTGTTCGCCGCCGAGCAGCCCCATCTGCAACCTCTTCCCCTCTGGGTGCCTCCCGTCTATCTTCTCCACCAGCGCCTGGTGGATCTGGAAGGGTTGGTCTGGGTCGACACCCATCGTTATTCCGTTCCCGCCGACCTCATCGGACGCCACGTGGAAGTGCGCCAGAGCAAAGACCAGATTGAAATCTACCGCGGGCCACGCCTCGTCGCCACGCACCCCCGCGTGATCGAACCCACCGGCCGCCAGTACTGCTTGCCCGAACATCGCTACCCGCGCCGCCCCGTGTCCCCACGCTCGGATTCGGTCCCGGAAGAAAAACTCCTTCGGGAACGAGTCCCCGAAATCGCCGAGTACCTCCAGGCCCTCAAAAAACGCTCTCCGGGGCGCGCCACGCTCGCGCTGCGGCGCTTGCTCCGGTTGGTGAACGACTATCCGCGCACGCCGTTGTTTGCCGCCCTGCGGACCGCCCTCGAATACGGGCTGTTTGACCTGGAGCGGGTCGAGCGCATGATCCTTCGTAAACTCGCCAGCGAATACTCCCAGGTCAACCCCGGCCGCAGAGATTTTAAGGCGGGCGTTGATTAGACGCGGGCCGCCCCATTTGCGCCGGAAGTCGGGAAATGCATTCCGTGTATGTCTAATTATATGTGGCGGTATATTGTAACGCCGCACCGCGGGAGTTCGTCATTTCCTGTGCTTGTACGAGTTGGTTGTCGTCTCGCTCACTCTATTACCGCCACATTTAATTATACATCGCCTCCCCCGGTGTGCTATCCTCGCACCACTATGAATATTTTCTTCTTAAAAAAACAACTCCGTTTCTCCGGGCCCGGAGGCATCCTGCCCGTCAGCGATGACGACGAGGTCGGCCGCCGTCTGGCCATGCTCATCGTCGGCCAATGCGAAGGCCGAGGCGCCACGCAAGCGGCGCGGCAATTCCACTTCAGCCGCCCGCGTTACTACCAGCTGTTGGCGGCCTTTGAACAGGAAGGGGCCCTGGGTCTGGCTCTGGAGCCTCGCGGCCCCAAAACCGACTACCGCCGCACCGAGCACATTGTGCGCCTGGTCATTCGCCATCGCTTCCTGGATGCCGAGGCTTCCGCCGAGGTCATCGCCCAGAAATTGCGCCAAGCGGGCCATATCATTAGCCAACGCAGTGTGGAACGCATCATCGCCGATTACGGCCTGCAAAAAAAAACTCTACGCCCTTAACCCCGCCCAGCCACCCCAGTATGTGCAGGTGCAGAGAACGCGTTCGAAGCAACTCACCTCACCGGCCGACCCGGTCAGTCTGGAGCGGCAGGTGCGTCAATTGCTGGCGGACAAAGTCTCCGGCAACCAAGTCGGCATCTGGCTGCTGCTTCCAGAGCACTTGCGCCTGGGAACTTGGGACCTCTTGGTGCGCTGGAGCGGCCAGCCGCCCCAACGGCTGGAACCCCGCTTGGGCTTGCACCTGGTCAACGAAGCGGCCTTCTGTCTGTGTTCCTATCGTTATCGGCGCACCCTCTCGCAGAAAGGATTCGAACTGGCCAACGGCTTGCCCTTTGTCCCCACCGACCAAGCCGTTCATGCTTTGTTGGACAAGTTCCACATCATTGAAGCCAGGCAGACCATAATTTCCCAGTGTCTGCCCACTCCATCCCCCAGCTTCCCCGGCGACTAGGCTTGAGAGCCGAAGCAGGGGGAGAGAAGCCACAGTTGCATCACGAGAGCAATCAGTATGACATTGGTTCGCATTGAAAAGCCTCAGACCCGTGACAGGAGCGCACCCGATCTCGCCTGCCTGCCAGGTCTCTGGAAACTAAGAAGGGACGCGTCGAGCAATCCCCACTTCGCTCCGGTTTCATGCCGATAGCTGGGGGCACACAAGTTCATCAAAGTGTTCACTCTTATGAACCTGTGGACCACTGCCGTCGTGAGTGATGAGCATGGCTTCGACGCCTGCTGGCAGGAGTGTGAGCCCCTCCGGGCCCAGCACGCTCAGCGCGGTGGACCACCCCTCGGAGATCATGGCGCTTCCCGCAACGGTCGTCACCTGAGGCACAGCATCCACAGGTTTTCCGTTCCGAGGATCGAGAATGTGGCTGTGACGGCGATCGCGAATGGCGAAGAAGCGCCGGTAATTGCCACTTGTTGACACCGCCCGGTTGGTAAGGAAAAGCACCTCGGGCCGCAATTTTCCCTGCGGGTCGAATGGGTCGTTGATGCCGATGCCCCACTTGCTGCTGTGCTCGGCCGGACCGAAGACATACAGATCGCCGCCAGATTGCACCATGCCACCGCAGGCTCCGGCATTACGCATCGCTTCGGCGGCACGCTCCACGGCGTAGCCCTTGGCAATTCCCCCAAGGTCAACGCTGATGCCGTCCTGGAGCTTCTCCGCACTGCGTTCATGCAGCCGAATCAAATGCCAGCCCACTCGGTCGAGCGCCCGGGAAAGCTTCCCCGAATTCGGTTCGCGATCGGCGGCCGAGCATTCACGCCAGAACTCTAAAACGGGGCGGCACGTCGGATCGAAGGCGCCCTCTGTTTGTTTCGTGATTTCCTGCGCGATCCGGAGCACGCTTAGGGTCTCGGCTGACAAAGGCACCTTTTCTCCCGCTCCGGCGGCGTTGAATCGCGCCAGCTCGGTGACGCCCATCCAGACACTCATTCGTGCTTCCACTTCGCGCAGGACGGCCTCCGCGGCCTGCAACGCTTGTTCGCCGCTTTGCTCTTTTCCAAGCTCGACAACAGCCTTGAGCGTCGTCTCCGTGCTCATGATGGAGGGGATATGCTTTTCGAAGGCGACCCGCCGTAGCTTTCGCGGTACCCAAGGGAAGAGCCGGGTCACAGAGGACAGTATCGCGCCGAGAGAAACGAGCAACATAGGGTTGGTCTGCAAAGCCACTCACGCCCAGAGCGGTCCGCCATGCCAGGCGCGCTCCCGTGGTAAGTTACTGTGCAAAAGCGCCAGTGCAGTGTTCACATTCTTAACCATCTGAAAGTCGTACATGCCGACGCAGAGGAAGTCCGCCCCGTTCTCGAGGGCGTAGCGGAAACCTTCTTCCGGGGTAATGGCTCCCGCGGCTAACACTTTGAAGGCGATCCACGGCTGGTTCAGCTTGCGCATGAAGGCGACCGTCTCTTCGGGCTGCGGGCAGAAAATGTTATCGTGCCATTCGGCGTTCTTCGCCGACCAGTAGTTCAGATGGTGAAGCGTCTTCATCCAAAAGTCCGGCTCGAGCCCCGCACCGGAGCAGGCTACGACCGTCTCAATATGGTGGGCGCCAATACCCACTAGAACCTTGTTCTGACGAATCAGGTCAATAGTCTTGACTAACAGATCGAGCTTCTTGTCCTGGATGAACCGGTCGGCAGTCTCGCCCTGAATATAGCAGGCGGTGGCGCCATAATCGATAGCGCGCCGGACCTTATCGAGGTACTTATCGAAGGGGATCAATTGCGGGGGATTCTTCGTGTAGTCCAACCCGAAACAGTCGGAGATGAACTGGATCTTGCCGATATTTCGCTTCCAGTATTCGTCGATCATCGTGCAGAGAACCGGGCTGGTAAGCACCGTGTTGATCCCACATTTCTCCGCCAGGAGCAAGGTGGCAAAGATCCGATCTTTGGTGTGGTAGGCTTTCACCAAATCATCGACATAGATAAGATCACGCGAATGGGCATTACCACAAAGCAGATTACCTCCCAGGATAACCCGGCTGAACTTACGGCCATTGATTTCACCCCAAGGAATAGTGCCGTGAAGATCGGTCAGGCTGGCGACGTTCAGAGTCTTCGCGGAGGGTGCGGTGACGGCTTCGATCAGGTTCTTCCGTTCGTAGTTGTTCCACTTTTCCTTACGTTCCACGGCGGCAGCGAACGCACCCAGGAACGGCACTCCCGCGAGACTGGCGATCAGCTCCCGCCGGCTGGGGCTGAGAGACGGTTCGGCAAAGGGCTCGGGGGCAACAGGGCTTTCCGCAGCCTTCGCCGGCATTTGCGGTGGGGCAGAGCCGGCGGCCAGGCTCGCGGACGGCCCAGGAGCAGCGGCAGACGTTGGCTTCGCCACGACGGTCTCGGGTGGCTCACCTTTCTGCCGAAAGATCAGTTTATCAAGGCCAAAGTACTTGCCGGCCCGGAGCACGGCCAGCAGAGCCAAGCCGAAGAACTCCACCAGGTTCTTGTCGACAATGACGTAGCTCCCCTCCGCGGGAACCGTCAGACCCAAGCCCGTGATCGGCGGGTTGGCCAGCCAGTACATTAGCAACAAGGCCATTCCCGCAAGGCTGGCGGCTCTAACCACGGCCCCCAGCATAAGAGCTAAACCCACAAAGATGAGCGCCCAGACATTAATGAAGTTCACGGCATTGAGGACCGGCGGCGTGCCGGCAATCCAATGAAACAAAGGAGCGAAGATCCACCGCGACGCGTCCAGATACCCGACCGCGCTCCAATGGGGAGTGAGCAGTTTGGCAACGCCCTCGTAAAGGAAATGCCAGCCCACCGCAATCCGCAGTAGAGCAAGTACGGTGGCTCTTAGAGTGTTTATGCGATTTGTCATCGATACCCTCCGTAGTGGAGATACCTCACCTGCCAGATCACTCTTCAGCATCCTGTTTGGGGGTGCAGTGGGCCAGCCTGTGAAACCTGTCGGGCTGCGCAGGTGCCCACAGTCCCACTTGTTAGCGAGCAAGTCGCATTCCAAGCGATGGCGTAGCTCCATTTAAACTAAAAATAGACCTTCTACCTTTTCCCAGCGCCTGGGTCTCCATCAACGCGCCGCTGTTGGTTCAAATTTACTTCTCTCCCTCAATGGTCCGTGCTGGCTCATATCCAAAGGGTCGAATCCAAAGGTTGCCAGGCGAAAATGCCTATGGCAGAATGGGCAACTGGCTAACAAAGGAGACCCTCAGGATGACTTTCTTCAGTCCTACGTCCTATAGCGCAGATTTACCAAGAGCCGAAAAAACTATCGTCCGACAACTTCTCCGGCTCTGGGTCGCCTTGACAATCGCACCCGCCAATTCGCTTTTAGCGAGAGCAGCAACCCCGAGACCCGATAAGCTCCAGGAGGTCCAGCGACCTATTGAGAAAGGTGATTTGGCAAGAGTGCGAACTTGATTGGCCGAATACTTGCGGGCTCCTCCGAATGAAGCGAATGATCGAACCCTCTATGATAGCTAGACGAATAAGTGGCCAAAGAACCGGGCTGCGGAACCGCATTTCCGAAAGGCAATCCCCTCAGGCCCCGTTGCGGACACTCAATCGATGAGGAAATCACTTTCAAGGCGCTGTGGACAGGTCATCCTCCTTCTCTGTGCAGGTCTGGCAAGCGGAAAGCAATTGCCCTCGCAAGACATTCCGACCAGCGGCATCAGCCCCACAATCGTTAGCACTTTGCCGCTTGCCGCCCCCCAGCGCGTTGCCCTCCAGGAAGCCTATAAGTCGCGCGACTACCCAAGCGCCGAGACTCAACTCGTGGCAGAAATCGAGCACAACCCCAAGTCTGCTGAACTGCTCGCTGTCCTGGGAGCGACTTTTTTTCTGGATGGCAAGTATCTAAACTGTGCGATTGCAATGAAGAAGGCGGAGGCGATCTCGCCCCTACCTGACCAGAACCGTTTCATCCTCGCCTTGAGTTACATTATTCTGGACCATCGAGACTGGGCACGAGCGGAACTGGAGAAACTCGTTCGCTCGGGCCCGCGTGACGCACGTTATCCATATTGGCTGGGACGCATTGACTACGATGCCATGAACTTCAAGGCCGCAGCGGCACACCTCCAAACGGCTCTCGATCTTGACCCTACCTTCATGAAGGCATACGACAATCTTGGTCTGACTTATGAGGGTCTGGGCCAGTATGACCACGCTGTCAACATCTATCAGCAAGCAATCAACTTAAACCGCCAGCAAGAGCACCCCTCAGCTTGGCCCCCGTTGAACCTAGGCACGCTTTTGGTAAAACTCGGGAGATTTCAAGAGGCTGAAGCCAGTCTTCAAGAGTCGTTGCGATACGACCCGGAATTCCCGAAAGCCCATTGCCAAATGGGACTGCTGCTCAACAAGGAAGAGAAGAGGCAGGAAGCCATCCACGAGCTCAATCTCGCGGCCCAGTTTGACCCCGCCGATCCTGAGCCCCACTACGCGCTAGGAGGGCTTTACCAACGCCTCGGTGAAAGAGCGAAGGCCGAGGCGGAGTGGAAGAGGTTCGAAAAGCTGAAAAAAGCGAGCCCCGGCGAGCCCCCGCTCTGACCAACCGTCACCCACCTCACGCAGGGCACGAGGACGATTGTCGACAGAAGCAACCACGAGCATTATGTTTACTTTTAGTGTTTATTCGTTCCTGAGCATATCAACTGCCGCAGAGGTAAAAACAACTTGGCCACTGGATAACCGCGCCTGATTCCTTGCGCACCGAAGACTAACCTGCGGAGAATTGATCGTCACCCCATTGTGCGGTTCTCTTGCATGGCTATGGGCGGACAAAATTGCAGCGGCGCAAGAAGTGGACTGGCAGAAAATGCCTGTGCTGCCGGAACAAACACAAGGGCGGTGGGCATGGCCAATGCAACCAGATTGCGCCAAAGGGAATAGATGGCGGCGCGATCCTGGCGGCGAGCGCCCTTCACGCTAAGCCTCAAACGAGCTGTGGGCACTTCGGGGTGCACACCCAAAGAATCGAGCTTGCGTGAGCGCAACTGGTCACGCGGCTTGGCCACGACGGTATTATTGGTCTCACATTAAATAATGCAATGATTAAGGCAAATAAAGAGGGAGGTCTGATTGCAGAATGCCGCCCCTCAGTTTCTCTGGCGAACTGCGGATACCACCAATCGCGTGGATGACGCTTTCCATCAACTCATCGACATCCTGGGGGCAGCCGTTGGCCAGTTCCGCTTTCGCCAAAGCCCAAACGC
>JBEKLF010000101.1:0-27406 GCA_050010335.1 Terriglobia bacterium
TCCGCCACAAACCGCGCCAGGTGGCCCTCCGGCAGCCAATCCTGCAAGGAGGGAGGAAGCAAGTACGCCTGATTTAAATCGCAACTCCGAAACTGTTTGCCCATAACCGCATCTTACAAGCCCTTCCTCCATTGTCAATAATCAACCCCACCCTCCTCCCCAAAATCTTGAGACTTGATCTGTGGGGAGCCAAAATCTATCTCCGACAGGCTCCTAGCCGCCCCTCCACCGTCGGATCCTCCCTATTTCATCCTTCGGAACTCGTCGTGTAGCATTGGCCTTCATCGATAACTACATTTATTATCATCAACATCGTGGAAAGCTCCCTATAGGTCCTTTATTTTCATCAACATCGTGGAAAGCCTGTTTTCGGACATATTTTCTCCATTTGTTTTCAACAACATCGTGGAACATCCCTTCATTTTCCCCCCCCCCGCGTTTTTTGCTGCTTCGCCTTTGGGAATTGAATAACTTATTTAGGTTCAATGACATACATTTTCCAATGATTTCCGTCCAAAGCCGCTAACCCGTTTAATTTCTAGAACATCGTGGAAGACTGGGGGGAAATTGTAGCGTCCCATTTGTACGATGGCCATCCTCGTTATGACTTCTTCACAGGCAAGATGCCCATTACTTTTCGCGCATCGCCGTTCTGAGCATGACCGTCACTTGCGTAGCCGCGCCCCCAGACGGACCGAAGGTTGGCGCCAAAGCGGACGAGTTGACCGCTCTCCCGGGACCTGACACTTGGCACCTTTTCTCGCTGCGTCCTTTCACCCTGAAAACGCATTCCTTTCTGTAGCCTAGCACGTTGGCGACCAAAGTCGGGAGAGCCACCTGCGAATTTCCTATCGACAGCAAATTGGGGCCAGTTTATTTTCGCAATTCGCGGCGTGCGGACATCCTGCCCGGATCTTGGTGGGAGCCTCGCGCTCCCGCCGCCTCGGCTAGTGTCCTAAGTTCAAGTGGAGCGCCGGCTTCCAGCCGGCAATGAGCCGCCAAGATGGCGGCGTTACGCCCACATCAGGACACTACCTCGACTCGTTGCATATTGACACATCACGCCGGCTTAGAGAGAATTCTGGATATGCGCCGGACGGTGAAAATCTTGTTAGTAGCCGCTTTCGGGATTATCCTGGCCGCGCCCGCGGTCCGCGCGCAGGTCCCGGAGAAGCCACCCTCCCCAGCCATTAATCCTGATTGGGATTACACCAGCCCCGGCCCGGCGAAATGCGTCGAGATCGGGAATGTCTATCTCCACAAGGGGAACCTGAAGGGGGCTCTGAGCCGGTTTCAGGAAGCGACGAAAGACAACCCTCACTACGCGCCGGCGTACCTGGGGTTGGGCAAGGTGTACGAGCGAATGAACGAGAAGCGGAAAGCGCTCACCGCATACCAGCGTTACCTGGACGAACTCCCCTCCGCCAAAGACGCCGCCGAAGCCAAGGACGCGAAGCGAGCCATTGCGCGTTTGCAGAAGGAAATGGATACGAACGACCGCGGGGCATCGGCGAATGACAAGTGACGAGCAGCATGAGAGGTATCCGGCGCCAGGTGCCGGGTGTCAGGGTTTAGTACCCAAGGGCAGTGACGAGTAACGAACGGTAGAATGCGCTTGTGCGATTTTGCCCTCTCTACGGAATAGTTATGTCTGGCAGGCTCGCGTTCATGGTGGTGGTCGTGACAGTGACGCTATCCGCGCAAGCCGGGGCGCAGGTCTCGGCTGCCGAAGTGCTGGCGCGAGTGAGCAGCACTTATCGTGGCCTCCACACTTATCGGCTAGATGCCATCGAGAGACTGTCCGAGTTCTCTCCCGGCGTCGGGAAGCTTCCCCTAACGCAGGCTAACAGTTCTGTCGCCGCCGACATGGGCGGCAAGGCCAGGGTCTACCGCGAAGATGACCGGGGAGAGTTGCTCATCGTGAGCAATGGAGAAACCACCTGGACCAACGATTCCGCGCTGCGGAAATACACGCGGGAAATGGCCGTTCCGGACCCCGAGAGGGAGGCCGAGGAGAGCGATTTTGCCGATGAGGACTTGCACTTGGCAGGTCCGACGCTGGACACGATTAATCTTGGGCGAGACGGCCGCCATCTTGGCGTTAACACCCTTACGAGCTCCGCCGATCTACTCGGCCACATCCACAACCGTCTGATTGGCCAATATTCTCACATTGACCGCTACGATCCCGACGCTAAGCTGCTGCGCAGGGAGCGGATCAAAGTGGGAGACCAAATGGCAGAGTGTTACGTCATTGCACTCGACGAGGGCGACCACAAGCTCTGGGTGGACGAGCACCGATTCCTTGTTCTTCGGCACCAGGAGACATTCCGCTTTGCGAACGCACCGAAGAGCATCATCACTCTTGATGTTGATTTGTCCGACTACAGAATTGGTGGGCCCCTCGATCCTGCGCTGTTCGAGTTCACTCCCCCCAGCGGGGCGGAACTGGTAAGCCAGCTTGGCTTGCAAGGCGTTCATGCCAACCTCGCGGGAAACCGAGCTCCCAACTTTGAATTGCCCGATCCTAGCGGCCAATCCGTTCGACTCGGCGATTTTCTGGGCCACGTGATCTTGCTCGATTTCTGGGCGACCTGGTGCGGGCCCTGCCGCAGGGAACAACTGATCCTCGCCAAGCTTTACCGGGACTATAAGGAAAAGGGTCTGGCGGTCATCGGCGTGAATGCCGAGGCTCCCGCCATTGTCGAAAAGTTTCTCAAAGAGCAGGGGCTTGACTTCCCGGTCCTGATGGACGCCAAGAAAGCTGCGCAGACGCTTTACGGTTGCCAGGCTATCCCCATGCTTGTGGTGGTTAACCGTCAGGGCGTTGTGACGGGGGACTACGTGGGCGAAATGAGCGAAGACGAATTGCTGGTCGCGCTGCGAACAGCAGGCCTGAATCTGAAATAGCTATGACCCCCCAGCCGCATCCGGTTCCTCCGGGGCTGACGGGACTTCAGTATCGAGGTATTCCTGTAATATCCGCTCGGCATTCCCGGCGTCATCCTCGCGCACGAGCAGGTGCACCTCCGTCACGGGGAAGGGGTCCGCAAGACCCTCACCTGATATCGTGCTGGCAATTCCCTGGGTTTGAAGAATGTTCCGCGCCAATTCGGCGTCCATGGGCGCAGTGGACCCAATAAAAATGCGCGCTGGGACCAGCTTCACATCCTTTTCCTCGCTAAGATCGACGCGTGGAGGCGGTTCGGGCGGCGAACCGGGCAGCAAACTAGCGCCACATTCTTCGCACTGGGCAGTGCCTTCTACATATTCAATTGAACATTGAGCGCAATAGGGCATGGTGAGACCTCGGACTTCCACTCTTAGTGTAGACCTTTCACGAGGCGGTTCATCCAGGAATTCTGCGAGGGGGGCGATTCGCGCGCTATAATGCGGGGCGGAATTTGCGGCACCTCATTCGTAACAGGACTTGAATAGCAGAAAGCAATTCTCGGGCTTCACGGAGGCGTTTATGCGTTGGCTTCCCAATTTTCTGGTTGTTCTGGCGGTGATCGGAATCCTGCTGGGGCTGGGAGTTCGTTTAATTAAAGGTGGCTTCCTCGCCGATCCGGTTTTCTTCTGGCGAGGTGCTGTGGCGTTGCTGGCAGTTTCCATCGCCATCACGTTGATTCAGATTCGGAATAAGTAGCGCACGCCGGGCGTCTCGGCCGCGCAGCCGGTGAGTGACTCCTCACCCCCGGTGCACAGGACTCCTTCACTCATTCGTTGGGCGCACTCTTCCCTCGGAGAGGGCCTGAAATCGCGAATCACAACCCGGGATTTCTGTGTGGGGGCGCATCGGGCGGCGAACCGCGGAGCAAGGGGTTTGGGCCATATTTGTTTGCGCCCAGGTTGCCAGGGATCATCCCGAGCATGATGAATGAAAGGATGTTGATGAGCAATGAAAAGTTATGGATATTGGTGACAAGGGGTGAGTCTGGGCCATAATACTTCGCCTCCGGGTTGCCAAAAATCATTCTGAAAATTTCTAATACAAAAGTGTTGATAAAGGGAACAAAGGTAATGAGAACAGCCCTAGTATAGACTTCTCAAGAAGCAGTTCATTCACGAATTCTGTGAGGGATTCGGATCAAGCGCTATAATGCCTGGCGAACTTTGCGGCCCCTCGTTTGTAACTGGACTTAAATGGCAGTGGGTTAATCCTCGGGCAGCATGGAGGTTTCAATGCGGTGGCTTCCCAATTTTCTAGCTGTTCTGGCGGTGATCGGAATCCTGCTGGGGCTGGGAGTTCGCCTCATTAAAGGTGGGTCCCTTGCCGATCCGGTTTTCTTCTGGCGAGGCGCGGTGGCGCTGCTGGCAGTTTCCATCGCCATCAGGGCCTTCTGGCCTGCGGGTGGTGGATGGCCGCGGTAGCAAGACGGAATCACGCCCTTCATTTATCGTTGTGGAGACAGGCGCTTGAAATTGTCGGCGTAGATCGCCTCCTTGGGGTCGAGCGTGTGGGCCGTGCGGTATTCCTCCAAGGCTCCCTTTGCGTCACCATTCCGTTCCAGGGCAACACCGAGGTTGTTGTGCGCCTCGGCATTATTCGGGTCCAAAGGCAGGCCCCTGCGGTACTCCTCGACGGCTTGGCCGTTTTGACCGGCATGAAGGAGAACCAGCCCGAGCTCAAAATGCGCCGGGGGGTAATTCGGCTGGACGCTGATGGCTTTATGATATTCCTGAATGGCCTCGCCATCTCGCTTTTTTTGGTTATAAGCCTCGGCAAGGACTATGTGCGCCAAACTCGAAGCGGGGGCGTGCAAGGCAACCGTTTTGAGCTTTTCGATCGTGCCGTCGTCGGTCTGTCCGGCTTCGACGAGCTTCGCCGCCTCCTGTAAGTTGGTACGATCCGCCTTTCCCAATTTGAACAGCTCCAGATTTATCATCTCTTCCGGCCTGGGGGCGGGACCGTGAGCACGCCGGACGAATCCGAAGCCGAAAAGCAGGACGCATGCCAGCGCTGCCCCAGCAAGCTTAAATCGCGGGGATTCAGGAGTCTCGCGCGTTGAGCTCAACTCCGGTGCGGAGGCAACTTCCTGAACCGTCGATGGAAAGAACACGCCCAAAACAAGGCCGCCAAGGAGGCCGCCAAGGTGCGCGGCATTATCAATTCCACCTTTCATTCCGTAAATTAGATTGTAGCCGACAAAAAAGAGAAGGCTTTTGAAAGTCTGCTTCATCGCGGTGCTGGGAATTTGGACCTTTTTCATGCTCAGTATGGCGATCAGGCCGCCCGCCACACCAAAAATAGCCCCGGACGCGCCCGCGCTCACCAGTTGGGGATGGAGCCAGAGGCTGAGAAGGCTTCCTCCAACGCCACTCAGCAGATATAGCAGAAGGAAATTCCTGTTCCCCATTAGGCGCTCTGCGAGCCTCCCCAGGCTCCACAAGCACCACATGTTAAAAAGAAGATGAATGATCCCGATGTGGACAAACATGGAAGTGACCACGCGCCAGGGTTGAGGGCCCAATGTCAGAACCCCATAACTTGCTCCCCACTGAATCAACTGGCTTGTGTCTGGATCCATCACCGAGGCGCCAGAGGCAACCATAACGCAGAAGACAAGAACGTTTAGCCCCACGAGGCAAGGGGTGACGATGAAAACGGGGGTGAGTTCCTGGAGTTTGGCGTTAAGCTCAACCTGCGCTGCCTTGCATTCAGGGCAGAGAGTGGCGAACTTCCAGAAGGGCACAGAGATCTCCTTGCGACAGGCCGCACACTTTGCCATATAAACCCTCTGTAGTGGAAAAGGAGAACAGAAACCGCACAGTAGCGCCTTCTCGCCGAGAAGTCAATGGCAGACCGCCAAAGCAGATCATCCGGAGATTTCTCCAAGCGTCCGTGCGCCGCCCGCGAAGATGTCAAGGGAAACAACTTAAAATGTACGACCCTTAAGATCGCAAGTGCTAAAAGGCGACCGTCTGCGCCAGCACGCGAAAAGGCGCGGACCTACAAAACAGGTCCGCGTTAAACGTGCTGCGACGCATGAAGGATTCTACTTGTTGGCGGGGGTCGATTTTAACTTGCCGCTGAGCGCGGAGGACAAAGCAATAAGGGCCGGGGCGATTTCCGGCGAGTCATTGAAGGCGACGACGCGAACAAAATACGGCCCTTGGCGAAACGTCAAGTTGCCCATGGCATAACGGCCGGCGTCGCCCATCGCGATCGGCTGGCTTCCTACCGCCGACGCGGAATCGAAGATCTTATGCGCCCCCGCGGCATTTCCCATCACGTATACGTCGACCGTGGCGTCGACCCGGTTTTTCCATCGATAGTCACTAGTGAGCGTTTTCACCACGCCCGCCTGCACGTACTTGTCCGCGTCTCCATCGATGTACTCGTAGAGATGGCCGGCTTCGAAGGTCCGGGTTGCGCTCGATTTCACCCACCCTGGACTGGAGTTGCTGACGGGGAAAACGTCCACAGGCGGATGGGAACGGCAACCCACGAACACGACGAGGAAAATGAGGAAGAAAATGAGAGACTGGGGGAGATGATACAACTTCCCGGTTTTTACCTTTCCGACTCTCACGGCCGCGCGCTCCCGGTTTACTGTGATAGAGGTGGCCTCACGTCGCCACCTAATGAGTTTGACGCCGCAAATGGCGGCGTAAAGCCGCCTCTACATCAACCTGCCCCTACCGGCTTTGACGGCTCAGCAGAATCTGGCTGGTCTTCGAGCGGCTCTCGCCGATGCTGGTGACGTAAACAGCCGGCTGGTCCTTGACCGGGCAGGCGAACTCGCACGCTCCACAGCCCACGCAGCGGTCAGGATCGACGTAAGGCTGGCGAATCCGTTTTACATTCCCCAGTGAATCCGTCACCTCGGCGGGATGGAGGTATATCGCCTTAGGGGACGTGGGGCACCATTCCTCGCACACGATGCATTCCGTCGCCATGGCCCATGGCAGGCAGCGGCCGCGGTTGTAGAAAGCTGTGCCCAGATGAATGGGCTTGGCGTTTTTCGCGGCGCTCGCCGGCAGCCAGGCTTTCTCCGCCTGGGTAATTTCCCAAATGGCCCCCGTGGGGCACACCTCCCCGCAGAGCACGCAACTGGGCTCACAATAGCCGATGCGCGGCGCGACGACCGGCGTCCACAAGCCCTCCACGCCCGCTTCCAGCAACGCCGGCTGCAAGGCGTTGTTGGGACACACCTTCAGACACGCGCCACACCGAATACAACGGGCGAGGAAGCTCGCCTCGTCAAGCGCCCCGGGCGGCCGGATCAGGCGCGGGTCCTTCGCCACGGCGAATCCCGGCGTGCTGCGTAGAATCGGCAGCAACGCAGCTCCCGCCGCCACGCCTGCCAGCGCGCGACGGCGTTGCAAATTGGGGCTGTCGATACTTGTCGGCGTGGAGGGAAAGAATTTGAAACGGATTCCACTTTCCGGACACTCGCCCACACAATTGAAACAGAGGTGGCATTCTGCCTTGCGCCACTTGGCGTGGGGTTGCGGATCGTCCCCGCCCTGGCAGTCCAACAGGCAGCGATTGCAGTCGTCGCAATGGCCTGGCAGCTTCTCCAGGCCCAGAATCGACCAGCGCGAAACAATCCCCAGCAGAGCGCCCAAGGGGCACAGAGCGCGGCACCAGAAGCGGGTGATGCGCAGGTTGAGCGCCAGGAGGACGAGGAAAATCGACCCCAGGGCGAACGTCTGGCGGAAGTGCGGCTGACGAAAGCTGAGGACGGTTTCCGTCAGGGCGACTTGCGCGATGCCACCCACCGACCGCATGGGCATGGGCGCCGCGGATGAGTGCCGTAGCGTGCTGACCATCGCCTCCAGCGCGTAATTGATGGCGGGGAGCCATGCCGTTGCCAGCGACCTCACCGTGAGTGAAATGGGATCGAACATTCCGAGGAGCGAGCCCCCGAAAATCGCCAAGACGAGGCCAGCAATCAGGATGTAGTACTTAAGCGTTTGCCATTTTTTGTAGCGGTTTCGCTCGAGCCGCTCCGGCCCGCGCTTGCGCTCCGATTTCCAACTACTTAGAAAGTGATTTAGCGTTCCCAACGGGCAAATCCAACCACAGAAGAATCGGCCCAGGAAGAAAGCAGGAATCAGGATCGTCAAGCTCCATAGTAGTCCACGATAAAGCGCGTGCGAGGCAAGAACATCGAGGATGGCCACCAACGGGTCTGACTGAAGAAAGATGCTGGGGTAGGGTATCGGCAACCGAATGTCGCCGCTCGCGGCTTTGAGCGAGCCGCGAAACTCCGTTTCATGAAGGTGTATTAGAAAGAGACCCAAAAAGAGGAGCTGGGATAGTCGCCGAATTTTAGGCAGCTTTTGCTGATTCATCGCACAGTTTTCTTGCCGTAGAGCGAGTGCTCCAGCTCGGTGGGCTTATCGAAGTCGATGAAAACCAAGTGTGGCCGTGTGTGGTCGCATCCGGGGTTGATGACGGTGGTGGAGCCGATCCGGTCAAAAAAGGTTCCGGAGAGTTTAGGGCTTTCGTGGATGTGCCCGTGCAGGGTCAGGCGGGGCTGCGTTTTCTCGATCCAACTCCGCACCGCTTTGCTCCCGATGTGGCGGCCATCGAAGAGGACATCGCAGGCCGTGTTAAACGGCGGGGTGTGGATGACCGCCACGGTGTGCTCGGGGTCCTTTACGGTAAATCGCTGGAGTTCCTGTTTGATGCTGGGTAAGGAATTCAGGTGAGACTCGAAATCCTCGATCACCGTGAAGCCCCGGGGAGTCCCCAAGAGGCAGCGATAGGAATATGAATCGGAATCCGGGTCCGGCGCTTCGTCCCAACGTTCAAAGTCCTTCAAGTGAAAGGGCGTGGGCGGCACATCAGAAAGGCCCATCAGAGTGTAGTCGCCCAACGTTCGAGTTTCCTGGTGCAGGTTCTCGATGAGGTTATTCATTTCCAGCTCTTCCAGCGCCGGCAGAACCGTTTGGCAGTCGTCGTTGCCAGGGATGGCGAAAATGCGCAGGGCGGGATGCGCCTCCTTCCACATGTCAAAGAGGTGGGACAGGCGGTAGAGCATGAACTCTGGCTGCTCGATGGGCAAACGCTGGGAAGCTCCCGAGGGCGTGCCGGGACAGAGATCACCGCCGAAAATCAAGGCGTCAGCGCGGGTACGCAACGCCGCTTCCCCCGCCGCGCGATAAAGTTCGATGACACCGTGCAGGTCGGATGTGTAAACGATTTTCGGCATACCGTAGACGGCATACAGCATACTGGGGACAGCGAACCTGCGGGCCGTCGATCCCTTTCAGTGCTGGCTGTCTTAGTTTCGTTTTCTACAGCGTTTTATACGACCTTGTTTCCAAGGAGCGCACAAGGCCATACAGCATCTTGCTAACGTTTTCTGCTCTTTCGGATATCCCCTCATCACCGTTCCGGTAATCCAAATCGTGACAAAGGACGACGTAGTATCGCAACTCCTCGAGTGATGCCTGCGCAATATTGTAGAAACGGCTTTTATCTGCCAGGCCACGCCGCTTGAATCCCTCTGCAATATTGGCAGGCACTGAAACCGCCGCGCGGCGCATCTGTGAAACCAAGCCGAACTTCTCTTCGTTTGGAAATTTCTGAGTAAACCTATAGATTTGGAGCACCAAATGGTGCGCAGCTTGCCAGACATCCAATTGTTCAAATCGCTCGATAGGCATAGTCTATTCCGTATTATGTATACGGCAAACGGTATACGGGATACCGCATACTGCTGCTTTCCCCGTATACCGTATACAGTCTACTGTCCACCCCCTGCCATCGCATACGAGCTCAGCACCTTCACATAGTTTGCCCTCTGGAAAGCAGAAGGGTCAGCCACGGCGCGTTGGCTCATGCTACCTTGCATCTGGTGGATGGACTCGTATTCGTGTTCTTCCATCCATTTCAGAAGTTCGGTTTGCACTGTCGCCAGGTGTCCGATGCCGTTCCGGAGCAATGCCGACGTCATCATGGCCACGCGTGCTCCGGCCATCATTGACTTCAGCACGTCCAGGCCGGAGTGCACCCCGCCGGTGACCGCCATGTCCGCCTGGATCTTCCCGTAAAGAACCGCCACCCAGTTGAGGCGCAGCAGCAATTCGTGCGGCGTGCTCAGGATGAGGTTGGGAACGACCTCCAGGTTTTCCAGGTCGAAATCCGGCTGATAAAACCGGTTGAAGAGAACCAGTGCATTCGCGCCGGCCTGGTCCAGGCGCCGAGCAGTATTGGGAAGCGAGCTGAAGTATGGGCCGATTTTTACTGCCACGGGAATATGAACACTGGCCTTCACCTGTGAGACCAGGTCAACGTACACTTGTTCCACCTGGACGCCGCTCATTTCGTTGTCGGTGGAAATAAAGTAGATATTCAGCTCCAAGGCGTCTGCGCCGGCTTCCTCAATCTTCTTGGCGTACCCCACCCATCCGCCCGTAGAAACGCCGTTCAGGCTGCCGATGATGGGGACCTTTACGGCTTGTTTGGCGCGACGCAGGTGCTCGAGATAGCCGTCGGGGCCCAAGTTGTACCCCGCCATGTTGGGGAGATACGTCAGCGACTCCGCAAAGCTTTCCGTGCCCTGCCAGAGGAAGCGGTCCAACGTGTTGCTTTCCACGTGGATCTGCTCCTCGAACAGAGAGGGGAGCACCACCGCGGCGGCTCCGGCGTCTTCCATGCGCCGGATATTGCCAACGTCTTCTGAAAGCGGCGAAGCGGAAACAACCAGAGGGTTCTTCAGGATCATGCCCAGGTATTTCGTGGTCAGGTCGATCATTTACTTGGTCTCCTTTGCTCCGCCGTTCACCGGCGTGGCGGCCATATTCGAGTAGAGTTTCCAGCGCTTCTGGACGTCCTCTTCGGCGAGCTTCAGCAAACGCTTGGCAGATTCCGGATCGCTATGTGCCAGCATGGTGTAACGAGTTTCGTTGTAAATGTATTTGTCGAGTGGCAAAGAGGGCGCGCGCGAATCCAACTGCAAGGGATTCTTCCCCAACTTCACCAGATCGGGGTTGTAGCGGTACAGCGGCCAGTAGCCGGACTGCACTGCGGCTTTCTGCTGATCCATCCCATGCACCAGGTCGTATCCGTGGGCGATGCAGTGGCTGTAAGCAATGATGATGGACGGTCCCTCGTAGGCATCGGCTTCAAGGAACGCCTTCAACGTCTGAATGTCGCTCGAGCCCATGGCCACCTCCGCCACGTAAACGTTGCCGTAGCTGATCGCCATCATGCCCAAGTCTTTCTTGGGCCGGGGTTTTCCACCCGCGGCGAACTTGGCCACAGCGCCGCGCGGAGTTGCTTTCGACATCTGCCCGCCGGTGTTGGAGTAAACTTCGGTATCGAGAACCAGGATGTTCACGTTGCGGCCGCTGGCCAGCACGTGGTCAAGCCCGCCGTATCCGATGTCATAAGCCCAGCCATCGCCGCCGAAGGCCCAGACGCTCTTCTTGACCAGCGTATCGGCAATGTTGGTAAGGTCACGCGCTTCGAGCGTCCCAATTCCCGTGAGCTTGCCCTTAAGGATTTGAACACGATCACGCTGCTCGCGAAGGCCGGCCTCGGTGGATTGATCGGCGTTGAGCAGCGCTTTTACAAGTTCGTCACCCAGGCTTGCGGCGAGGCGCTGGAGGAGTTCCCGAGCGAATTGCATTTGCTGGTCGACCGCCAGGCGCATGCCCAGCGCGAATTCCGCGTTATCTTCAAACAGTGAGTTCGACCACGTGGGGCCGCGGCCATCGTGGTTAACGGCGTACGGCGTAGTAGGCAGGTTGCCGCCGTAAATCGACGAGCACCCCGTGGCATTGCCAATCAGGGCGCGGTCGCCGAATAACTGAGTCATCAGCTTGATGTAGGGCGTTTCGCCACAACCCGCGCAGGCGCCAGAGAATTCGAACAGCGGTTGCAGCAACTGAACGTCTTTCACCTGGCCCAGGCTGAGTGTGCGGCGGTCGGCTTCGGGAATCTCCAGGAAGAAATCCCAGTTCTGGCGCTCGGCCTCGCGCAGCGGCACCTGGGGCGCCATGTTGATGGCCTTGTGCTTGGCCTCACTCTTGGACTTGACCGGGCAGATTTCCACGCACAGCGCGCAGCCGGTGCAATCCTCCGGCGCTACTTGCAGTGTGTATTTCATCTCCTTGAATTCTTTCCAGCGCGCGGCGGCTGACTTGAATGTGGCGGGAGCTTTATCAAGTAGGGCCGGGTCATAAATCTTGGCTCGGATCACCGCGTGGGGGCACACCAGCACGCACTTGCCGCACTGGATGCAGAGGTCCTCATCCCAGACGGGGATGTCGAGCGCGATGTTGCGTTTTTCCCACTGCGCGGTGGCGGTGGGGAAAGTTCCGTCCTTGGGCATGGCGCTGACCGGCAGGGAATCACCTTCGCCCTCGATGATTTTGGCCAACACGTCGCGAACAAACGCCGGGGCTTGCACCGGCACTGCCAGCCGCATGTCGAAGTTGCTGCTGACTTCCGCCGGAACTATGACCTCGTGGAGATGATCGAGCGACGCGTCCACAGCGGCGAAGTTTTTCTTCACCACGGCTTCGCCACGCCGGCCGTAGGTCTTCTCAATAGCGTGCTTGATGGCGGCAATCGCTTCCTCGCGGGGCAGCACTCCGCTGATGGCGAAGAAGCAGGTTTGCATCACGGTGTTGATTCGTCCGCCCATGCCGGCCTCTTTCGCCACCTTGATGGCGTCAATCACGAAGAACCGCAGTTTCTTCTGGATGATCTCCCTCTGAGTGGTGCGGGGCATCATGTCCCAAACCTTGTCCGGTCCGTAGGGACTGTTGAGCAGGAAAGTGGCGCGGGGCTCGGCGGCCTTGAGAACATCGTACCGCTCAAGGAACGTGAACTGGTGGCAAGCCACGAAATTCGCCTGGCTGACCAGGTAGGTGGAGTGGATCGGCTTGGGGCCGAAGCGCAGGTGGGATATGGTGATGGTGCCGGATTTCTTGGAGTCGTAAACGAAATAGCCCTGCGCGAAGTTGTCAGTGTCTTCGCCAATGATCTTGATGGAGTTCTTGTTGGCGCCCACCGTACCATCCGAGCCCAGGCCGTAGAAGACTGCGCGCACGGTCTTGGGGTCTTCAGTGGAAAACGTGGGATCAACTTCCAGGCTGGTGTGCGTGACGTCGTCCACGATGCCCACGGTAAAGTGGTTAAGAGGAGCGGGCTTCAGCATTTCGTCAAACACGGCCTTCACCATGGCGGGAGTGAATTCTTTTGAAGATAACCCGTAGCGCCCGCCAATGATGCGGGGGAAACTTGCGAACGGCGCTTTGCCCGCGGCCAAGCCTTCGCTGATGGCAGTGATGACATCGACGTAAAGAGGCTCGCCCGCGGCGCCTGCTTCCTTGGTGCGGTCCAGCACGGCCAAGTTCTTTACGGTCTTGGGAAGGGCGGCAAGGAAATGCTCAATCGAGAAGGGCCGATAGAGATGGACCTTGAGCACGCCAACTTTTTCGCCCCGCTCCGTGAGGTACTCTACGGTTTCCTGCGCTGCTTCGGCGCCGGAGCCCATCATGATGATCACCCGCTCGGCATCCGGGGCGCCCACGTAATCAAAAAGGTGGTAGGAACGGCCCACCACGCTCGCGAATTTGTCCATGACACTCTGGACGATTCCGGGGCAAGCCGCATAGAACGGATTCACGGTCTCACGGGCTTGGAAGAAAACGTCGGGGTTCTGCGCCGTGCCGCGAAGGACGGGATGGTCCGGTGAAAGGGCGCGCTTTCGATGCGCTTCCACCAACTCGGAGGGGATCAGCGCGCGAAGATCGTCGTTCGTCAGCTCTTCGACTTTGCCGACCTCGTGCGAGGTCCGAAATCCGTCAAAAAAGTGCAAGAACGGAACGCGCGATTGGAGAGCAGCGGCCTGGGCAATGAGGGCGAAGTCCATCACTTCCTGGACTGAATTCGACGCGAGCAGGCCGAAGCCCGTCGAGCGCGTCGCCATCACGTCACTGTGGTCGCCGAAAATCGAAAGGGCGTGCGCGGCCAAGGTGCGCGCCGTGACGTGCAACACCGTCGCCGTCAGCTCACCGGCGATCTTGAACATGTTGGGAATCATCAGCAGCAGGCCTTGCGAAGCCGTAAAGGTGACGCCCAGCGATCCTGCCTGAAGCGCGCCATGCAACGCGCCTGCGGCGCCTCCTTCGCTCTGCATCTCAATCACATGCGGGACCGTACCCCAGATGTTGGGTTTGATCTCAGACGACCACTGATCCGCCCACTCTCCCATGGGAGAAGAAGGCGTAATGGGATAAATGGCAATTACTTCATTGATGCGGTAAGCGACGCGGGCTGCCGCCTCGTTCCCGTCGATAGTTACCTTGCTTCTAGTCATCTTTTCACTCCGTTGGTTCAAAAGTATTTATTCAAAATTCGTGCTATGAAACTTTTTTGTCCTGCTCCCGCCGCCGCCTAAAGTGGATAAAGGGCAAATGCCCCAAAATCCCAGCAAATCCTCACAACGCCGGTGGCTGCGGGAACCTCGCTCTGCGGCTAACTGTTGTCTGCTCAATGGAATAGCAACTTGCTTCGAGCGACTCCGACAATTAGTCAGCAACTGCGAGGCCAAAGCGAACCCATGATGCGCCACACCCCGGTCCGTTGGTTCGTAGTCCCGGTATGACCACAAAAATTCAGTCTCGGAGTCATAAACCTCCGATCGCACCGGCCAAGCGACGGCCGATTTCCAGCGCGGTGGCCGATTCCGCGCGGCGGTCGGCGGGCTCAAGGGCCAGCACGGCTTCCCAAGCCTCCGGCGGCAGTAGCGGATTTTTCACCAGCCACGCGGCAATGGCAGCCAGGGCGGCGCGTTTGGGGTTCGCTTCGCGGCGCAGCGGAAGTCGCACCACGTGACCTTTCGGCCACACGGCCTCGATTTGTGCATCCACCAGCAAGAGCGTTTCGTCCCGGCAGACGGCCAGCGTCCCGTTGGCGTCAAGTTCCTTAAAGCCGTCGTCGCTCGCCGCCATCACCACGTCGGGGCTTTCCATGCCCGTGTAGTCGATAGGTCGCGAACTCAGGCAGATTTCCGAAAGCGAGAATCCCGTACCCTGCGTGACCGGATTGTCATTCTTCTGGGTGGAGTACAGCCCGGCAGCAAGCGCTGCATGGCAGAACAGCTTGGCCGCAGACTGCACGCGCTCGCCGGCGGTTCCGGCCACCACCAGCCGGAGTTCATTCGCGAGCTTGGCCGAGCCGTTGAGACGGGGGACTGCGGGCGGAATGCGCTTCGGCCGCAGCGTCTCGCGTTCCTGGCGATAGACTTCGCTGAACGCCACCCGGTCCGTTCTCGCCTCAACGTTGCCCAAGGCGTATCCCTGGCTTCGGACGATCTGTTCGAGCGAAGCGCCGGTCGCCTGGTTCCAACGAGTACCGTAGGCGGTGCAAAGCTCCACGATTTCCACCACCGCAAACCCCGGAAAGTCAATGGCACGTGCGATGGTGGTGGACAATTCCTGGCTGGTGGCAAGCTGTCGGGCCAAAAACGGCGCATGAGCGGTGCGCAGCAGGGCCAGCAAATCGAGCGGCGGAGTGCGGTTGCCATCCGGCGTAGTGGAGGTGACCCACTTCAGCGGGCTAAGCGCTGAGTGCTGCCCGCCGGTCATTCCGAACATAAAGTTGTTGTGAACCAAAACCGTGACATCCACATTCAATTGCGCGGCGTGCACCAGGTGCAACAATCCGATCATCGCTCCCCCATCGCCGATCATGACGATGGGTTTCAGCCCTCGGGGTTCAAGGATGACGTCGGCCAGCGCCATCCCGGTGGCGAAGGCTGTCGACCGCCCATGGGTGGTGTGAACCGTGTGCAAGTAAGGAAAAAGAGAGTCCGCCAGGCCCACGCAGCCGATATCCGTAGTTAGTACCACTGATCGCGGCGGCAACTCTAATTGCTCCAGCGCATGACTCAATTGGCGCACTACCAACGAGTGCCCACAACCCCGGCAATACGGGAGCGTGGCAGTGGGGGAGAGGTAAAGGGTTTCGGGCATTATGCCATCACCCCATCGACCGCGCGGACGATTTCGCCGGGAGAAATCATCTTGCCGATCCGGTTAATCCCATGGATTCGCTTCCCGGAAAGGCAGGGTGTAAGGGCAGTGCGATATTGGCCGGTCAAGTTTTCCTCTGCCACGAATACCACTTCCAGGTCGGCGGCTGCCCAGTCCAACCATTTACGGGGGATGGGGAACAAGGATTGAATTTGCACGAAGGAAATGTGCAATCCCTTGGTGCGAAGCTTGCCGACCGCCTGGCGGGCAGCGCGTGCCGTGACCCCGTAGCTGATTAGAAGGCAACGCGCGTCCGGGTCAAGGTCTGGCTTTATCATCGCCATTTCCTCGGCGTGGACTTCGATCTTGCGCTGGAGACGCTCAAGCACCTCAAGCACTTGTGGGGAATTCTTGCGTAATCGCCCTTCGGTGTCGTGAGCCGATCCCGTCGCCGTAACTTTGATATCTCCTCCCACGGATGCAAAGGCGGGGACGTACTCAGGCTGTTGCGCGGCATAAGGGGCGTAGCCACGTTCGGCCGTTGCCATCTGGCGGTTCACTAAACCGGGAATCTCAAGCGCCTCGTCATCCACCACTTCCGATGTCATCCCGACTTCCTTATCCGATAGCACCAGAACGGGCGTGCGCAACCTCTCTGCCCAATTGAACGCGTGGACGGCTAGTTCAAAGCACTCTGCGGCGTTGCTGGGGGAGAAAACCGGGATCGTATAACCCCCAGAGGTAGAGAGCTCCGCCAGGCAGATATCTCCTTGAGCCCCTTGGGTCGCGCCTCCCGTGCTGGGACCAAGACGCTGCACCAGGGCTACAACCACGGGGGTCTCCGTCATCAGAGCGTATTGTGCGGTCTCAATCATCAGCGCCCATCCGGGACCCGAAGTAGCCGTCATGGCCTTCAGACCCCGTAAGCTCGCACCCACGCAGTAGCAGAGTGACGAGATTTCGTCAGGAGCAGAAAGGGCTAATCCCCCGAGGGCCGGCAGCTCGCGCATCATGACTTCGTAGACTTCTGAGGCGGGAGTTATGGGGTAACCGGCAAAGAAGCGGCACCCCGCAGCAAGGGCCCCTTCCGCGAGCATCCTGTTTCCGGAACTAAGACGTGGTTGCATTTCTCGTGGCTCACATACTGAAGAAGCAACAGTAGGGCCAAGCAAGGAAACACGACTGCTGCGCTAACTCGTTTAGATGCATTTCGTTACGGGAAACTAAAGGAAGCTATTCCGAGGATGGAGAACAAGAAGAGCTAGAAGACACGGCCATGGGGTGAAATCCACCACGACACAGGACAAGAATGCCTCAATCAGACAGACCATTTTCCAATTCGGCAAAGTGCGTGAAGGGCTTAGTCGGAGCTTCGGCTATTGGCCATAGCCGTTCGCCGGAACCTGTCCTCGCTCCTCCGCGAAAATGGAATCCATGAAAAGGAGGGAACTAAACGATGGTAGGGCCCAAATAACCTGACCACAAACAAGGCGTAGTTAACCAAGAATTTGAAGCGGAGGGTAAGCCACAACGTCTGCCAACTTCGATCTGAGCCTGCCTCAGGAGCATCGCTCAAAGTGAGTTCGGGCGTCCGCGCCACCTCGTCGAACGATACCTGCAGGGCCTCCAACCATTGAATCGCTAAGCGTTTGCGCTCCGCGATTAGTGCCTCGGCTAGCTTGGGGAAGGAAAGCTCTTCCTTTAACCACCGGGCATCGGAGGGATTAAAAATGCGCTCGGAAAGATCCAGCCAGTGCCCATTCCCGGGGTTGGGTGCAGAGCGGTTGTCAGGCATGGACGCGTCAGGTTCGCGGGACCGGGTCTTTTGCAACAAAACGAGGATAAGGAGTAGAAAGGCGATCGCAATGGCGGCGTAAATGAGGGTGGTCATTTGTGCAGGAGCTTTGTCAATTCACTATTGAAGCGAGTTAGTTCAAGAGCCACGGCTTCGGAATCTCTTCCGGCACCAGGCGCAATTGTATGCACGCTTGGAATCGGTGCAAGTTTCCAGAGAGATAGCGTCCACACCAAAAGACACAGCATGGAAGCAAGGGGCGACATGACCCAGAGTATATTGGCACCAAGAGCCGGTTTGAAGGCTTTGCCAATGGCATTTATAGCTATATTTATAGCCAAGTAGATTGCGAACCCAAACATTAAGCCGGCAACGTTCCTCCCCAATTCAGAACCATAATGTCGAGCCACATAGAATAAAACGACGAGAATAATGGCCTTGGTTACGGAAGCCCGCAAGGCAAAATCGAACAGCGCTTGACGTCTGTGGGTGGACCCGAGGATCGCCGGGAGAATGTAGACGAGTCCGAGAGCAACGGAGATTACAATAGTAAGGGCGCGTCCGAGGTTGCGGATGGCAGGAAAGATTCGAAATATCTGGTCGGAAATTTCGACCAGCACAGCAAACTCCACGAGGATGCTAACCAAGTAGTATATCCAATACGCAGATGGATAAAGGTGCGGATCACGCCAATAAATCAGGTACATGCCAAGGGAGCCGCAGAAGTCGTAGATGATGTAAGAGTAAAATAGCGGGAACAGCCTAATGAGTTTGCTCGCCGCCCCCCTCAGGATTAGCAAGCCCCCGAGGAGAAACACACAAAAGCTGATTACCATTCCCAGAATATGCATAGATCCGGCCCGGGACGGGCAGGCACCGCAAGAGCCGCGCTCGCCCATCCTTGGCCGAGGAATCTCTTACTCGCCATCGTCGGGGGGATACGGCATCGGTGGCCAGCCAGTCGTCTTTCGATTGAAGCATAGCATAGTCGGTACCTCCTTTCCAGCGCCATTATCTGCACTAAAGTACTGGACAGGGTGGATGGGAGGGACAATTCAAGGATGCTTAATGTTGGCCGCAATGGATCAATTCTTGCGCGCCCCGATACACTCTCTTACCTGGGTTTATATGGTTTTGACGTGAGTTTTCGGCGGGAAAATGTGGACATTATATCCGTATTGAAACCCGGATATGGCCGCACACACCCCATTAACCCTTTAAAATCAATACACTGAGATAAGAGTGCCAGGAGGGATCGGAATGCCCAAGAATGTGGGCTCGCAAGCGTCGACGGGTCCGAGGATATTCGTATATACATAATATACATTACAGTAATAGTCAAGATATTTTCATCTTATGACCAATGTCCACCCAGGAGATAAAGAAAGTTTAACGTCTGGGGATTTTACGCTTGGGTCTCCCGTTATGAAGGAGCCGATGACAAGCTTGTCGGCGCCCGAATCGACCCGCCGGGCCTTGAACTGGGAGTTTTAGTCGGATTCAGAGATGCGGGCGATTTGGGCGCCCACCAGGGTGAGTTTCTCTTCGATGCGCTCATAACCACGATCGATGTGGTAGACGCGGTCGATCAGGGTTTCGCCTTCCGCGGCCAATCCGGCCAGCACCAGCGAGGCGCTAGCGCGAAGATCGGAGGCCTGAATCTTCGCCCCACTCAGGCGAGTTTTCCCGCGCACCACCGCACGGCGGCCGTTCACCGCAATGTCCGCCCCCATGCGCGCCAGTTCCTGCGCGTGCATAAAGCGGTTTTCAAAAATCGTTTCCGTAATCACGGAAGAGCCCTCGGCCTGCGTCATGAGCGTCATGTACTGGGCTTGCATGTCCGTGGGGAATCCCGGGTATTCCTCCGTGGTCAAATCAAGGGCACGCAGCATGTTTCCGGCTTTGACGGTGAGCGTTTGGCCCTCGTTCGATGCTTTGCCTTCTTCGCGAACCACCTTCACGCCCACCTCGTCCAGTTTGGCCAGGACAGCGGTAAGGTGCTCAGGGTTGCAGAGATCCACATCGAGCTCCCCGCTGGTTATCGCAGCCGCAATCAGGAATGTCCCGGCTTCAATGCGGTCAGGAATAATGCTGTGCTCCGCGCCGTGCAGCCGACTGACGCCGCAGATGCGGATTTTATGTGTTCCCGCGCCTTCAATATCGGCACCCATTTTGTTGAGCAAATTCGCGAGGTCCTGCACTTCCGGTTCGCGCGCCGCGTTTTCGAGCACCGTAACCCCGTTGGCAAGCGTAGCCGCCATCATGAGATTCTCGGTGCCGGTAACGGAAACCGTTTCGAAGTAGAAGTCCGTTCCCCGTAGGCCGCTTGCCCGGGCATCCACGTAGCCGTGGTCGAAACTGATGGTGGCCCCAAGCTTCTCCAGTCCCTTGAGGTGAAGGTTGACGGGACGAACGCCGATGGCGCAACCGCCGGGCAACGAGACTCGCGCCTGGCCGAAGCGCGCCACCAGCGGCCCCAACACCAGCACCGACGCCCGCATTTGCTTGACGAGCTCGTAAGGCGCTACGGGATTGAGCAACTGGCGGGCTTCAATCTCGATGCGATTGCCATGCGCTTCGTGCGTGACGGCGGAATCAACACCCAAGTCTTCCAGCAGGCTGCGCAGAGTGCTGATGTCGCGCACACGGGGAATATTGTGGAGGACGACGCGCTCGTCCGTCAGCAGCGCCGCGGTCAATGCCGGCAACGCCGCATTCTTGGCCCCGCTAATGACCACCCGGCCATGTAAAGGCCGTCCGCCGGTTATTAGAAATTTGTCCACGAGAGCTCCCGAACTGAATCAGCGAGTCAGTGAGTCACTCTTCCATCGCTTCGCGCAAAACCGCCGCCACGCTTGGGCCTTCCTCGAGGCGGCGTGCTGCCTCGGATCGGGGGATTTTCTTCAATACCATCAAGAGCGCCACGGGCAGGCTGCGGCCGGAGTCCTTCAATGCCTTGGCAGCCGCGGCCTGACTGGCGCCGGTGAGCTTCATCAGAATTCCCTCGGCGCGCTTCCACAGCTTCTGGTTCGTCAGTTGGACATTGATCATACTGCTCGACAGCACGCGCCCTAACCGCACCATCGTCGCCGTTGAAAGCATATTGAGGGCTAGTTTTTGTGCCGTCCCGGCCTTCAAGCGGCTGGACCCCGCGACCACCTCCGGCCCAACGATCGGAATGATCGTGACATCGGCAACCGCCTTGAGAGGAGCTTCAGGATTGCAAGTTAGGCCCACCACCTTTGCGCCAATTTTACGCGCCCATCCCATTCCGCCCAAAACGTAAGGCGCGCCACCGCTGGCGGAGATTCCCACCAAAATATCGTGATGGGTAAATCCGATTTTCTTCAAGTCCCGAACGGCCTGTCGAGGATCGTCCTCAACCCCTTCCAGAGATAAGGTAAGAGACGCGGGCGCACCTGCCAGGATCCCCACCACGCGGTCGGTTCCGAAGGTGGGCACACACTCCGAAGCGTCGAGCACGCCCAGCCGCCCGCTCGTTCCGGCGCCCAAATAAACCAACCGCCCACCGTTCCTGATTGCCTCGGCTGCCCAGTCCACAGCGCGCACAATTTGGGGAAGGGTCTTGCGAACGGCCGGCGCCACGCGATGATCCTCGCGATTCATAATGCGCAAGATTTCCCGTGTGGGCTTTGTATCCAGGGAAGCCGAGGCGGGATTCGTTTGTTCCGTTATGCGTTCACCAGATTTGTGATTGAGTGATTTGTGATTTGCGATTGGCACCCCTCCCAAGCAGTCAACGCACGGCGCGAAGCCCTAGGCAAACCACCTGTGCAAAGTTCCACGCCTTGGTTTCGCTGACACCTGGCACCTGAGACCTGACACCTCCTTCACTCCTTCCCCGACAGCGTCTCCCACCCGCGCTTGTTCAAATCCCAATAGATGACATATCCGGAAACCACGGCGATGGCCAGGAACAATAGGCCGATGCCATAGAAGCCCAAGAGGAGTTTGCCGATGGAGAACAGCGTCATGTAGACCATCAAACAACCCATGACCCAATCCATCAAATTGTACCAACCATCCTTGGTGGGAGGGATTTCCGGGGCCATGGCGGCAACGTGCCCCCACCCCTTAACACCCGGGCGCACGCGGCGGTAGAACTCCAGAAGTTTGGATTCCGGTTCCGGTTGCGTCAGGTATGTGGCGGCGACCCACACTACGCTGGTAATGACCACCGTCAAGAGCAGGTTCTTGGCGAACTGGTCGGGATCGGAATCAGGAAAAGGACTGTGGATCTTGAGTGCGATCGAGACCACCGCGGCCGAGGCCATGGCTGAAATTTCCGACCACGCGTTAATGCGCCACCAGTACCAGCGGAGCAAGTAAACCGCCCCCGTGCCGGCGCCGATGTTGACCACCATATCCCAACCGCCCGCCACCGTGTGCATGATGTAGGAGACGGCCGCGCTCACAATCATCAGCCCCATCGTCGAAATTTTGGAAGCGGTTACGTAGTGATGGTCTGACTCATGGCGCCTCACAAAGCGGCGATAGAAATCGTTGACCAGGTAGGACGACCCCCAATTGAGCTCGGTGGCCACCGTGGACATGTAAGCGGCGGCAAAGGCGGCGAGCATGAGGCCGCGAAAAGCTGCGGGCAAGTAATCCACCCAAACGCGAATGAATCCGCCCTCAGCGTCGGCACCCGGCAGGCTCAGTTGTGGGTAGAGGACGACCACCGCCAGCGCGGTTAGAATCCAGGCCCACGGACGCAGGGCGTAATGGGCAAGGTTGAACCACAGGGTGGCGAGCAAGGAATTCTTTTCATCCTTGGCGCAGAAAATCCGCTGCGCCACATACCCGCCTCCGCCCGGTTCCGCTCCGGGGTACCAAACGGACCACCAATACACTCCGATGTAAACCAGGAAGGTCATGATCGGCATCCAGGGCGAATGCAAATCCGGAACGAACGAGAGGATGGATCCTGACCCACCCACTGCCGCACCTCGCGCTGCGTCCACGGCGGCGAGCTTGATCTTAAGCTGGCCCATGCCGCCTACGGCCCGCACCGCATAAAAGGCCAGAAGAATCAACATGGACATTTTCAGAATGAACTGCACCAGGTCCGTCCAAAGTACGCCCCACAGGCCGGAGATCGACGTGTAAATCGCCGTAATCAACATGCAGATGACCACAGCCTGAAACTTGGGGATATTGAGCGAAATCCCCAAGATCTTCTCCATCGCCAGGTTGACCCATCCCAGGATGATGCAGTTGATCAAGACGCCAAAATATATGGCACGAAATCCACGCAGGAAAGCGGCGGGCTTGCCGGCGTAACGCAACTCCACCAGTTCCACGTCGGTAACAATTTCCGCCCTTCGCCACATGCGCGCGAAGAAGAACACAGTCATCATGCCGCTGAGGAGGAAGCTCCACCAAAACCAGTTGGCCGCTACGCCACGCCGAACCACCTGCCCCGTTACCCAGAGGGGTGTGTCGGCGGCAAAAGTGGTGGCCACCATCGAAGTTCCGGCCAGCCACCAGGAGACTTCGCGGCCCGACACAAAGAAATCGTCGGTACTGGCGCTCGCCTTTTTGCGGTAATAGAGCCCAATAATAAGGTTGAGCAGGAAATATCCGGCCACAACCAGCCAATCAACATAGGTTAGTTTCATCAGGAGAAGTCCTTATTCGTTTCCGAAAATTGCTTTTTTAAAACCTGGCATTGACAGCGAGAATCCGCGAGTATATAGCAAAATGGACCTCCGTCGAGGGGTAAAGTGAGGGGCAAACAAAGAGAAGGAGCATGTTGTGATACGTCATTTCCGTTTTCCTGATAATTCCATCGCGTGGTGTCTTGGGGTGTTGATCCTAGCGGCCCTGCCCGCGCAGGCTGTGCCCGACGTGAGCGAAGAACGCCTCGAGGGAATCGCCCCGCTTGTGGAAGCGGCGATTCAGGCCAAGAAGATTCCCGGGGCAGTCGTTCTGGTCGGCCACAACGGCCAGGTGGTTTATCGAAAAGCTTTTGGCTCGCGCTCGCTGGTGCCCGAACGGCAGCCGATGTTGGTGAACACAATCTTTGATATGGCCTCGGTAACGAAAGTGGTGGCCACCACGACGGCGGTGATGCAGCTTGTGGAGCAGGGCAAGATCGTGCTCAGTGCGCCGGTAAGCGAATACTGGCCGGAATTCAAGCAAAACGGCAAAGACCTGGTCACCATCCGGGAATTGATGACACATTTTTCCGGCCTGCCTCCGGATCTGGAATTGAAGCCCGCATGGACAGGCTATGACACTGCCATGCAGATGATCGTTGCCTCCAAGCTCGATTTCCCGCCCGGCACGCGCTTCGTTTACAGCGACATCAATTTCGAGACTCTGGGGGAAATTGTCCGCCGCGTTTCCGGTGAGACCCTCGACGTCTACTGCGCGGAGCACATTTTTGCGCCGCTGGGTATGAAGGACACCGGGTTCACGCCCGCCGCATCGCTCCGCAGCCGCATTGCCCCCACACAGTACGTGCAGGGCAACAGCGGGCCGGTGCTCCTGGGCGTCGTGCATGATCCTACCGCGCGTTATATGGGCGGAGTAGCCGGTCACGCGGGACTCTTCTCGACCGCCGACGATCTTTCCATCTTTGCGCAGATGCTGCTCGATGGCGGCACTCACAACGGCACGCGTATTCTCAGTCCGCTTTCCATCGAAAAGATGACCACGCCCGCGACTCCTCCCAACCAGATGGTATTGCGCGGCCTGGGCTGGGATATCGATTCGCCTTTCGCCTCGAACCGCGGCGAGTTGTTTGATGTGGGCTCGTTTGGACACACCGGCTACACGGGAACTTCCATTTGGATTGATCCTGTAACCAAGACATACGTAATTTTGCTGACCAACCGCGTGCATCCCCTCGACAAAGGTGAGGTCGTGGGCCTCCGGGCGGCAGTTGCCAACGTGGTGTCAGCGGCGCTGGGGCCACTCTCAGATCAGCAGATTCTGGATAGCCGCCGCTCCCTGACCGGATACTTTGAGTTGATGAGGGGTTATCGCGAGGAAGGGCTGCGCAATGATACCGTGAAAACCGGCATCGACGTGCTGGCTGCTGACGACTTCGCCGCGCTCCGCGGAAAGCACGTGGGACTGATCACCAACGCGTCGGGCCACGCCAGCGATGGCCAGCGCACGGTCGATTTACTGGCCCACGCTCCCGGCGTAAAGCTGGTGGCGCTGTTCGGCCCCGAGCACGGCCTGGAAGGCTCGGCAGCAGAAGGGGCCAAGGTGGATTCCTCCCGCGACGCTGCCACGGGCCTGCCCGTCTACAGCCTGTATGGTAATGTGCAACGGCCTACCGACCAGATGCTCGAGGGCATCGATGCCCTGGTTTACGACATGCAGGACGTAGGCGTGCGCTTCTATACTTACATCACCACGCTGGGGTATTGCCTGGAGGCGGCGGGGAAAAAGGGAATCGACTTTTACGTTCTCGATCGGCCGAACCCCATTAACGGCACGGAGGTCGATGGCCCTGTGCTGGACTCGGACCTGCATTCATTTGTCGGATACTTTCCCATGCCCATTCGCCATGGGATGACCGTGGGCGAACTCGCGGAAATGTACAATAGCGAAAACCACCTGAACGCCAAATTGCACGTCATCAAGATGGAAGGCTGGCAGCGCGCGGACTGGTTCGATGAAACGGGCCAGGTCTGGATCAACCCGTCTCCCAATCTGCGCAACCTGACGGAAGAGATTCTCTACCCCGGCGTTTGTCTGCTGGAAAGCATCAGCGTGGGCCGCGGCACCGACGCGCCCTTTGAAATAACCGGGGCTCCCTGGATCAAAAGCCGGGAACTAGCCGCGTATCTAAACGGCAGGAAGATCGAGGGAGTGCGTTTTGTGCCCATGGATTTCACGCCGGCCTCCGGCATCTTCGCGGGCGAGCTTTGCCATGGTGTGCAGATTGTATTGCTCGATCGCCAGGCGCTGGAACCTACCGAAATGGGAGCGGAACTCCTTGCGGCTCTCTGGCGTCTTTATCCCCAGAACCTCAAATTGGACGACGCTTTGCGCCTGGTGGGAAGCCACAGGGTCCTGGAATCCATCCGCGCCGGCGAAAGCCCATCGCGCATCTGGTATGACTGGCAGGAAGGTTTGGAGGGATTCAAGAAAGTCCGCGCCCAGTATCTGCTCTATCCGTAAGCACTGATCGCGGCTGCCGCGGTCTCCGGCCCTGCGCCTTTTCCGCGCCCGTGGAAGAACCAGGACTCCCGCCCTCTCCAAGGGGAAGAGGTGGACCGCGCCTGGTGCTCTTATCAGCCCGTCAGCCGGCAGGGACGGGTGAGGGGTTGCTTCTTCAGTTCTTATTCCGGCCCTCTTCAGTCTTCTTCGACGAGGTGGCCTCTCAGTCCAGGGTTGTTCAGAGACACGATCTCTTTACTCGTTTTAATGTTTACAAAATCGTACATAATGACGTTGGGCATAATTCTACGGCGATCCTCGACGGTGGTTGCTCGAACCGCCAGTTTCGATTGGCCGGTTACTAGGTCCCGGCCGGTACAAAGAAGGTTCTTGAGATAATCCAAATTGGCGTGGGCTCCCCCAGAAATGCGTTGATTTTGCATTTCCTTCTCGAGGTTGCGCTGCTTGAGCGAAAACCCCTTGATATTCGTCGAGAATTTCTGCTTCCACGGTTTCTTTGGATTAAACGTCTGCGTCCAGTACAGAACGAACAAGTGAGGTCCTGTATGATTGGCATGGGCATCGATATGGGCAACCTGGCCGTCAATTACTTCATAAAGCCTGGATGAATTGGAATACTTTCCACAGGCAACAATCCCATATTGATGAGCAGCTCCGGTGTACCTGAGAAATGGATGCAGGCCATCTTTGGGCATGAGGCTGTTGAACGCCACTTTCCCTTTGTCGTCGGCATCTGCTTCAAAAACACAGATCGCCTTCCCTCGCAGGAGTCTTATTTGCGACGCTGCAAAGTTCACGAAAGTTGGAGACGTGAACAGTCTTTGTTGGAGCGAAGAATTCAGGACTTGTCTTACGATTTCCTCTCCCCCACCCTTGGGCTTGGTGAAGCGTAAAATCACAAACTCGCTGGGATTACGGTCCAAGAAAGTAAAAACGTCGGTGAGGATGGAACCCGAAGCCTGTCCCAAAGCGCCGCCAACGACTGACAGGTGGTAAGTTCGAGCGCCGGAATCAGAAACCTTAAGGCGTATGTCAAAAAAGCGTGATCCCGCAATGCACTGCTCGTAGATACTTTTGTCCTGACATACCGCCGAGGACAAACCAACGATGCCTTTCTTTGTCGCGGCATCGGTATGGATACCCGCGTCATGACTTCCGGGCATCGTAATTTCGCTCAACGTTAGATTGTCCCTGATCTCGCTCATCCAGTTATACATTTGCGCCATCGAAATCTACCCCCTCCAGGAACACGCCCCCCCACGATCGCTGGGTTATTATTCTGTTTTGTTGTGTTGGATGTCGTTTTGCGAAGCTATGCACCCGCCCCGACAAACATAAGGTACCTCAGGGCAATTTCTCGTGTCAAGAAGGATGAGGCCCCCAAGAATCGCGATTGAGCGATG
Organism: Terriglobia bacterium; assembly: GCA_050010335.1. Lineage (GTDB taxonomy): Bacteria > Acidobacteriota > Terriglobia > UBA7540 > UBA7540 > Bog-366. The sequence goes on from JBEKLF010000101.1 coordinate 27,310, forward strand.
GTAGGGTGTTCCTGAGATGGTGGAAAGATCGTTTGCCGCGAGCCGTGGTTAATCCGGGTGAGGTCGCGACTCCATTGCGGTCAAGATTCAGGGGTCC
>JBEKLF010000102.1:0-27369 GCA_050010335.1 Terriglobia bacterium
GCAGGTGTGGCTTTTCCTCTTCGAAAACCTGGGCGACGGTGCGGGAGTCATCGCCGGGCCAAGGACGCTGATGCGCGACTTGCTGGCGCCAGTCGAGAGCCTGGCGGTTGAAATCGGCCAGGGTGGTGAAGGGACGGGCGGCGAAGAAACTGTGACGAACATACTGGATGGCCCGCTCCACGCGGCCTTTTTCATTGCCCCGCGCCGGGCGACAGGGGCGAGTGGCGAAATGGTAGTGGGCGGAGAGTTCGAGGAAGCGGGGGTGGAAGTGAATAGCCTCGCCGCGGCGCTCCAGGACCACGCTGCGGAGATTATCAGTTTGCAGGTTACGGGGCGCTCCACCCCAATCCTGGAAGGCATGGACATGGCCCAGGAGAAAATTCTCCAGGCTCTGGTCGAGGAAGAATTCCAACCACAAGGCGCGGCTGTAGGAGAGCGTCAGGACAAAGGCCGACAAACGCCGACGGGCGCGGCCGAGGGAGACTTCGCCGAAGTGGGCCCAATCGGCCTGTCCTTGCTCGCCGGGGAAGGTGCGCAGACGCAGAAAAGCCTCGCGCTGCGGCGGGCGCAGTTCGGCGACGACGCGGCGGAGCTGGTTGATGCTACCCGGGTAGCCGCGCGGGCGGATCATCTGGAAGAGGCGGGTGGCGCGCAGGCGGGGATATTGCTGCAAAGTCTGGCGCAGGAAGTCGAGGTAAGGATCGGTCAGGCGGTCGCGCAGCCGGGCATGGCTGCGAAAGCGCTCGGTGTCGAGCGCGGCGCGCACGGTATCGGGGTGCAGATGCAGTTCCGCCACAATCGTGCCGATCTTCCAATGCTCGGCATGAAACAGGTGACGGATGTGAGCGACTTGTTCCTCAGTAATCATGCTCCACCTCGGGAAAAGGATTCACCCAGCGTCCCCGGCGCCCGCAGATCTGACAGACGACCCCGCTCGCTGTGCATTCGGTCTCCGACCCCGGGGAAAAATCCGCCGCCACAGGGGCTTCGGCCGGTTGCGGAATCGGAGGCGCCGTCAGATTCACATAGGGGGAAGCACGAAGGGAAGATTGATCTGTCACGCGAGCTTTTAAGCGCTGTCGATACTCGCGTTGGCGCTGGCGATGATCGAGGCGGCCCTCCAGGCCGAGACTTTGGTGATAGCGGCGGTTAGCCTCGCGGCGCTGGAGACGGCGGGATTTATCCCGGCAATGGGGACGGCAATAACGCTGGCCGCGGTCACAGTGAGGGCAGAGATAAAACACCGCGCCGCAGGGAGGAAAGTGACACACGCGCTGGCGAAAAACAGCGGAACAAGCAACCGGCACCGGTTTCGAGAGAGGGCACTGGACAACCGGCGACGATCATGGCAGGATGACTCTCGCTAACGAACTTGGAGGTCCTTTGACCGGGGCCACCAATGAAAAACCCCGGTTGCGCAAACAACCGGGGTTCTCCTCCTTACATCTCCAGGAACTCATCCTACCAAATCCCGCTGTCCGCGAACGCGCCTGCGGCGATGATACTCAAACCCAAAACCGCCTGTGGCGATGAGGATGGCTCGCAATCGGCGGCCTGCGTTCAGATTTCTACGTTCCTAAGCCGGTGCCTACAGTGTCCGCCTCGGTGTTCTGATGGCCGGATACGGCATATGCGTCAGGGTCCGCAATGAAGAAATTTCTGTTCATGTAATATCGCGCGGCGATTCCGGTCGCGGCCGTTTTTGTGCCCTCGAAGGAGCGGGACGTGTCGGTCGAGATGCGCCCTTCATCAACGATCCCGACGGGATTCAGCATCGGACTACCGTCCTTGTCGATCAGCACGTCTTCGCCCACCGCCCCGCGGATGACTTCCAGTCCCATCCGCTGAGCCTGCGGCGCCGTCGTATGAGGCCGGAAGTAGTAACCTTCGATTGCTGTGTCATCCATGAAGTCGAGCTTGATATACCGCGCGCCCCAGTCACGTGACAAAGTGCGATAGGTTTGGCGCAAGTACTCCTGGGCGCCCGGATGCGTTGCGTCAAGCACATAAAGTGGCTCGATGTGCGGTTGATCGATTCGAATCGGCCTGCCGCCGGCATTGTGCACCAGCCACTCCTTTTGGTGTTGATACACCCAGGAACGCGCTGAGACCTCGAAGGGCGCCGTCCAGACTCCCAGGCGTAACCCGAGGCCGCAAATCTGGCGCCCGAAAGACTGCATGCCCTCTGGGAAGTGAGTGGTATCCGCCGTTGCATATTCACCGCGTGCATACTGATACCCCTCATCGATCAGGACGTAGTTGTATCCATCGCTTTTCAAATGCTCGGCAAGCCACAGCGCATTCGTCAGAGCAAAGCCCTGCGTGATACCTGCATAATAGTCGATCCAACTCCACCAGCCGCTGGGTGCCACGGTGGAAACTCGGGCTTTATTGAGGAGCCTGATAGCCGTGCCATAGCCTTCGAGCTGAGCATGATAGTCTGCTCCCGCTGCGAAAGGGACGGCTTCGGACGCAATTTCCTGCTCTGACTGGACCGGGATGCTCAATTCGATCTGATCCTCCGGTGGTGCCTTGTGCAAAGACTCCCGTTTCTCGATCTCCGTCGCGCCGGTAGAGTCCACGGTGTACGAACTGATCGTGACCCTGCCAGACATGCTCTTTGTCGCTCCGAGGCGAAGGATGGTCAACCAGGTGTTTGAAGAAAGCGTCCCTAGGAACAGGCTTTGCCCGCTCTGGCGGTTGTAAATGAGCTGGCTACCCACCGCCACTTGAGTCGCGGATCTCGCCTTTCCAAAACTGTCAAACCCCGCGTAGACCGGCGCATCTCCCAGGTTGTAGATGCGGAGTGTGGGCGATCCTCGCTGAAGTTATCAGACTGGACCCTATGGTATGAGTGTAGAATGCCTCTTCTGTTAACGCTAAAGCCCGCTTCTTCGTCTTCTCACGAAGGAGAGGTGTGCCTTTGGATTGTTGCGTGAGTTTGCTTCCTTCGAATACATGGACCGTTAAGGTAACCAACGACCAGTAGCTGCGAGTTCCGGCAGCCCGGAGCGGTGGCCGCGATCTGTTTGGAAAACTGTACGAGCTGCATGCCCGCATGGGACATGGCCTTCTCCTCGTGCGAGTACTAAGAAACGAAGTTGATGACTTGACAGAGGACGCGTTCATCCCAGCGGGTATGTTCCAAACCTCGAAATCTCACCTGAGTACCTACGATCACAAGGAATCGAAAGAGCTACTTAGTCTAGGATCCGGGGTCAACGATAATTGCAGTCCGCCTACTTCGGGAGAATCTCTAACCCCGGCTCGAACACAATGCCTTCGGTAATCTGAAAGCCCCGCTTGCGCGCGTGGCGAACGAATGCGTCACCCGGCACTGCGACCTCGAGTGGTAACGCGCCAAGCGGAGTCTCTTTACGTGCCATCATCGCCGCCACGATGGACATGTGCCAACCGGTCGTGCGCTCCATTGACGAGAACCCGGTATGGGGATCGAACTGGTCGACCACGTCGACGGTAGTTTCGGCAGGGCGCCCATCTTTCACTCCAACTGCCCGCGCGCGCAAAAGGCAGATATCCTCGACGACGGGCGTCTGGACTTTTGGCGCATACAGGGCTTCGAAAACTTTCCTCGGTACCACGTCAACGGTGTCCACTTTCACGGGACTCAATTCGAAGAGGCCGAGATCCGAGAAGGCTTTCAACTGCTCATATGTCCCGGGATAACGCAAGATCTTGAGCTGGTATGTTTTTAACCGCCTCTGGAAGGTCCACGGCGCCGTCGAGCAGCCACCTGCCACGATGAAGGCCTCGAGTTCTCCGAGCGGGGGAAAGTCGACGTGCTCCAGCTCAGTGAAGCATGGCAGGTGGACGAGCTTGCCGTCGCGAAGAACGGTGATGCCTCCAAAGTACTCGTTAGTTAGCCCTTCTACACTGAACGAGAGAACGTAATTCCAGGGTGGCTTCGGCCTCAGAGGAAGACCACCATCGTATAGGTACACGTGCTCGACCGTGTCGAGCAGGCCCATGGCGTACACAGCAAGTGAGTTGCCCATCCCCGGACCCATGCCACAGTCCGGGATAATTCGTACCCCGGCGGCCACGGCCCTATCATTCAGGCCATGCTGAGCGCGAACGATATCCGTGTTTCCGCCAAGATCGCAAAAAGAAACACCGGATTCGAGCGCGGCCAGTGTCAGTCGGTAATTGAGGTAATAGGGAACCGCACTGGCCGCGACGTCGAAACCGTGCAACAACGCCTTCAAGGCGTTCCCGTCGGTGACGTCCACCGCGACGCCGTCGGCAACCACGCCGCCCGTCAGGTGATTCACGCGGGCGGCAGCCTCCGCGGCTCGTCTCCCGTCGACGTCGGCGAGGGTGACTCGGCCTGCCTCTCCGAAGCGCACAAGATCGTAGGCCGCGGCGGTTCCCTGGCGGCCTGCGCCAAATACGATGTACGAGTACATATAGAAACCTCCCTGGGTAGTTCCCGCGTCCGGCCTGTCGTGCCGCGCGGCCGCGGGACATTGCTCTTTGGAGAAACCCGGAGAGCTCTACACTGGCCTTGGCGTGGGGTAGCTCAGGGGTAGCCTTACGGGGCTCGCCCGCAAGGCGCACCGCTCACAAACGAATGCCGTGTAGCCGCAATTGATGTTCCAGTACTCTCCATAGAGGATGATATTGCGGTTGTGGCAGGCGGAGGAGCTTGCTGTGCTGACCCCAGCATTTGACAATGCTCCTCCACCCGGCACCAGTCGCGAGTTGACGAGCAAGCAGGTGTGCTCCCTCTGCTTGACGGAAGCGACTCCGCAGGTGAAAAGGAGAACGTAAAAGCCGGAGCCACCTTTGCGGAGGCTCCAGCTCGGTCGCTTACGAAAAACGCATCCCGGTTGTTGCTGAAGATCGGTCCGGGGCTTCCCACGACCGGCCGAACGGCCCCGTGCAGTCACGCACGGGGCCCAGTATTCTTGGATAGTTCTGCCACTCCCGCAATTGCAGGCCTTCCCGTTCGCAACCAGCGATTCTGTGCCTCAGAATTCATACCGAAGGCCAAATTGCATCACCCGCGGGGTCGTGAGCTGGTTGGACCACTTGCCGAAAACCGACGACTGGCTGAGGCTCAAATCTTGCTGATTCCCGACATCAGAACCCAGGTCGAACCTGACGTTGTTGCCGGCGTTGAACGTCTCCCAGCGGAACTGAATACTATGCTTCTCATTATAGGGCATGATAAACCTCTTGCTGATCCCCGTATCCACGTTGAAATATCCGTCTCCGCGGACTCCGTTACGCTGGCCGGCAAAGCCCGGCAGCGTTTGCGCATAGGCAGGGATAGCTGCCGCCGGATCTGGCCAGATGTTGGGCCCCGGCGGGCCGGCGATACTAGGAGCATTTAACGTGGTATGTGGCTTCGGAACAGGTCCTATTTGAGTCGCAAAGCCTTCATTGTTCCAGTCGCTCGGCCAAGCCCGCCCGTTATCGACGCCGTATGGGAGACCGCTTGTCCACCTCCACAGGCCAGCGAATTGCCAGCCTCCGATGAGTGCGTCCAGCGGACGGGAGGCCTGCCCTAGAAATTTCCTCCCCCGGCCCACAGGCAGTTGGAGGAGCCAGTTTGCGTTAAACTGATGCGTCATGTCGTAGTTCGAAACGGCCTTGTCCTGCCACTTATTATATGGGTTAATGATATTTCCGTTCTGGTGCCAGTCCGCTTCCCACTCAGCCATCGACCCCAGATCCATAGATTTTGACCACGTGTAATTCAAGTCGAACTGCACACCTTGGCCAAAGCGCTTTCGAAGTGTCCACTGCATCGCGTTATAACTCCCCCATCCGATGGACCTGTACGAATCAAGCCAGGACATCTGGTTATTGAACATGGCATATGGGCCGAGCCTACTGCAACTAGGGGAGCAGTTGACGTCGATAGTGTCCAAAGCGTCAGTGCCGTCGTAACCCCAGCCTTGGTACACGTTGTAGATTGCCTGAGTGGCTGTGAGCCCGTTGCCGACGGCGCCTGGCCAGAGGTCCTCCCAAAAAGGGATCGAGGGGACTGCCGAGACCGGCGTATTTGCTCTTTCGTAAAGCATCAGCTTATCGGCGGCCTGGAAATAAGTCATGCCGGAGGCCGGGTCGACAAGGTTTGTTGGCTGGGCAAGATCGTCCCAGATCAAGGAGCGGCGAGAAAGCCTGCCCACGTATGATCCAACCACTGAAAACCCACCGGGCAGTTCCCGGCCTACGCTGAAGTCGATGTTCGTCGTGTAAGGAGGCTTGAGGGTTGGATCAATCGCGCTGGTAATGGCGAACGCGTCCGGAGCCTGTATAGGAAACCCCCCCTGCGGAGCAGGTTGAACAAGCTGCGCAGGGATCCCGAACACACTCGTGAAGCGCGGGGCGGTGACTGCAGTCAGCACGCCTGCAGGGTTCTGCAGAGACTCGGAAAACCCCGGCGACACCGAGCTGAACTGGTGAATGAGTCCCGAACCAAGCATGTCATAGAACATGCCAGCGCCGGCGCGGATCACAGTCTTTCCAGGTCCACCAAACAGCCATTTACCCCATCCCTCGCTCGATTGAGGAGCGTAGGCCAGCGCTAATCGCGGGGCAAAGTTCTTCTTATGGAATGGATACAGGGGGCCGCCTTGAGGGCTGTTCGCTGCGACATACTCGATCGGTGCTACGGCAGCCTGCGAAAGGCCCCGGGCGGCAAGCTGCTCCCGCTCGTTAGACCACTGGACGAGGTTCGGAAGGATTGAGACTTGCTGGTGATTCGCTTCGTACACAGGCGGCATCAGCGAGTGACGAACCCCAGCCGTAATGGTCAGCGCATGCGTCGCGCGCCAAGTGTCCTGCACGTACCACTCGTACTCGTTGGCGGCAAACGTACGTCCCACCGGGACACCCTGCGGGAGCACATTGCCGCTGATGTCATAGTTGTAGTTCGATGTCACTCTTGTGATGATGCCCAACGCAGCCACGCCTGCGTCATTGAAAGCACTATAGAAGGACGGGTCCATATCCGGCACGCCTGCCTGTAAACCTAATGACGCCATCCATGTAGAGTCTCCTTCCGCAGCGGAAAAGGAGTTACCGAAGTTTTGCGACCTATCCCGTATCCACCGTTCGGTACCCCCGACCTGAATGGTATGGCTGCCATGAACCCAGTTGAGATCCTGGGTCAGCTGGTTCACTGGAACGATGTCGGAGGCGCCCGTCGCCTGGTTGAGGAGGCTGTCAATCCCCCGAAACGTAACCATCGCTGCCGGCTCCACGTTGGTCATCCCATAGCCCGGCCTAGTCAGCCCGTAGCGGAATGTGGCAACCAGGTTCGGTCGCAGGACACTCGTGTAGCCTATCGCATATCCCTTGGAAAGATTGTAATTCTCTTGCCCCGTTTGGCCAGGAAACTGAGGATCCGATGACCATTTATCATCTTGCAGATTGCCGCGCCAGTACAAGGAGTGCCTGCCGGCGGCGTAGTCGAACTTGGCAATATAGGTGTTCCAGCGGAGGGGGACCGGAGCCACGAAACGATACCCCAGCTCATTAAGGCCATCACCGACTGTCGAATCGTTCGGCTGCGGGTAGGATTGAAACATCTTTAACACTGCCGGGTCAGGACCAATCCCGGCCGGATCGATGCTCTTGACGTCACTAGGGCTGAGCGCGCCAACCGTCCCGTCCTGGCGCACGTATTGCAGAATCCCTTGCCGTAAGTCGGCTGACGGGACCACGTGTAAGATTGAATCGTCACTGGCGTCGGTCCGGCCCTCGTAATTCAGAAAAAAGAAAAAGTGGTTCTTAATCACCGGGCCGCCGAGTGATGCGCCAAAAACGTTGCGATTCAGCGCTGGACGAGGGACCCCTGCAGAGTTGTTGAAGAACGAATTAGCGGTGAAGATCGTATTTCGGTTATACTCGTATGCCGAGCCGTGGAGCGCGTTTGTCCCGCTCTTGGTTACCAGAGCGATGTAGGCGCCGGAGCCTCGCCCCTGATCCGCATTTGCATTCGTCGTCGTTACGCGAAATTCCTGGACCGAGTCCAGCGTCACCCGCAGAACGCTTGTAAATGCCAGCCGATTTACTTGGTCGTTGACGTCGATGCCGTCAAGAACGACATTCGCCTGGTCACTCTTGCCGCCATTCACCGAGCCATTGCGGGTATCGCTCGTGTCTCCTCCGATAAACGTCACGCCCGGTTGAAGCGAAAGGAGACCCGGGACGTTACGCCCCTCCAGCGGCAACTCATTTATCATTCGCGTGCCCACGACGTTGCCGAGGGAAGCGTCGGTGGGGACAGGGGCTAGTTCTGCCTTGACGGTGATGCTCTGTGTCACGGACCCCACCTGTTTAAAGTTGACACCGATCTCTGCCGGAGTATTGACATACAGACTGACGTTGTCGATCCTCACGCTGGCGAAACCCTGCGCGTTGGCAATAATCGTGTAGTTTCCAGGGGCCACCTGCGCAAACCCATAACGTCCGCTTTCGTCCGAGATTGCAGTGCGGCGGACATGAGTATCAACGTTTTCAAGTGTTAGGGTGGCACCTGGGATGACGGCACCGGTCGGATCCCTAACGGTACCGTTGAGAGCCGTAAATGATTGCGCCTGCAGGCCCGTTGCTATCAGCGACAGTACGACAAGCTCAAACAACCATTGTTTCACGTAGAATAGGCGTTTCATAACTCTCTCCTTTGCAGATGTGGCACTCCCCGCCGAAGCCTTTCTGCTCATCCTCAATTCAGCGTTTCTTCGTGGAGTTTTCATTGAACTTTTGACACTACCAACTCTAAACGAACTGCAAACCTTTGCTCCGACTCGGCCCCCAGCAGCGAACTGAGGTTGCCGCATCGCGGCCCATCCCGGAATCCTGCGATTCCGAAATCCCACGGTTTGTCGGGATCAATCATCAGTGGTTTCCTGCAACTTTCCCAAAACCTGGACCAGCGCGCGGCCGAAGTCGCGCCAGTCCTCAACCGTCCGCAGGCGCTTCAGGCTCGGGTTGTACTGCACGCCCAGTTCGAGAAGAAAAGCCGGAAGTTTACGCTCTCGAAACAGCGATGGATCCGCTGAAATTCTCCCCCTCGTGAACAGGACTCCGGGGGGCAAAGAATCGCGCGGTCCTGAGGGCGAGTAGAAGCTGGTGCGATCCGACAATAAGCGAGCAAAACGCTCGCCGAGCTGACGCAGGTTGGGGCCACCCTCCGAAAGTGGCCCTTCGAGATAGTCCTCGTTCGTGTTGTGGAGGTTGAGGAAGAAATCGATACGATTGCCGGCATCTACCCATGCGATGATTGCCCGGTGCTCGGCAAAAATCTCGGGCATCAGCTTCGCATCGAAGGCGTCCCAATTCCGGTTAAGGTCGTACCCGTGCAGGTTGTACCGAACGCCGCCCCGGACCACCCCGTCCGGATCACACATTGGCAACATCTTGAAGACATACGCGTTCCGCAACTGAATGGCCTGGGGATCGGAAGAAAGCAGATAGCGCAGCGCTCCGTCGACTACCCAGGATGTCCCCGCCTCCCAGGCATGCTGGCGGGCCATCAGCCAGATGACCTTCCTCGATGTTTCCGGGGCTCGCGAACTCGTGACCGTTAACAGCAGCAGGTCCCGGCCCTGCACGGACTTCCCGATGACTTCGCGGAGAAGGTAGGGATTTCCGTGCATCTCCCGCAGCAGGCGGCTTAAATCAGACTGCAGGTAGGGAACGATGTGGGCGATCCAGACCCTGTTTCGCTCCGGACGTAACTTCAAGCGTAGGGAGGCCTCCTGGTTGTTCCACTCCACCTCATCGTCAGCAAAGTACTTCCAGCTCTTGCGGTCGTACGAATAGGCGGGACGAGTGTGCTGGTTGATGGCGAGGTTCCCCGGCCGGAAGTCGTATTCTCCCGCCAAGTTAACTAGATCAATGACGACCTGGCGGCCGGCGGCGTTGTCCAGACGGAAGTAATACCAGCTTGCCTGGCGGTTGCGCTGGTCCTGATCGATTTGACCTTTGATGCCGCAGCGAAAGTGCGTCGGAGAGATCACGTCAACGTGATCAAGGCTGCCACCCTCAAAGTTCCAACTGATACTCGCCGCCAGTAGCAACAGTGCGAACATGAGGTTTATTCCTGGTCCGTCTCCCGCACGAGAAACAGGCAACCATCGGGGGTGCCCCGCGGTTCCAGGGAGTCGACCCTCACGGAAGCGCTGGACGAGAGCTGATCTGGATGACCTTGTTTCCCACCCACTGCGTGTGGACCCCCCTAACCGGATTTTTCGTTTTCAATTTTCGGCCGACTGACCTATTCGGATCGGCCAGGACATTCAACTTGCAAGCGCTTGCAACACTTTCACCAATCCCACCAACCCTGCGCTAAACCGAGGGGGCGACCTCGACCTATTGCTACGGTAGGAGTGGCATCAGGCCTAAGGGATAACACTCAAAAAATGCCGTGTCAAGAAAAAAGTTTCCGGCCTTACCCCGTCATCGAATCTAGATTGACCTCATGAATCAGTTGTGCTACCTTGCAACCGTTTGCATTATCAAGGAGGAGCCAAAATGGACAGAAGACAGTTTGTAAAGGCATCAACCGTGGGGATGACCACTTTGGCAGCCGGCCTGGGAATCACGGACCTCAATGCGAAATCGGCAACAGAGCCAGGGGCAGCCCCGATCGCTGCTTCGGGGGATATGATTGGGCGTCCCGTTCGGATTGTCAGTATCGGCTTGGCCCCGGTGCATCTGCCCGACATCGGTGCTCCTCCCCATCCGCGTTCGCTCGACGAAATCGCTGGGTTGGTGGACAAGGAGGGAGCGCGCGGGACTGACGTCATCATCTTACCGGAACTGTGCCAAGGCCAGGACGCTAATAGCCTGGAAACGCTGGAGGGTCCGACGATCACGACTATCGCGCGTCTGGCCCAGAAACATCAGACGTACGTTGTTTGCCCCATCGATCGCAAAGAGGGTGAGCGGCGATACAACTCAGCGGTATTGCTGGACCGCAAGGGCCAAGTGGCGAACATTTACAACAAGTATGATTCAACCCCCGCAGATGCCGGTGCTCCCAGGTGAAGGAGTCACGGTCCACCAGGCGGATTTTGGACGAATCGGTTTTGCAATTTGCTTTGATGTGAACTGGAACGCCTTGTGGGAGCGCATGGCGAACCTGGGGGCCGAACTAGTGGTCTGGCCAAGTGCGTACTCGGCGGGCCGGTCGCTGCAGGCATGGGCAATCACCTATAATTACTATATTGTCAGTGCGACGCGGGTTCCGGATTGCCTCGTCTTCGATATCGATGGAGAGCGACTGATGCACGAAGAGAACAATCAGGGCAATGGCGTCAACATCACCCGGATCACGCTTGACTTGGACCGATGCATCTTTCATCAGGACCTGAATCTACCTGGGAAGCGCGACAAGCTGCTGAAGGAACATGGCGACGACGTTGCCCAGGAGAAGTGGATGCCGATGGAAGGATGGTTCGTGCTGAAAGCGAAGCGACCGGGGGTCAGTGCTTGGGAACTGGCGCGGCAGTATGGCATGGAAGAGTTGGTGCACTACATCAATCGCAGCCGCTCCGAGATCGATAAGTGCCGTAGCTGGGAGTTTCATGGATAACGTTCCTGCGTGAGGCTTGATTCCTTCGAGCACGCGCTGGCTGGAGGCAATTCCCTCTGCACCAAGCAACCTGGGTCTTGGGTTCGGCAAGCTATCCCGCTGTCCCGAGCTAGACCTTGTGCCTGTTTACAAGCCGGCAGGGGAGTTGGGTGTGGAGTCATGGGCCCTTTGAAACTCAGGCTAATAGTAGAACTTCCATTCTTGGATCAGTGCCCCATACAGATCGGAGGTGGCCATGAGGAGAATTACCCGCCGCGAGCTCTTACAGCAAGCAGGCGTCATTACGACTGGGTCCATGTTAGGTGGCTGCTTTCTTGACGGCACTCAAGCTACCAGTGAGCCCATGAGCGCGAGCGATAGAACGGCGTATGAGTGGATATGCTCGGCGCGGATCGTGATCGCGGAAGGCTACAACCCTCCGTTTTACCCTTCGTTTGACTACGAGCCGGAGAAGGCGCTTGATATTGCACTGCAGCTGAATGCTGACTCCATACGATACCCGACAGCCTCCTATTACGCCTACTACCCGACCAAAACCAAATACCCTGTTCATCCTGAGTTGGGCACTCGCGACCCGTTCCGCCGCACCGTGGAGTTATTCCATAACGCAGGCCTTAAGGTTGTCGCCTACAATCCGCTCAACCATCCCTTCATGGATGTTCATTCCGACAATCCGAACTACCAGGACTGGGTGAAGCGCGACAGAGACGGGCGGCCGCTCACGACTCGCCACCTGGGCTGGACCGAATATTATGAAGGCTGTCTCAATTCCCCTTATCGCGCGGTAATCAAGGAAAGAGTGCTCGAGGTGCTTACCAACTACCCGGCGGAGGTGATGTATTTCGACGGACCCTATCAGGGTATGGATCATGCGCAGCAGTTTTGCTATTGCCGCTATTGCCAGGCGGCCTATGCGCAAGCGCGGGGGAAAAGTATCCCATTGCAGGGCGGGAGCAACACATTGGAAGAAGAGATCGAATATCGACAGTGGATGTCAGAAGATGTGGTCGTTGGCTTCATGCGGGAGATCCGCGAGATGATTCGTCAAACGCGGGATGTGCCGGTCCTTTACAACGACACGGGGCTCCTTACTAAGCACGAGTGGCGGGCGCGTGGGTTTCGGGTTTTTGACGGCTTCATGTTCGAGGCGGCAGATACGCCTGAGCAGAAGCTCTTTAACCTCCAGTTGGGGCAATCAACGGGGAAGGTGATATGGACATACCTCAGTTCGCATACCCTGTACAACCGGGAGCATATGAATGATAAGGCCATGCGAGGTTGGTACAGCTATCCGCTCGGAGGTCAGCAGGTGCTGCTGGACGGAGCGGTAGCGACCGCGGCGGGGGCCGGTTTTTGCTACTGGGGGATGCAGCGATTTTTCTACCAAGGGGACGGGCCGCTGGCGTTTGAAGAGGGGCGGTACGTGAAGGAGACGTTTGACTTCACCAGCCGGCACCAGGTGTTGTTGGCATCGGTAAAGGCGGTGCCGCAAGCGGGGATTCTAGTGGGGTCACAGACGGTTGATTGGTACCGGGGAGAGAAATTCGTGCCGGGCGCCTATCAGAACTACTACCAGGGAGCCTACCAGGTTCTGAAGAGCCTCAGTTACGATGCGGAGCCGTTTCTGGACTATCAGATGACGGGGAAGCAACTGGAGAAATACCAGCTGGTGTATGTTCCCAACGCGGCCTGTTTGAGCGAGGCTCAATGCGGGCTGCTGAGCGATTATGTGAGGAAGGGGGGCACGCTGCTGGCGACGCATCTGACCTCGGTAGCGGATGAATGCGGGCGGGGTCGAAGCAACTATGGGCTGGCGGAGTTAATGGGAGTACGGTTGAAGTCGACCGAACCGGTGGAGATTCCAGACCTATACCTGCGGACCCTGGCTTCTGGGATGATGATTCCGCAAGACCTGCAGGTGATGATGTTCCAGGTTGTGGGGAGTGGGGTGGAGGTCTTGGGAGAGACTTACGACCGAGGGCATCGCCGCACTCTGGGGCCGGCTATAGTGAAGCGGCGCGAGGGGAAGGGGTGGGTGATCTACGTCGGGTCGGGACTGGAAGCGATCTATGAGGAGACGCTGCTGGAGCCGTTGCGGACGTATTTTGCCTCGCTGCTGGATCCCATTCTGAAGGAAGCGCGGACTTACGAGGTGGCTTTTCGGCTTGGCGTGATGCCGCAGTACATGGCATCGGCAGACACGTTGCTGCTGTATCTTTTGGCCAACACGGGAAACGTCTGGAAACAGTCGCTGGTGCGGGAAGACTATTTGCCGGTCCCGGACGTGAAGGTACGTATTCGGGTGCCGCAAGGCCGGGAGGTGAAGTCCGTCACTCTGCTGCGTGGGGCGGGAATCCCGAAGTGGGGGCAGCGGGAAGGCTGGGTAGAACTGACCGTGCCCCAAGTGGATGTGTATGAAGCCGTGCGGGTGGATCTGGGTTAGACATAACGCCGCCAGCCCGGATGTCTGGGTGAGTGCAGTCGATCGCTCTCCGAACGAAGTGGGTGGAGGGATCGAAATCGTATGGAGGGAAAAGAGGTCGAGCATGGGAGAAAATGCAGAAAACCGAAAGCAGCTCGGGTTGAGCCAACCCGGAAAAGAAACTTATCACGAAGAAGGGCCAGTTATTCCGGAATACAGACCGACAGTGGCTGCTACGAATGCTGACTTCAACAAGATGGCGATAACGAAGATCGCCATCTTGGCCAGTACGAGTGCCGCCCGCACCATTAGCCCCTATCATACATTGGGTGATGGTGACTCAACCTTCGGCATTTCTACAAATAGGCTGAAGTCAGAACTTGACATTTCTGTTATGGGCTCGTTAGCGGCTCAGGTCATTTCGGAAGGTGTTTTACGGGCGGCGAAAGCGGCAGAATCAATTGAAGGGTGGCCTGCTTTCCGTGAATACGACGCGGGCTTAAGCCCATTGCGACCAGTGGGCTTTTGTAGCTGCGCCTTTATCAGCACGCCGGTTGCTATCCAGACAAACAGTAGGACCCGAGATTTGTGTGAGAACATGGCTTTAGTGCAATCCTACAGATTCTGTACAACCTCGACGAGGTAACATGGAAACCGCCAAAGACAACGCAGTTGTTCAACCAACGTTTGCCGGTGTCAGGGTGACACTCAAGGATATCGCCAAGGAATGTGGTGTCGATGTTGCCACGGTTTCGCGATCGCTCAGCGGTGGCTATGGCATCCGGGACGAAACGCGGCAGAGGGTAGTGGCAGTTGCCCAGCGACTGAATTACCACCCGAACCAATTGGCCAAAGGGTTGGCAACAGGAAAGTCGTCGACGCTGGCCCTGATCATCAGCGATATTCGCAATCCCTTTTTCTCCGAGCTGGCGCGCGGAGCGGAGGACGCAGCCTCGGCTGCTGGATACGATTTGTTGCTTTGCAATAGCGACATGGACCGGCTCAAGCAGATGCGTTATCTGCGTTCCCTTCTTGCCAAGAGAGTGGATGGGATTCTGATGAACTCGGTGCTCGAGTTGAGCCCGGGAGTCCAAGATGAACTGAGCCATTGTGGCGTACCGATTGTCTTGCTCAGCCGATCCAAGGACGTGCATGGATTCTCGACGGTCACAGCCGACAACTTTCAGGGGGGCTTTCTGGCGGGGAAATACCTGGTGGATCTCGGCCATCAAGTGATGGCTCACCTCTCGGGCTCGCGCAAACACGGCAATCTGGCTGATCGTGCTAACGGTTTTCTGAAAGCCGTGAACTCCTCAGAAGCGAAGCCGGAAGCTATCGTCATCCGGGGTCACCATAGCTACGAGGGCGGATGCGCGATGATGAAGCGGTTGCTAATAAACCGCCGCAACGTCAGTGCGGTGTTTGCTTGTAACGATGCGGTGGCTTTCGGGGCCATCCGGGCGGCCATTGAGGCGGGGGTGCGGATTCCGCAAGACATTTCGCTGGTAGGTTTCGACAATGTTGAGTTCGCGGCGTTAACGGGCCCGCCGTTAACCAGCATCGATCAGCCCCGATACGGCCTAGGTCAGGCAGCGGTTGATGTTCTGTTAAGCCATATCGGTTGTGAGGGGCACTGGGCGCCGGAGCATCGCACGCTTGGGGTAAAACTTGTAGAACGCGAATCTTGTTTGCCATTCGGTGAGGTCCACCGTAGAGGGGGGCAATGACTGTTATGAACCGCCGTGAATTATTGAAGCGTACCGGCTTCGGCCTAGCAACATCTGCGATGGGTGGGGTGAAGGTTGGCAGGGGGCTTGCCGCATGGGATTCTCGTGAGGGAGCGCCGGTTTCCTCCCCTGACTGGATTCGCACGGCCCGAATTATCCTGGCGGAAGGCTATAATCCGCCTTTCTACCCTTCCTATGAGTATGACCCGGAGAAAGCGCTTTCCATTACCCGCCGGCTCAACGCCGAAGCCATTCGTTATCCGGCAGCGTCCTATTACGCCTACTTTCCGACCAAGACCAAATACCCGATTCATCCCGAGCTCGGTGATAGCGATCCGTTCAAGCAGACGGTGGAGCTGTTTCACGATGCCGGTTTGAAAGTCATTGCTTACAATCCCCTCAACCACCCCTTTATGGATGTTCATTCGAATAACCCCGATTATCAGGACTGGATGAAACGCTACGCCGACGGTCGGCCGATGGTCACCCGGCACTATGGTTGGACGGAATTCTACGAAGGATGCTTGAACTCCCCCTTTCGGGAGGTGATCAAGGCGATGGTCGGGGAGGTGCTCACCCAGTATCCCGTCGACCTGATGTACTTCGATGGCCCCTATCAGGGGATGGATTGCGCCGAGGATTTCTGCCATTGCCGCTACTGCGAGGCTGCATACGAAAAAGCCCACGGCAAGCGCGTTCCCAACCAAGATAAAGGTATGACGCTGGAAGAGGAGATCGAATACCGAAAGTGGATGGCGGGTGACGTCGCGGTGGGGCTTCTCGGAGAGATTCGCGAGATGATCTATCAGAAGCGGGATGTGCCGGTCCTTTACAACGACACAGGGCTTCTTACTAAGCACGAGTGGCGGGCGCTGGGATTCACGGTTGTCGATGGTTTCATGTTCGAGGCTGCCCGGTCGCCCGAGGAAAAGCTGTTGAACCTGCAGTTAGGAAACTCCACTGGCAAGGTGATTTGGACATACGTAGGTTCGCATACTGAATACAACCGTGAGCATATGCGGGACGATACAGTGCGGGGTTGGTATAGCCACCCGGTGGAAGGGGAAGAGCTGGGGCTGGATGGGACGATGGCGGTGGCGGGGCAGGCGGGAGTGTGTTACTGGGGACTCGATCGGCTCTTCTACCTGCCGCAAGAACCGCTGGCATATGGTGAAGGGCGGCGTATCAAAGCGGTTTTTGATTTCTTCGAGCGGCACGCCGCCTTGTTGGGGTCGGTACGGCCCGCGCCGTCGGCAGCGGTTCTGGTGCCCTCGCAATCGATCGACTGGTACCCAGGCAAGTACTGGATGGCGAATCAGAACTACTATCAAGGAGCTTATTTGTTGCTGAAGCATCTGGGATATGACGTGCAACCGTT
Source organism: Terriglobia bacterium (assembly GCA_050010335.1). Classification (GTDB taxonomy): domain Bacteria; phylum Acidobacteriota; class Terriglobia; order UBA7540; family UBA7540; genus Bog-366. The sequence goes on from JBEKLF010000102.1 coordinate 17,103, forward strand.
TTTGGACTACCAGATGCGAGGCGAGGAGTTGGCCAAGTACCGAATGGTCTATGTGCCCAATGCACCCTGCTTGAGCGAGGCACAATGCGAGTCGCTCACTCAGTACGTGGAAAACGGTGGGTTTTTGGTGGCCACACATCTGACTGCGGTGGCAGACGAATATGGCCGGGAAAGGAGCAGCCTTGGGCTGGGAAAGCTGCTGGGCGTCAGGCTAGAGTCGAGCGAACCGGTGGAGATTCCAGATCTTTACTTGCGCCTGCTCCCTTCGGGGAAGGTTGTTCCGCAGGATCCCCAGGTGATGCGGTTTCAAGTTGAGGGCGATGCGGAGGTGGCGGCGGAAACCCATGACCGTGGGCACCGGCGAAAGCTGGGCCCCGCCATTGTGCGGCACAAACAGGGGAAGGGCGAAGCCATTTATATTGGGTCGGGGCTGGAGGCGATCTATGCGGAGACCTTGAATGAGGAATTGCGCACCTACATGGCTTTGCTGCTAGATCCATTCCTCCGCAGCGCGCGAACTTATGAGGTAGAAGGGGGCTATCAAGCGGGTCTGATGGCGCAGTACGCGACCTCAGAGGATGCGGTGTTGCTGCATCTGCTCGTGGACCGCGGGAGCATCTGGAAGAAACTGCTGGCGCAGGAAACGTTCCTGCCCATGACGAACCTGAAGGTCCGCATTCGCCTGCCGGAGAAGCGGCGGGCGAAGGGAGTGTCTCTCCTGTGGGAAGAAGGCAATGTGACCTGGCAAGAGAGAGGAGGTTGGGTGGAAGTGACAGTGCCCAGCATTGTAATGCGGGAAACGATACAGGTGAGGCTTGCGTGAACGAATGCGAGCGTCGGCTTAAAGAGGAGAGGTTGGGCAACCACGATTAATGCAAAGGTGGTCGGCGAAGCACTGAGCAGAGCAATGCTAGGTTGGCCACACCAAACAGATCGTCGGACATGAAATCCTTTCCCGTTCCTGGCAAGCCAGCCTTGGGGGTTCTGACTCCCTCGGCGTTGTCCCATCCTGTCTACTGGGCTGGAGGGTGGCTGCTGCGACTGCGACTAACTTAGAGCGCGAATACGAATAGAGGAGATCAGATATGAACGAGCAGATGGAATTCCAAGGGATGACGGCACTGGTGACGGGTGCGAGTAGTGGCATCGGGGCTGAGACAGCGTACGCCTTGGGGTCGCGTGGCGCTTTTTTGCTAGTTCATTACCATCACAATCAGGAGGGAGCCGAGGAGGTGTTGCAGAGAATCCGCGACGCATCCGGGGACGGATTGCTGCTTCAAGCAGACCTCAATCGGATGGAAGGCATTCGGTGCCTGATCGAGCAAGTCCGCAAAACCGGGCGAGCGATTGACATTCTTGTGAACAACGCCGGGTCTTTGATCAAAAGAACCCGCTTTCTTGAGTTTACGGAAGACCTCTGGAATCAGGTTCTGACGCTCAATCTCACTAGCGCGGCCTTTATCACACAAGCAGTCCTGCCCCAGATGGTAGAGCGCAAAAAGGGTGTGGTGATCAATATCTCATCTGCAGCGGCGCGATTTGGAGGAGGGCTCGGTGCACTTGCTTACTCGACTGCCAAAGGGGCGATGTCGACGTTCACCAAAGGCCTGGCGCGAGAGTTTGCTCCTTACGGAATTCGTACCAACGCCGTTTCACCCGGGACCATCGACACCAACTATCACCGCAACTTTTCTAAGCTGGAGGCGCTCCAAGCTTGCGCCGCCGCCACACCCATGGGCCGTATCGGAAAGCCCGAGGAAGTTGCCGATGTGGTTGTTTTCCTGTGCTCAGAGGGTGCGTCTTTCATCCAGGGACAGGTAGTTGAAGTGAACGGTGGCTTCCTGATGGTTTGAGCTGAATAGAATCAGATTGAACAAACTCTTAAGGTTCAAGGTGGTCAACTGTCGCAGCCACACGGAGGATTTATATTACTTCTACCCTGGTAGGCGCAAGGACTCGAACTTACCTTAGAAAACCGAACCACCGGTCAGGCTGTGAAGAATATTACCCGCCGCGAACTCCTACCGGGCGCAAGTGTCGTTACGGCATCCGTGCTAGGTAGGCAGTTTCTCACTTAGTCGCACGCTCGCTGCCGCTGAGGGAAAAAGGCGGATCACTTATATAGATCCGGGGTTGGAAGCGGCCTACCAAGAGACGCTGCTGGAACTGCTGCGAAGGAGTTTTGCCTTCCTGCTGACGCTGCTGCGCGGAGGGCAAAGTCCGAAGCGGGGGAAGCGTCGAGGCTAGGATGAGCGACCGTGCCCCGCGGGGAAGTCTATTATGCGCTGCGAGTGAATCCGGGCCAATGAGGAAAAACTGCTCACCCATGCGATGGATCATGATCGCCCTCGTCTTCTGGGCGACAGTCATAAACTATCTTGATCGGCAAACCTTGTCCGTTGTGGCTCCGCTCCTGATTGATCGTTTCCACATGAGCAATATGACCTACTCGCAGATCATTTTCGGCTTCATGTTGGCCTATACGATCATGAATGGGGCTTCCGGCCCCATCATCGACCGACTGGGCACACGTGCAGGATATGCATTTACCATGGCGTGGTGGTCGGCGGCCGCCATGCTGCACGCGTTGGCGAGGGGACCATTGTCCCTCGGTATCGGTCGCTTTCTCCTGGGAATGGGTGAGGCGGGGAACTGGCCTGCCGGCGTGAAAGTAGTGGCAGAGTGGTTTCCAGCCGAAGAACGCGCCTTTGCTTCGGGAATTTTCAACAGCGGTTCGTCTGTGGGTGCCATCTTAGCTCCGCCCTTGGTCGTGTGGATAGTTCTCAAGTTTAGATGGCAGTATGCCTTCCTCTTTGTCGGAGCGGCAGGTTTCGTTTGGTTACTTTGTTGGTTAACCATCTATCACACTCCCGTCGAGGTCGAACGACCGCAGGCAGCAAGCCGGATACCTATACTCAAGCTACTCCGCACGCGCTTCGTATGGGCTTTTACCCTCTCCAAAATCTTTATCGACCCGGTTTGGTACTTCTACATATTCTGGTTCCCTGAGTATCTGAAGCGCGTTCGTCATTTTGACATGGCAGCTATTGGCAAGTATGCATGGATCCCTTTCTTTGTTGCAGCTGTGGGCAATCTGCTAGGAGGTGGACTGTCGGCGCTTCTGATCCGGCGGGGAGTTTCATTGTCAGTTGCGCGGAAATCCGCCGTTACAGTCTTTGCCGTGCTCATGATGTCCGCCATTCCCATTGCGACAGTGGCTGATGTTCGTCTCTCCATCGCGCTGGTGTCGCTGGCTATGGTGGGGTATACGGGTGCTGGCGCAAATATACTGGCATTTCCCGCCGATGTTTTCCCGAAAGACGTCGTCGCCTCAGTCTATGGATTCTCCAGTCTAGGCTCGGGGTTCGGCGGTATGATTTTCGCCCTGGCGACCGGGTGGGTGATTGACCACTATTCGTATGTACCAGTCTTTATTGGTTTTGGTCTATTGCCATTGGTGTGCACTGCGGTCATTTGGTTCCTGCTCGGTCCGATCTCTCCCGTATCGGCGAAATCGGCTCTGGCAGAAAGCGCATAGGCGGCCCTAATGGGGGGCCAGTGCATACGCACTCTGAGTCAGACAATTAAGGAGCCACGAACATGGGAACAGAGGTCTTCGAGCGTTACGGACGGGTGGCGGACTATCGCACGCTCCCCTTGAGTGAAATGCAGGCGATAGTGTCCCGCTTCGAAGAACGGGTCAACGTCGCCCAATTGGCAAATCCCGCGACCAAGGAATCAGTTAAGAAGGCGATCAGCAGAGCAGGAGCGCAACGTTGTCCTGTTCGATTGAATCGGCTGTCGATGGACGTGATCATTCGGTACGGCGATGCCCTTGCCGATCTTTTCTGCCTGTTCCCTGACGACTTGGTACTTGTCCAAGCCTATGAGTTCACGATTGGGTACCAAACACCCAACCAGAAGGATCACATTAGCAGTCTTCAGGCGCTGATGCAGGCTGGTGAGTGGACTGACGAGTGGGGCACCCGCTGGGGACATGCGTTTGGGGGAGTAGGCGCCACTCCTGTCCAAACCCCGATTAGAGATTGGTCCCAACTTGATGATTACTTGGCGAACCGAATGCCAGATCCCCACGCGTCCGGCCGGTTAGACAGCGCGCTACGCGCGCTGGCCATTCATGGGGAAACTAAATACTGCGTGGGCGCAATTCATATGGCGCTTTTCGAGCGGCTTCACGCCTTGCGAGGTATGGAAAACGTTCTGGCTGACCTTTGCACCTTCGAGACTGAAATCTGTCGTCTATGTGAAGCCCTTACGCATTACTTGATCGAGCTGATCCGAGAATGGGGAAAGACGAATGTTTCCGCCATATACCTCACCGATGATTGGGGTTCACAGACTGGGATCATGATCTCACCAAAAATGTGGAGAAGATATTTCAAGGTTCATTACCGGCGCATCTTTGAGGAAATTCACCGCTTTGGAAAGGGCGTCTTCTTCCACAGCTGCGGCAACATTATGGACATTATTCCAGACTTGATTGACCTAGGCGTCGACGTGGTGGACCCTATACAACCCGGAGCGATGGATCTGAACGAGGTGGCAAGGAAGTTCGGCGGAAGGACATCGTTCAGTGGCGGAATCGATGCCCAACGCCTAGAAAACTGCACTGCCGAAGAAGTCAAGCACATGGTCCGTGGGGCTATCGCGACGCTGGGTCGTCCTTTTAGAAATGGTTACGTCGTATCACCTGCCAACTTGGTAGTCCCGTCGGTGCCGTTTGAAAACCTCCAGGCGCTGTTTGAAGCGTGTCATGAGCAGTGAGGTAGATTAGGTCGCAATCAAGTAGCCATCCTTGGATTGACGCAAATGTACACCGAAGAAGTTGGGCTACCAGAATGCACATCCTCGTTGATTCGTCATTGGTCCAAGGTCTAAGTTTCACCAGGAAAAGAGATTACTCTGAAAAGGAGATTTTAGAATGCCTCAGGATGAAGGTTCATCAACTCGGTCAGTCCATTATGGGAGACACGGTGGTCCCAGCCCGCGCTGTATTGTGCCTCCTCTTGTCTCAAACGTAGCGTTTGCCTTTGAGGATCCGAAGACCTGGCAGGCGGTAGCGCTGCATCAAGCCCCCGGTGATATCTATAGCCGCAATTCTAATCCCACGACCCGGCTGTTCGAGGAGACAGTGGCAGCCCTTGAAGCAGCCGAGAGCGCCACCAGTTTTGCTACTGGCATGGCGGCGATCAGCACGACCCTCTTTGCCTTGCTCAGTCCTGGGCAACGTGCGGTAACCGTGCGCGACACCTACGGTGGCACGTTTCTGATTTTCACGCAGATACTGCCCCGCTTCGGAGTGATCTGCGAGGTCTGTGATACGGACGATCATGAAGCACTCGAGGCGTCGATCGGCCGAGGATGCGATTTAGTATATTTAGAGTCGCCGACTAACCCCACACTAAAGGTGCTGGACCTGGAACGCGTGATCGGGGCAGCTCACAAAGCTGGAGCAGTCGCTGTCGTCGACAACACTTTTGCCACACCTATCAACCAGAACCCCGTCGCCTTCGGGGCCGATCTCGTGATTCACAGCGCCACCAAGTTCCTGGGCGGTCACGGGGATGTCCTAGGCGGAGTTGTTTGTGGCCGCAAGGACTTGGTAGAAAAGATCTATCACTATCGCGAAATTGTTGGCCCATCTCTTGACGCCCATGCTGCCCACGTGCTGCTTCGCAGTTTAAAGACCCTGGGATTGCGCGTGCAGCGACAAAACGAAAACGCCTTGGCCTTGGCATGCTTTCTTAATGGGCAGGTGAAGGTAGAACGGGTCTATTACCCGGGCTTGGAGAGCGACCCCGGTCATGCGATTGCCAAAAGACAGATGCGTGGCTTCGGGGGCGTTTTGAGTTTCGAACTTAAAGGTGGGGTGGAGGCTGTGGGCCGCTTCTTGCCCCGCTTGCGCTACGCTTTCATGGCTGCCAACCTCGGCCAAGTTGAAACCATTATCGGCCCTCCAGCCCTGACCAGCCATGTGGAGCTAAGTGCGGAGGAACGAGTCGCGGCGGGAATTCCCGAAGGCTTGATCCGCTACGCCGCTGGGATCGAAGATCTGGACGACCTTAAGGCTGACCTTGAGGCGGCGCTGGACGGCCTTTAACGGACTTACCGACATTTGACTTCGATTACGAACTGCCTCCCCTTTTGGTACCCGACGATAGCAGTCAGGGTCTATAACTATGTCCAGATTCCAGATGCCACCCGGGTCCATGCCCAAGCTGAGGCATCTGTGATCTTCCGCCAAGCTGGGATCAGGATCAAATGGCTCAACTGCCTACCCGGCGCGGGACGGCAGCAAAAGGGTGTGAACTGCACGCAATCCCCAGGAGTCTCTCCAGTCGGTCTGCGAATCCTCCCGCGCCTCACGGCTACACCCGGATTCATTCCCGAGGGAGCCTTGGGTGTGGCCGTGGGAAACCTGGCTTCCGTTTCTTTTGCGAGAGTAAAAGAGTTCGTGGAGCTTCATCGTGTCCCACAATTCCAAATCCTCGGTCGCGCCATGGCACACGAGATTGCTCACATTCTTCTGGGCAGCTCGAGTCACTCTCCAGAAGGGATCATGCGCCCGCGATGGCAGGACGCCGATCTTAAGTTCACCGCGGTTGGCAACATGCTGTTCACAGCTAAGCAAGCTGAGCTCCTCACAACCGAGGTGTTGACGCGATCTCGCCAGCGGCAAGCTTCAGAGAGTCTTGTGCTTGTCTCTCAACCCTAGGCTGCTGCGACTCCCTTGCGGCTGCTCCTATAACAGTACCCAATACTTACTTGGTGTCTTTTTGCCTGCGCACGCCGATGCGGTCGCCAACGGGTTTTCTTGGGACGTGCGGACCACTGTAGCCGTGCTGGTCGGAGACGGCACGGGGCAGATGTCACCGGCCAAGCTGTACCCCATTGGCAAAGGTCCGGTCGTCATCAGCGCCAACACCAACTGGAATGTGTCGATCGCGCGCTCAATTTCGGTGGGCCACGTCGCGCGCCGCCGGCGAGGTGCTGTGTATCCAACCAGGGGTCGAAGCCCTTCGCAGAGAGGTCCGCTTGCAGACCCTGCGGCCAGCGCCGCTCCGTCCTTTCGGGCATAGGAGATGAAGACTCTGGTATCGCTAGGCCCACTCATGCGCGCGAGTAATCTATCACGCCTGTTGGCGGTTAGGGTGAGAGGTGTCCTGGCAGGTCGGTTCTGCTGCAAGTTGGATTTGGAATGAAAAACGCCCTTCCACACCGGAATCCAGTCGGCCGCAGCGGACTACGCCAGTTGACGGCGTGGCGACTTTACAGGCCGAATCCCTGACGGCGCCGGAACAATCTGTGCGGCCGCAAATTGCGGTGAGGCGTGCGCATGAATTCCTTCGTGATCAACTGGGGGGTGACTTCCGTGTGCGACGATCCAGGAGTTAAGGGCCCACGGTCTACCGTAGCGGTAATCATTCTGGCTCTCGAAGGCGATCCCCTCGCCTGTATGAGCTTACTCGGGATGTGGAGACCGATCGTGTCCGTGGGCACAGGATTGAGGTCATAAGCCGTGGACAAGATCGCCATGAAGGTCATCAACCACTACCATCAGCACTCCGATCGTAACTAACTGTTATTAAATGACATACCGTTTCCTGCGTGTGAGTGTCGCTTGACAAGTGTGTCAGATTAATGTATAGTGTTTCTGACATAATGAGTGGCTCGGAAAAGAGGCGCAACATGACCATCGCTGAAGCGATTCGCACGCAAATTGAAAACATCCCGATTGGGGAACCCTTTACCTCGATAAAATTCAGTCTCCTCGGGCGGCGGGCGGCTTTGGATCAGACCCTCTCACGTCTGGTTAAGCAGGGGCAAATCATTCGCATCGCGCGTGGCGTGTTCGTGCAGCCCAAGAGGAGCAAGTACGTCGGTCAAGTCATGCCTGAACCCGCCAAGGTCGCTCAGGCGATTGCGAGTGCTCACGGAGAAACGATACAGGTACATGGTGCTGAGGCGGCTCGACTACTTGGACTGACGACACAGATGCCATTGCAATCCGTTTTCTACACCAGCGGTCCTGGCCGGAAAATGAAGATCGGCAATCTACAACTAGTATTCAAGCACGCGCCGCCACGCAAGCTGGCACTGGCAGGTCAGCCTTCCGGTCTTGCCCTTGCCGCTCTCTGGTACTTGGGAGAGGCACAGGTTACGCCACGTGTCATCGAAAGGATTCGAGAGAAACTATCGCCGGAGGCTTTTCAGCAATTAAAAGCGGAGGCTCATTCAATGCCCGGTTGGATGGCTGACACTCTGCATCGTCACGAACAAGGAGGATTTAGTGCCTGACGATTTCCTCCACCTGCCCGCCGAAGAGCAGGCCAATATCATTCAAACGTGCGCGGCTAAGCTCGGCCGCCGTCCGGAGCACCTGGAAAAAGATGTTTGGATCTGCTGGGTGCTCCAGAATCTCTTTGCCATGCCGCAGTGCCTCCCAATGGCGTTCAAGGGAGGGACTTCACTTTCTAAGGTGTTTGACGCGATTAGACGCTTTTCTGAAGACGTTGATGTCACGATAAGCTACAGAGCCCTCGACGACACTATAGACCCGTTCACACCAGGACTTTCCAGGACGCAGCAAAAGAAATTCAGTGAAACGCTTAGAGCACGGCTGAAAGTACACACGCACGATGTCGTTTTGCCATATTTCGAAAACCTCCTCGCGCCCATCGCCAAACGCAAAAAGCCGGTCGAGCTATCGGAAGATGGGGAGAGTATGCGCATCTACTATCCGTCCGTGTACCGGGATGGCGAGACGGTGCTCGTTGAATTCGGTGCACGTAATACGACCGAGCCGAATGAAGAACATTCCCTTCGGCCGTACCTTGCCGAAGAGATTAAGGGAATGGAATTTCCTTCTGCGAAGGTGCGTGTTCTTTCTCCTTTACGGACATTTTGGGAAAAAGCCACACTGATTCATGTCGAATGCTTTCGACCGGAACCTCGGATGGATGCCAATCGCCTGTCCCGTCATTGGTCCGACGTGGCGGTGCTCGCCGACCACGACATCGGCAAAAGATCGGTGCCCAACCGCGCCTTGCTCGCTGACGTGGTAAAGCACAAGAAGGTCTTCTTCTACACAGCTCACGCAAACTACGATGCGTGCCTCGCAGGAGAGTTGCGGCTCGCCCCTGAAGGACCATTGCTCGGTGCACTCCACGCCGACTTTGGACAAATGATCAAGAACGGGATGTTCGACGTTGAGCCGCCGGGCTTCGACAAGATAGTTTCGCGTCTCAAGGCTCTTGAGCGAGAAATAAACGGGCTGGATCGATGAGCGGATAAAGCCGCATTAGCATTCATGCGCCGAGCAAACCGGAGTTTACTTTGCTCGGAATAACCAGAGCCGCGCCGCAGCTCACTGCCTGTCAGTGATGGCCGGCTTCGGACGCCACCGTGAGAGCGGCGTCGCAGCGTCATTGACAGAGAACGGGCGCGGAGGCGAAGCAAGATTAGCGGATTATCCAGGAAAAACGGCATCAGAAATCCTTGCCCATTTCCTTGCCCAAAATGTTGCCGACTACGCCCGAACAAGGCCATTTTGCCCTGCGAATTCCAGCCTAAATCGCTGAAAACACATGAACCCGACTCCTGACAAGACGTTTATGAGTCCGGCGCTCTAACCAACTGAGCTATGGGCCCATGCTGTATTTTCAATAACTTATAAGCAAAATCTGATCTGCCCTTGTCATTTAGTTGCCCAAAACTTGCGATCGCCCCTCCTATCCATTACGCGCCACGTCTAGTATCCTACTGATTCTATTTGTTGGCAAGAGGGAGAAACCCGAATTTCTGTCATTGACATGCGGACTTAAAACCGATAGTCAAGGGCGACCCTCGGTCCTCGTGCAGGCTGCGAATCACTCACTCCAGCCCATCTGGACTGCAGTGCTCATATTGTCTGCGTGCCAAAGGCTCGAATGCGCAAACGCCTCTTATGATGGGCAATGGGCACTCCATTAGGTCAGCCAAGAATTGCCTTGGCCCAATTCCGATGGCGATGCCGGTGATCTTTTTCAAATCATTGCGAACCGGACAGTTCGAATCCACGGTAATGACGACCGCCTGCAAGTCCCTTTCCTGGACACTAACTGCCTGCCCCACTGGACCTTAAGCCTGAAAAACGAAATTAGAGAGCACTGTTCCGTTCTAATCCGTTAGATTGAAGTTGGTTAGACACAAACGGAGGAGGGACAGAACAGTGCAACGAGAAATTACCCCGCTTTGGAGAGAAAAG
>JBEKLF010000103.1:0-27308 GCA_050010335.1 Terriglobia bacterium
GGTGGACAACTGGCCGTCGGAAAGGCCGTCAAGAGCCGTGCGGGCGGATCGGATAGACCTGTTGACAGACCGAGCGCTGGTCGGCCGCCCAGCCTGGTTTCTTACTGTCTGAATCGCAGAGCCAGAGCGAAAGGCACGGCCCACAGAGGTCTAGGCGCGGTTTGACCTAGGGGCGGCTTTACGCCGCCCTATGGCGAGGTAAACTCGCCGCTATGCCTCATGAACCACTCCCGAGGGTCGAGGCGGCGGTCTACGCTACACAGGGCTCTCCCCACCTGTGACCTCCAATTATGACATTGTGTCTTTGAACTTAGGTTAAGAGTGTAGCTATTTTAGTCTTGACAAAGATATTGACCACATGTAAACTAGATAGTGAGGCTCTCGCCCGGTTGCCGCTGAACCCGGCCCCTTCCGGGAGGAGTTGAGGCGAGATTTCCATGCCCCTGGTAGAAAATCTGGAAATGACGGCAGAGAATTTGGATGCGCGTTGCCGCATTGCCCGGCCGCGCCTGCGGGCCTTATGTAGCGGGCAAAAACGCCAAACCACTGTTACCCCGTGATGTCAATGAAACAACAGGATGTTAGCGAAGAATCAAAGGAATTCTAATGGTTGGTTCAAAAATCAAGTCACTGAAAATAAGACAGTTAACAAACATAAGGATGGCTCGGCAGTGGAGGGAAAGTGCGTATAGCAAAATGAAGGTATATCCCGTGATGTTCCTGAAAACAAATGACTCAAAAAAACTGACTTGGCACTATCCCGTGATGTTGAAGAAAAACAAACCACTTATCGGTACTACCCCGTGATGTAATTGAAAAGTAAGATACTTAACGCTGAGTCCCGAATCCCTGACCCCGAATCCCTAATCTCTTACAGCAAGCGGTCGGTTGGGATTGACGACCAGCCACAAGGCGCCGCCGAGCACACAGAATGCGGCAGAGGTCAGAAAGGAAGCGGTCCATCCAAAGTGCGCGGCAATGGCAGGTGTCGTGATGGCGGTGAGCGCCCCGCCGGCTTGGGCAAACATGTTGATGAAGCCGGAAAGCGAGCCAGAGGAACCCTTTCCCAGGTCCGCAGAGAGCGCCCAGTACGCGCTTTGGGCGATGTAGAGCGAACCAGCGCCCGCCGCCAAAACCACGCTGGCGGCCGCGGCGGTGGAGACTTGCGAGCCGGCGGCCATAAAGAGACCGGCGACCACCATGCCGAAGGCTGCCACGCCGCAGCGCCCCCACCACCGGCCGAATCGCCGGCACACGGCGTCAGCAATCCAACCTCCCGACGCCGATCCGCAGGCCATGGCGATGAACGGCAACATGCCGTAGTAGCTGGCCGTTTGCAGATTCAGGCCGCGAACCCGGCTGAGGTAAATGAAGAACCAAGTGAAGAAGATGGCGGGCGTGTAGCCATAGCAGAAATAGCTAAGGGTGATGGCCCAAACGTCCTGGCTCGCGAGCATGACGCGCCACGAGTATTGGGGCGCCTCGAGGGGGTCGCGCTGGGGGATGCCCTGGTGAATCCATTTCCTTTCGGCTTCATTCGGCCAAGAGTGCTGGTCGGGATGGTCGCGCGCCATCCAGTACCACACCGCGCCCGCTGCGAGTCCCAGCAGGGCGCACACCCAGAAGGACGCGCGCCAACCCAAGTGCACCATGACGTAGCGAATGATTGGAGGGGTGAAGGCGGAACCCGCACCGACACCGGCGAAAATCAGGCCATTGGCCAGGCCGCGCTCGGCGGTGGGAATCCAATTGGCCACCCAGCGGTTCGAACTCGGGTACATGACCGATTCCCCCATGCCCAGGAAGAACCGCACCGACCAGATGATCAGGAATGCCTGCGCGATACCGGCGGGAAAGCTGGCGGTCAGGGCGGTGAAAGCCGCCCACCACGCCGCGCCCAAAGCCAGGGTACGGCGCGCTCCGAGCCGGTCAACCGCCCAACCCCCGGCGATTTGAAAGAGTCCATAGCCGACAAAAAACGCACTGAAGATCGTGCCGAGCTGCACGTCCGTGAGGTGAAAATCCTGCGAGATGAAATGTGCGGCAATGGAAATGTTGACGCGGTCGAGAAAACTGAGCGCCCCCATCAAAGCGATCCAGCCAACCAATATCCAACGAACGCGAGTTGGCGCGAGCGAGTTCATGAGAAGACGGTTGACGGCTGTTGCCGGCCTGACTCAAAGGTTTCACAGAGTCCCATGATTTGGGCGGGAAGGCAAGATAATCAAGCAGCCCGGATTAATGTGGCGTATAATCGTGCCATCTCCAGGCAGGAGGCCAATATGAGATGTAAGGCCTTACGTCATGGGTTCCCATTGTTCGTCTTCGGGAGCATCATGCTCTCCCTTCTTACCACAGCTTTGTTCGCCCAAAAGGGTCTTTCCCACGTCCGAGTGGTGCGCCTCGCCTATGTGAGTGGCACTGTGGGCGTGAAACGGCCCGCCTCCACGGAATGGGCGAAGGCGCTGGTGAATACGCCCATCCAGGAAGGCTTTGAACTTTCGACCGCCGCCAACAGTTATGCTGAGGTGGAATTCGAAAACGGTTCCACGGCGCGGTTGGGTGAATTCTCCAAGGTTAGCTTTGACCAACTGGCGATGGATGAAAATGGCAACAAACTGAATCGCCTCACGTTTGAAAAAGGGTACGCCACCTTTCACCTTCTGCCTGAACACCGCGATGCGTACGCTGTAAAGGTTGCAGATGCGACACTGACGCCCAACGGCAAGAGCGAATTTCGAGCGGACCTTGACCACAGCCGGGCGCGGGTGGAGGTGTTCGCGGGCTCCGTCGATCTTGCCAGGACAGGCAAGCCGGTAAAACTGGGCAAAGACAAAGTTCTGGAATTCAACCCCGACTCGACAGAAGTCGCCATGAACCAGAAGCAGGGAATCGTCAAGGATTCCTGGGACAAGTGGACAAGCGAGCGCGACACGCAATCACAGCTCGCGCTTGCCGACCAGGCCGTCCCCGCCCGAGGCTCAATGTATGGCTGGAGCGATCTGGATGCTTACGGCGAATGGGGATTTTTCCCGGGCTTCGGTTATGGGTGGTCTCCCTTCGCCTTGGTCGGCTGGTCTCCATACAGCATGGGGATGTGGAGTTGGTACCCGGGCATGGGATATACGTGGATCGGCGGCGAGCCCTGGGGTTGGCTGCCTTACCACTACGGGCTTTGGAATTACTCCCCTGGCTTCGGTTATTTTTGGATGCCGGGCGAATTTAACGCCTCCTTCTCCCCGTCGTTGGTCAGTTGGTATTCGGGACCGGGATGGATTGGCTGGGCCCCACTGGGCGTGCTGGGCGGTGCAGGACAAAGCATCGTGAACACTGTCACGGGTGGCGTGGTGCAGAACGGGCGGATGATTAATCCTGGTGATGTGAACCATGTGGCGATGACGGCAGGAATCTTGATTACGAAGATGCCGTTCGAACCAGGCGAAGGAGCGATGCTCCCCGGGGCGGCCCTCGGCACCAGCCCGGAGGCCTTGTTTGCCGGACATGCGGACGCTACGCATACGATGGCTCCGGGATCGCTCTTAGTGGGTGGCGACGCGGGAAGAGAACAATCGTTGCTGGGCGGACGCTTATCCGGCCAGCCGTTGCGAGTGCGTTTGGGAACAACTTTAGGTGGTTCCTACGCCGTAGGTGGCGCCGTCGGTGAATTTCGCGGCGATGCCTTCACCGGCATAGGCGGGGCGCGAGGGCCAAAGGACCAGGGGCCCGATCTCTCTCGCGCAACCGTCGGACGTGGTCCAACCTTATTGCCGCACGGACAACAACAGTCCTCGATCTCCCCGCACACCAGCGAGGGAGCAGGAATGTCACGTGGGGGCTTGGGCACTGTGAACGGCTCTCCAGCACCTGTGGGCACCGTTAGTCCCTCGCATGCGGGAAGTTCCGCCCCAAGCGGTGGGCACCATTAGGAGACGGCTGGGACTAATTGTCCGAAAAGCCTGTCCCTCATTGCCGTCCCCCCCATCGGCGATGGTCATTGGGGAATATCTTCTGAATAGAGCCGTAGGGCTGCAACTATTTCACCCGATGGTTCGTCTGAAGATATGTAAAGCGGTTGTAAAATTCCCGCTGGAGGCCGGTCGTGAGATACGATCGTATACGACGTGTACTCGTGGTTTTGGTCGCGGGGCTGCTCTTCCTGCCAACAGCTCTCTTTAGCCAACAACAGAAGCTCTCCTATGGGCGTTCGGTGCACCTGAGTTCCGTTACCGGCATCGTGACCGTGAAGCACACAGGCGCGACCGAAGCGATCCCAGCACAGGTGAATATATCCCTCGACGAAGGCTCTGAGGTGGCGACGCAAGATGGCGGCCTTGCGATCGTGGAGCTCGAGAACGGTTCCACCATTCGACTGAACGAATTGACCAAGGCTGACTTCACGCAATTGAGCATAGACGCAAATGGCAATGAGCTGAACACCATCACGCTGGAACAGGGACAAGCCGGTTTTCATTTCCTCCCTAAACAACAGGACGTTTACCAGGTGAAGATTGCTGACGCCACCTTGTCTCCCCAGGGCAAGGCCGAATTCCAAACGGCCTTTAGTGCGGGGAAGATGCAGGTTCGCGTGATGGCGGGTTCCATCGTCATCTCCGCTCACTCCGGCTCGCTGACCCTGAGCAAGGGGAAGTTTCTGGAGTACTCCCCATCGGCTGATGCGGAAGTTGCGAAATCGCACGCGCGGGTGGTTCGCCTGAGTTATTTGAGTGGCACGGTGATGCTCACGCGGCCTGGTTCGGCGGAACAGGAAAAGGCGATGCTGAACACGCCGGTCCAGGAGGGTTTCGATCTCTCCACTTCCGGCGGCAGTTATGCCGAAGTGGAATTTGAAAACGGCTCTACCGCTCGTGTTGGTGAGCGCTCCAAGTTGCTATTCCATCAACTGGCACTGGACGCCGAAGGCAACAAGCTGAACGGCATGACGTTCGAGCAGGGATATGCCACCTTTCATTTCCTTCCCGAGCATGGCTCTCCAAAACAACGCGGAGAAAATGGCGCGATACGCTTCGAGCCCGCGAACAGCGACGTCTATCACGTCAAAATCGCCGATGCCACCGTTACGGCAGAGGGCAAGTGCGAATTCCGCACTGACCTTGGCCAGGACCGCTATCGCGTCGAGGTCTTCAGTGGCTTGGTAGACGTCGCGACAAACAAAGTTTCCACCAAACTCGGCGAAGGCAAGATCCTGGAACGCAATTCCGAAAGTCAGGAGTTGGCTTCTAACACCCAGAAGGGAATTGTCAAGGACGCTTGGGATCAGTGGACGGAAGCACGAGATAAGCAGGTACTGCTCACGGAAAGAGACGAGGCCGTCCATCCAACGGGACCGCGCTACGGATGGAGTGACCTCGACACTTACGGTGAATGGGTGACGCTTCCCGGCGGCAGATTCGGATGGTCGCCTTACTCGCGGGCAGGTTGGTCGCCTTACACCAACGGCATGTGGCAGTGGTACCCGGGAATGGGCTGGACGTGGATTTCCGTCGAGCCCTGGGGTTGGGTGACTGACCACTGCGGACAATGGGACTTTGACGGCAGCTTTGGGTGGTATTGGATGAACCCGATGTTCGGCTGTGGGCTGTGGAACTCTGCGCTCGTCAATTGGTATGGAGGGGCGGGATGGATTGGCTGGCAGCCGCGTCCCAGGCCCGCTCCGGGCGGAGGTCACCCGACGCCTCCTCGCCCCGGGCCGGGCCCTCACCCTGGCCGTCCCGCTCCGGAAATTGTCAGGGTCCCGACCGCCGTAGTGCAGAATCGGCAAATGATTACGCCCGAGATTGTAAACCACGGTCTGCCCGCAGGCGGGACCGCCATTGAGCACCCGCCCTTCGAACTGAGCCCGCGGCCTGCGGTGGCGGCAACTGCATTCACAGGCAACGCTCACGTGGCGGCGGCGACGCGAGCATCCGCCCCAATCGGCGGGTCGGGGCCAGGCTTCGCATCGCAACACGGCTCCGCGCCTCCGACCGTCCTGATGGGGGGCGATCCGGCAAGTGAGGGCTCGCTGCTCTCGACTCATCATTTCCTCCATGCTGACAGAGCACCTTTGCGCGCCGCTCAAGGTGCGACCCTCGGCGGGCGTTATGCCCTGCACGGCTCGCCGGGTGAGTTCCGTGGAAACGCTTCCGCCGGTGGCGGTAAGAATGGCAGCGCTGGCGGAATCGGCGGTCGCGCCGGTGGTCCCATCATGTCGCACCCATCCGGTGGGTCAGGGGTAGTCGTAGCTTCCCACGGATCAAGCGGAGGAGGCTCCCGAGGTGGCGGTGGTTCCTCCGGTGCGGGGCGGTCCGGCGGAGGAGGCGGGTACTCCGGAGGAGGCGGGGGACACTCGAGTGGCGGTGGTGGTGGCTCCTCAAGCAGTGCGGGTCATAGCGGTGGTGGAGGTGGCGGTGGGGGCGGAGGTGGTGGCGGCGGGCATCACTAATCCACCATCGCACTACCCGTGTTGATTGCTCATCCTTACACTTGTGCGTCGGGTCTTGCGAGCCACGGTTGATCCCGTATACGGGTCAACCGTGGCTCTTGGTTTATCTCCCAAATCACTAGTACTCACGCGCCGCGAGGTGGTAGGGCAGCCCTTCACCGCACCGGCAATGGCAGCGTGTCGTGATAATTCGGATAGGGCGCTTTGGGGTAAGTAGGAAGCGGATGCTGCTTCAGCAGATCGAGAACTACCTCCACCGCCCGCTCCAGTTGTGGGTCGTGGCCTTCCCGCACCAATTTGGGATCCAGTTCCACTTCGACGTCGGGGGCGATCCCGTGGTTTTCCACTTCCCATTGTCCTTTCAATCCATAAATGGCCCAGCGCGGCGAGGTGATCGCGCCACCATCGACAAGTTCCGGATAGCCGCCGATTCCCACCAAGCCTCCCCAGGTGCGCGTTCCCACCAGAGGCCCGACGCCGGCTTTGCGGAAGTACCAGGGCATGGCGTCGCCGCCAGAACCCGCGAATTCATTGATGATCATCGCCTTTGGCCCAAAGATGGCTTCTTCGGGTTCATCATAGGGTCCACCCTCGCGGGTCATGATCTGGCTCATGACCGGGCGGTGCAGGTAATCGATGATGTAATCGGCCAACTGGCCGCCTCCATTGAAGCGCTCATCCAGCACTACGCCTTTTTTCCCCACTTGAGCGAAGAAGTAGCGATTGAAGTTGGTATAACCGGCCCCGGCCGTGTTGGGCAGATAGACGTAGGCCAGCTTCCCGCCGCTGAGCTCATCCACCTTGCGGCGATTCCCTTCGATCCAGGCGAGGCCGCGCAGTCCGGTTTCACTCTCGACGGGAACCACGGTGACTTCGCGTGAGCCCGTGCCGTCGGGATGGGGGCCAACCTTGAGCACAGTCTGCTTTCCTGCCGTCTCCTGGAAGTAGCCGTAAATCTCGTCGTTCGCGGAGAGGTCCCGCCCATTCACCGCCAGCAGGTATTCGCCTTCCTTCACGTTCACGCCGGGTTGGGTCAGCGGCGCGTGGAGTTGCGGGTTCCAATTCTCGCCATTGAGAATTCGCGCAAAGCGGTAGCGGCCGCTCTCGATCGTGTAGTCGGCGCCGAGCAAGCCCACGTTCACCACCGGGATGTCCGGATGCTTGCCGCCGCTTACGTACATATGAAGGACATTGATGTTGCTGAGCATTTCCGCCAGCAGATAGTTGAAATCGGCGCGGCTGGTAAGCCCCGCCACGAAGGGCGCGTAGGCCTGCTCGGCTTTCTGGATATCGAGTCCGTGAAAATGAGGATCGTAGAAAAAGTCACGCTCGATCCGCCACACCTCGTGGTACATCTGTTTCCATTCCTCCCGAGGCACGACGTAGACTTCCATCGCTCCGGTGTTCAACATGCCTTTGCCGGGAGCAGGTGGTTTATCCGCCGGGTTGATGAACCAGTGCGCGCCTTCGTGGTAGAGCATCTTCTCTCCGTCGAAGGAAAGATCGAAGTCTTCAATGTTGTCCACCACCTTTTCCGTCTTGCGAGTCTTCAGCTCGAATCTTTGCACCGTGAAGTGAGCCGGGCCGGGCTCGACTTCGACCAGGGGGGCCTCCAGAAGATAGAGAACGCCTTCCTTCCCGGCAAACAGGCCGAGGTAATTGCGGGCGGGAATCGGCAAGGCCAAAACGCGTTGGCCGAGGCCGTCAAAATCGATTTCCACTTTGACGGGTTCCGGCTTCTTTTCGCCTTCCTTGGCTTTGTCAGCGTCGGCGCCGAGTTTGGGAGTCTTGTCATCCTTCTTGGCTTCCGGCGGTTTTTCCTCGTCGCTTTCCGGAGCGATGGGCGATGGCAGGTCCTTTTTCAGTACGGCGACATAGGCGCTACGAGTGACGGGATGAGCTTCACTCGTCATGTCCAGCCAACCCGTGGTGAGTCCCATGTCGGTGCTGGCGGTGAAGTAAAGATATTTCCCATTCTTGTCGAAGACCGGGAAAAGGGCGTCGCTCATGCCATCGGTCACCTGCGTGGCTTTCTTGCCTTCGAGGGAATACACGTAAACACCGCGCATGTGATTCTCGAGTTGCAGCGTATAGGTCAGCCACTTGCTGTCGGGCGACCATTGCACGTCGAATTCATGCAGGGGCGAATCAAAGCGGTCCGTATCCACCTTGACCGGATCGGGGTGATCGAGGTCCACGTACCAGAGGTTCAGCCGCTTGTCGCTGTAGGCGATTTTCTTGCTGTCCGGCGACCAGGTGGGCGCATAGAAGAAGGATGGAAGCTTGCCCAAGTCGATCTTTTTGACGATCCCCAACCCGTTCTGGTCGCGGATGTGGAGCGCGTATTCACCCGACTCGTCGGAGAAATATGCGATGGACTTGCCATCCGGCGACCAAGCGGGGTCGCGTTCCGCCACGCCGGGGGTGTTGGTGAGATTCCGCACATCACCCTTTTCCGCGGGCGCGGTGAGGATCTCGCCATGCGCTTCAAAAACCGCGCGGGCGCCCGTGGGCGAAATGTGCGCGTTCAAAAGCTGGTGACCGTCGATCTTCTCAAATCGCGGGCGGATCTGCGGCATGTCTCCGGCGACGCTAATCGACACCTCGTGCGGCTTACCGGAGTGCAGATCGTAGACATGAAGCGAACCAAACTGCTCGTAAACGATTCCTCCTGGGCCCGCCGAGGCGGTCTTGATATCAAAGCCTTCATTCTTAAAGAGTGGCTTCACTTGTTGCGTTTTGGTATCGAAGGAAAACAGCGTGACCGGCCCCTCGCGGTCGGAGAGGAAATAGATGCGATCGCCAATCCACATGGGGTCAAAATCGTTCGAGCCCTCGCGCGGAATGCGCGTGATGCTGGAGTCCGCGAGATTGGCGATCCAGATGGGCGCGGCATGCCCGCCGCGATAGTGTTTGATGGCGACGTAGGCATCAATGGCGCCGAGTCGCCGATTCCACTGCGGCACATAAGCAAGGTGGGTTCCGTCGGGAGAGTACGAGCCCTCAACTCCCATTGGTAGGGGGAGCGGGGTAGGGAAGCCACCGGTCGAGGGCACGGTGTAGAGTCTCTCAAAGCGCGAGTAGCTACTGCGCGTGGTGCGGAAAAGGGTACTCCGTCCGTCGTTCGTCCATCCCACGGCCACATCGGAGCCGGGGTGATAGGTCAAGCGGCGCGGTTCACCTCCGGTGGATGCGACCACAAAGACGTCATCGTTCCCTTCGTAATTGCCCGTATAGGTCACCATACTTCCATCCGGCGAGAAGATGGGACGGCTCAGGACTCCGGTGCCGGTCACCAGGCGCTGGGCGTCGCCGCCGTCGCGATTGACAATCCAGATGTCGCCGCCAAACGCGAAAGCGATCTGCGTCTTGCTGAGGGTGGGGCTTTGCAGGAGCAGCGGCCCGGAATCCGCTGAGAACGCCACGGCGGATGCGAAAAGCACATAAAGACTTGCCAGCAGTAAGCGGCGCATAGACTCTCCAAGGTTAAGCAGTGAAATCTCATGAACTGTCGCCAGAACCCAATCATTTCGGAACCGCATTATTACAGATTTCATGAATCACACAGCGGGTATCCGCGGCCAGGGCGATCCTGACCATGATTATTCGCCATCATGGCAGCGGCGGCAGCGCTGGGTGGAAATCGGGATACGTCGGCCGGGGGTAATCGGGCACGGGATGCTGCTTGAGCAAATCCATCACGGTTTCGACGGCCTTCTCGAGTTGCGGATCGTGCCCTTCACGCACCAGTTTCGGATCCATCATGACTTCGATATCGGGCTTGATGCCGTGGTTTTCAACCTCCCATTCGCCCTTCAGGCCGTAAATGGCCCAGCGCGGAGCCATCACGTAGCCACCATCGAGCAGGGGGGGATAGCCGCCGATGCCGATCAGTCCTCCCCAGGTGCGCTCGCCCACAATCGGGCCGATGCTGAGCTTGCGGAAATACCAGGGCAGGGCATCCCCTCCCGAGCCCGCGAATTGATTCACGATCATGACCTTGGGACCATAAATGGCCCCCGCGGGTTCCGACTGTTCCTTGCCTTCACGCGTCATCACCTTGTTCAGAATGGGACGGCGGAGGTAGTCAACGATGAAGTCAGCAAGGAATCCGCCATGATTGAATCGCTCGTCAATGATGGCTGCATCCTTGCCCACCTGGGCGAAGAAGTAACGGTTGAAATTCGTATAGCCCTGAACCGCGGTGTCGGGCACATAAACATAGGCAACCTTGCCGCCGGTCAGCTCATCGACCTTGCGGCGATTGCTTTCAATCCAGGCGAGGTTGCGCAACCCTTCTTCATTGTCGACCGGGACCACCGTGACTTCGCGCGATCCCGACCCATCCGGCTTGGGGCCAACTTTGAGAACGGTCTGCTGGTCGGCGGTTTCCAGGAAAAAGCTGTAAATTTCGTCAGTTCCGTGAACCTCGCGCCCGTTGACCGCCAGCAAGTACTCACCTTCTTTCACGTCCACTCCCGGCTGGGTGAGCGGAGCTCGAAGCTTGGGATTCCAATTCTCGCCGTCATAGACCCGCGCGAATTGATAACGGCCGCTATCGACCTTATAGTCCGCGCCGAGCAGGCCGACTTTGATTTTGGGAATCTCCGGTTGCGTGCCGCCCCCCACAAACATGTGACCGACGGACATGTTGCTGAGCATTTCACGGAAGAGGTAAGTCAGGTCCGAACGGCTCGAGATGTTGTCCAGATAGGGCGCGAAGGTTTTTTCTGCCTGCTGCAAGTCGAGACCATGATGGTGCGGGTCATAGAAGAAGTCGCGCTCGATTCGCCAAATCTCGTGGTAAATCTGCTTCCACTCGGCGCGGGGGTTTACATTGACTTCCATGTCCGCGGTCTTCAGGTTGCCCTTGCCTGGTTCGGGGGGCTTCTCGGTGGGGTTGATGAACCACGTCTGGCCTTGCTTGTAGAGCATCTTTTCACCGTTGAAGGAGACGGCAAAGGCGGAGACGCCGTCCAACAGCTTGTCGGTCTTGCGAGTCTTGAGGGTGAACTTGGAAACGGTGAGGACGGGGGGCCCATCAAACGGAATAACCGGGGGCCCTTCCACCAGGATGATTTCACCTTCCTTCCCGGCGCTCAGCCCGAAGTAGTTCCTAGCGGGAATGGGCATGGCCAGGATGCGCTGGTTGATCCTTTCGAAGTCAATCTCTACCTTGGGCGGTTCCTTGGGCTTCTCCTTGTCCTTATCCTTGTCCTTCGCGTCCGCGGATTCCTTGGGTTTATCCGCAGTTGCCTTGTCGCCCGCACTTTCCTTCGAAGCGTCAGCGTCTGGTTTCTTGTCCGCCTTTTCCTCGTCGCTCTCGGGGGCCAGCGGCGAGGCCACTCCCTTCTTCAGAACCACCACGTAAACCGAGCGCGTCACCGGCCGGTTGATGGCCGACATGTCGCCAGCTGCCACCAAACCGATGTCCGTGCTGGCGGTGAAATAGAGGTATTTCCCATTCTTGTCAAAATCCGGAAAGGCCGCGTCACTCATGCCGTCGGTAACTCGCGTGGCTTTCCCGGTCTCGAGAGAGTAAACGAACACTGCGTGCATGCGATTATCAAGCTGTTTGGTGTATGCCAGCCACTTGCTGTCCGGCGACCATACGGTGTTGAGATTCGCGCCGTCGAAGAGGTCGGTATCCACGTGCACGGGAGTTTTCTTCTCCAGGTCGATGTACCAAAGGTTCAACCGCTTGTCGGAGTAGGTGATCTTCTTGCTGTCCGGCGACCAGATGGGGGCATAGTAGAAAGTGGGCGGATTGCCCAGGTCGATCTTGGTTACCGGTCCAAGGCCGTTTTGCGGGCTGATGTGGAGAGCGTATTCACCGGATTCGTCGGAGAAGTAGGCGATGGATTTGCCGTCCGCCGACCATCCGGGATCACGATCGGCAACGGTGGGGGAGTTAGTAAGGTTGCGGACGTCGCCTTTTTCCGCGGGGACAGTAAAGATTTCCCCATGAGCCTCGAATACAGCCCGCATACCGGTGGGTGATATCTGCGCGTTCTGAATCTCCTTCTCGACTTTCTCAAAGTGCGGCCTGATTTGCGGCATGTCGCCGTTCACTGCGATACTGACCCTTTTGGTCTTGCCGGAATGAAGGTCATAGAGAAAGATGGCGCCGAATTGCTCGTAGACAATGGCGCCCGGTCCCGCCGAGGCGTGCTTGATGTCGAATCCCTGGTTGTCGATAAGCTGCTTCACCTGCTGCGATTTCGGGTCGTATTCGAAAAGAGTGATGGGGCCATTGCGATCCGAAAGGAAGTAAACCTTGTCGCCGATCCAAAGCGGATTGCGGTCATTGGAGTTGTCGCGAGGGACCTTTACGATGCTGGAATCGCTGAGGTCTGCGATCCAGATGGGTGTGGTTTGGCCGCCTCGATAGTGCTTCCACTCCGGCTCCCATTGAAAGAAGGGTGAATAGGCGATGTGCGTTCCGTCGGGAGAATAAACGCCATCCTCGGCCATGGAGAGTGGAAGCTCTGTAGGGAAGCCGCCCTCCGCCGGAACGGTGAAGAGCTGGTCGGGATCAGAATAGCTGAAACGAGAAGAGCGGAAGAGAATCGATTTGCCATCGGGAGTCCAACCAATGGCTATGTCCGGGCCCGGATGAGAAGTCAGGCGTCGGGGTTGGCCGCCAGCGGCCGGGACCACGTAAACGTCGAGATTGCCGTCGTAATCGCCGGTGTAGGCGATCATCGAGCCGTCCGGCGAGAAGTGAGGATCGCTCAGCAGACCGGTGCCGGTCACCAGGCGCTGGGCGTCGCCGCCGGCGCGATTGACAGTCCAGATGTCTCCGCCAAACGCGAAAGCAATTTGGGTCTTGCTGAGTGTGGGGCTTTGCAGAAGCAATGGACCGGAATCCGCCGAAAACGTCAGGACTGATGCAAAAAGTACGGAAAGGCTTGCCAGCAGTAGGCGACGCATAGACTCTCCAAAGTTGAAATTTGTAATCTTCTAAGGCGCGACGGATACCCAAACCCAATCAGTTCGGGACGGCGAGATTATCTCAGATTTTCGTCCCGGACTCTACCTACTATCTCGGAATTGTCTATCCCGGAATTCTTGCGTCCAGCCCGGAGACAGTAGCGCGGACCTACAAAAACAGGTCCGCGCTACGTTGGCAACACTGACATTCCGGCAGCGACAAATTGTAGCCTCTAGCACTGGTAGATTTCTCTTGACTTTCATAGTATACGTTGATATAATAACGAGGTGTTACTGTTGGGTGCCGTCATGTCCGCGCGCACGTCTCCGACCTTCTCGATGCCAAGACCATCCAACCTACGAAGTCAGCAGGGCGGAATTCCGACAATAGCATGCGCGGGATGAAAATCCAGGCTCATGGAGAGAATCCAGAGTTTCAGCCGGCCGGGAATTTGGCATTGCCGATTGTCGATTGCCGATTTGCGAGGCTCCCCACCCATAGAGGCGGCCCACGAAGGGGCTATTCAAGGTCCGAAACGTTACGCTGACCCAAAAAAGATGTCAAAAATGAAGGAACCTCCGGGGATGTGTATGAAAACAAAGGAAGCACGACAAGATGTCTAGTGACATTTTCGGCTTCTCACACCAAAATGCACCCTTTGCACGCTAATTGACACCAATCTGTCGGGCTTCTTGGCCCAACTTGCATCAAGTTACGCGATACAGAAGGACTCTATTCGGCAAATAGTAGACACGGGATATCGGGGGGTGCCAGGTGCCGGGTGTCAGGATCGACCATGGACGATTTGCGATTGCTGGAACCCGAATGCTGACTCACCAAACATGTCCGCGCGACCCCTACCGTAGCAGTGAGCTGATCCGTCAGGTGATCGACCCTTTGGCGACGTAAAGCTGCCGCGACGTCAAACTGCACCACAAGCGGAACTTGTGTACAATGCGGGTATCTGCCGGAGTCAGCCGGGGGGATTGCGATGAAACTAATGCTGCGAAGCCGCCTCGCACGAATCAGTGCCGCAATCGTCTCCGGGGTTCTGTTCTATTTTGTATTGGGGCTGAATCCCTACTGGCTGGCGGCGTGGCTCGCGCCTATTCCGCTCCTGCTGGCGGCTTTCTGCGCCCGGGGGCGCGAGGCGGGCATGCTGGCTTGGCTGGCTTTGGCAATCGGATTAACTTCACAATTCACATACTATTGGAAGGTTACTGGACCTGTCGCGACCATCGTTCTCATCATTCTGCAAATGCTGCTGTGGGGGTTCATCGTAGGGCGCACGCGCGCGGCGGTGGTTTCCTCTTCCCACTGGCTGACCCTTTTTGTTTACCCAGTGATTTTGGCGGCAGTGGATACTCTCGTGTCCTTTTTCTCCCCGCACGGCACGGCGGGCAGCATGGCCTTTGGGCAAATGGGCTTCCTGCCCGTTGTCCAAATCGCTTCCGTGCTGGGTGCGCCTGCGATCGTCTTTTTGGTCAGCCTCTTCGCTTCTACGGTTGCTGTTGCGCTCTATCGTGGGCGGGAGATTTCTCGCCCGTGGCTGGGTTACGGGCTTGCCGCGGCAATGCTGCTTTCGGCACTCGGGTGGGGAGCATTTCGTTTACGCGTCACCGCTCCGGGTCCTTGGGTTAAGGTCGGAGTGGTGTCCGTCGACGACTACGTGGGTGCGGGCGTCTCGGCCAGTCGCGTCAAGGCCGTTTGGGCTGCTTACGATCAGGCGATCAGAAAACTTGCAGCAGGGGGCGCCCTCATCGTGGTGCTGCCCGAAAAGACATTTGAATTCGCGCATGAAGAGACATCGAAAGGCATGGCGCAATGCGGGAGGCTGGCCCGCGATGCTGGAGGGTACTTGGTCGTGGGGGTGCAACTCGATCAGCCTGATCGGAAGCGGAATGTTTCCTGGCTCTTCAACGGGGCGGGACAACTGCTGGCCGCGTATGACAAACAGCACATGGTGCCGCACTTGGAAAGCGATCTGACTCCCGGCCATGAGGATGTTATCTACACCATCGAACGCTACCCCTACGGCCTGGCGATTTGCCGCGACATGTTTTTTACGCATTTGACACGAGCATATTCGCAGAAAGGTGTATCAGCGATGCTGATTCCCGGCTGGGATTTTTACGTGGACGCGTGGTGGGCCTCGCGGGTGGCGGCGCTGCGAGGCGTCGAGGGCGGCTATTCGGTGGTCCGCGCGGGACGTGAAAGCTACTTGGCCGTAAGCGACCGATATGGACACATCCTGGGGGAGAAACGCAGCGACTTTCTGCCGGGTGCAAGCCTGCTGGCCACGCTTCCACTTGGTCCTGCCATTCCCACACCCTACGCGCGGTTCGGAGACATCTTCGGATGGCTATGCGTGGCAGGCGCCGCGCTCGCCGTCCACCTGCCTGGCCGCTTGCGTCGGAGCATGGCCACCAACTTGACCGCCCGCTCCAATAGCCGGGTTCAGGGAACTCGCGGAATTTAACTCCAAAGTCATATAAACCGACAACAAGCTTCACGAGGGAAGGGCTACCCTCACGGGAGAGGGAACAGGCTATTCGGCGCAAACTCAGTTCGGAGCCGCGAGAGTTCCGCCCGCCGCCAAATGCGTCACGCTCAAACACTGGCAAATTTTGGCCCTCTGAGATTCGGATAAGAGTGCGCTACAATAGCCTGGGGGCTTTCAGATGCAGGTGAATGCCAAGGCTGGCAAACTCGCGGACACGAGCGATTTGGTGAACGTCCCAAAGCTCATTACCGCTTACTTTGCCGAGCGTCCCGACCCAGGGATTCGGGAACAACGCGTGGCATTTGGCACCTCGGGCCACCGAGGGTCAGCGTTAAAGGTCAGTTTCAACGAAGCGCACATTCTGGCTATCTCCCAAGCGATTTGCGAATACCGGAAGCAGCAGAAGATCGAGGGCCCTCTTTTTATCGGCAAGGATACACATGCCCTTTCGGAGTGCGGTTTTGTGACCGCGCTCGAAGTTCTCGCGACCAATGGGGTTCATGTCATGGTAGACGCCGCCGGCGGGTTTACTCCTACGCCGGCCGTTTCCCATGCCATTTTGAGTTTCAATCAGACACAGCCCGCAGGCCTCGCCGATGGAATTGTGATAACCCCCTCGCACAATCCTCCCGAAGATGGAGGTTTCAAGTACAACCCCCCGCACGGTGGCCCGGCGGACAACGGCGCAACCAAATGGATCGAGCATCGTGCCAACCAACTCCTGGAGCACAACCTCGGGGAAGTTCAGCGTATGCCCTACGCGCGGGCGCGGTCAGCGGAAACCACCCACGCCTACGATTACGTTGCCGCTTACGTGAAGGACCTTGAGACCGTGGTCGATCTGGCGGCGATACAAAGTGCCGGAGTGAAAATCGGAGTTGACCCCTTGGGCGGGGCCAGCATCGGCTATTGGGGACCGATTCGCGACCGCTACCATCTTGACCTGACCGTCGTAAACGAGTTGGTTGACCCGACTTTCCGTTTCATGGCCGTCGATTGGGATGGGAAAATCCGCATGGACTGCTCCTCGCGATTCGCGATGGCGAGCCTGATCGCGCGGAAGGGCAGCTTTGACGTGGCCTTTGCCAACGATACGGATGCCGACCGGCATGGGATTGTGACGCGCCATGGCGGGCTCATGAATCCGAACCATTACCTTGCGGTGGCAATTGATTACCTTTTCCAAAACCGCAAGGGCTGGCCTGACACCTCGGCGGTCGGCAAAACGGTGGTCAGCAGCAGCATGATTGACCGAGTCGCCCAGCGGTTAGGGCGAAAACTTGTGGAAGTCCCCGTCGGGTTCAAGTGGTTTGTCGAAGGCCTGCTCAACGGCGGGATCGGCTTTGGCGGTGAGGAGAGCGCCGGGGCGTCGTTCCTGTGCTCCGACGGGCGTGTTTGGACCACGGACAAAGATGGGCTCATCCTTGGCCTGCTGGCTGCCGAAATCATAGCTAAGACGGGACGTGACCCGGCAGAGCATCATCGCGCGCTAACCAACGAGTTTGGCGAGATGGTGTACGAGCGCACCGATATGCCCGCCACCCCGGAAGAAAAGGCGGCGCTGGGAAAGCTATCGCCCTTGCAAGTGCGCGACGTGGAGGTGGCAGGGGAAAAGATTGTGGCGAAGTTTGCCGACGCTCCCGGCAATGGCGCGGCGATTGGCGGGATTAAGGTCGTTACCGAACACGGATGGTTCGCCGCCCGGCCCTCCGGGACCGAGGATGTGTACAAGTTCTATGCCGAAAGTATGAACGGGATTGAGCACCTGCGCCGGATTCAGGAAGAAGGGCGTGCCCTGATTGCCAGAGCATTGACCACGCAGCCGTCGAAATTAGGCGCCGGAAGTTAGGGGAACACGAGAGTCGAAAACCGAAATTCGAATCTCGCCGCGGATCATTTCTCCGAATCCCGAAATCCTTGGCCTTCTGGGCCCCGACGTTCGCGCGTGCAACTTAACTTGTATCGAATTTCGAATTTCCAGTTTCGAGTTTCCAATTTCGAGTTTCGATTTACTCCCGGGAGGGAAGATGGAATCCCAAGTGAAGACTTCGAATCCAGCCGCGATAGGTGAAGAGACAAGGTTAGTCAAAGAATTGCGGCACGCTTTCGAGCACCACCTGCGCCGCACGCTGGCCAAGGATCGCTACACCGCCACAACCCGCGACCGTTATTACGCCTTTGCTCTTGCCGTGCGCGACCGCTTGATTGAGCGCTGGATCCCTACCCAGCAAACGCACCACAACCGGCATGTCAAAAGAGTTTACTACCTGTCCCTCGAATTCCTGATCGGCCGCTCGCTTGAACATAATGTGATGAACCTTCGCTTGGAGGATGCTTGTCGGCAGGCCGTTTTGGATGTGGGACTCAATTGGGACGACCTCCTCGAACAGGAACCCGATGCGGGCCTGGGCAATGGCGGATTGGGACGCCTGGCTGCTTGCTTTATGGATTCCCTTGCCACCCTCAATCTTCCCTGCGTCGGATACGGCTTGCGCTATGACTTTGGCATCTTCAACCAGCGCATTGTGAACGGATATCAGGTGGAGCTGCCAGATGATTGGCTAAAGCTCGGCTACCCCTGGGAAATTGCCCACCCGGAGTTTTCCTTTCAAGTGCAATTTGAAGGACGAGTCGAATCCCGCCCCGGTCCGAAAGGTTCAGAATGGCACTGGGTGGATACCAAGCCGGTGGTGGGCATGCCCCACGACCTGCCCATGGTCGGGTATGGTGGGCACACAGTGAACACCCTCCGTCTCTGGTCAGCGAAAGCGGCGGCAGAATTCGACTTGGATGATTTCAATCGCGGTTCGTATGTGGATGCAGTAGCCAACAAAGTCCTGGCGGAAAACCTGACCAAAGTCCTCTATCCCAACGACAATGTGTTCGAGGGAAAAGAGCTTCGCCTGAAGCAGCAGTATTTCTTCGTATCTTGCTCAATTCAGGACATCCTCCGTCGCTTCAAGACAGACAATGCGGATTGGGATGAATTCCCTCGTAAAGCCTTTATCCAACTCAACGATACACACCCATCGCTGGTCATCCCGGAGCTGATGCGTCTGCTGATTGATCGCGAAGGACTGGGTTGGGATCAGGCTTGGCGGATTACGTCGGCATCCACCGGTTACACCAATCATACCATTCTGCCGGAGGCGCTGGAGAAGTGGCCCATCAAGATGTTCGGGCATTTGCTCCCTCGGCATTTGCAAATCATCTACGAAATCAATGCCCGCTTTATGCGGGATGTCGCCACGCGGTGGCCTTTGCAGGATGACCGCCTGAGCCGCATGAGCATCATCGATGAGGCGGGGGAGAAATACGTTCGCATGGCCCACTTGGCCATTGTGGGCTCCTGTTCGGTGAACGGCGTCGCGAAACTCCACACCGAGCTTCTGAAGAAGGAAGTGCTGAGGGATTTCGCGGAGCTATGGCCGGCGAAATTCAATAACAAAACCAACGGCATCACCCCGCGGCGCTGGCTCCTCGGCGCCAATCCGGCTCTCTCCAAGCTGATTACTGAATACATCGGCGACCATTGGATCACCGACTTGGATCAGCTTCGAAAGTTGGAACAGTTTGTCGATGACCCCACTTTCCGTCAACGATTCCGCGCCGCAAAGAAGCAGAACAAAGAATTGCTGGCCAAACTCATTGCCTGTGATACCGGCATCAACGTTTCGCCGGATTCAATATTTGACGTCCAAGTGAAACGCCTGCACGAATATAAGCGCCAACTGCTACTGGTTCTTTACATCATCGTGCTCTACGACCGTCTGAAGCAGGCCCCGGCCCTCGATGTTGTTCCTCGCACATTCATTTTTGGAGCAAAGGCTGCCCCGGGTTATTTTATGGCAAAGCTGATCATTAAACTGATTCACCAAGTCGCAGAAGTTATTAACGGGGACCCGCAGGTTTCTAATAGAATGAAAGTGGTGTTTCTGCCTAATTACCGAGTGTCACTGGCGGAGAGAATTATCCCGGCTGCGGACTTGAGCGAGCAAATCTCCCTGGCAGGGACTGAGGCTTCCGGGACCGGCAACATGAAAATGCAGCTTAATGGCGCCGTCACCATCGGGACACTCGACGGGGCCAACGTGGAAATCCTCGAAGAGGTTGGGGAGGACAATATCTTTATCTTTGGCTTGAAGGCAGAAGAAGTTGAGCAGCGCCGAGGGTCTTATAATCCTTGGGATGTGTACAACAACGACGAAGAGATTCGGCGCGCCTTTGCGCTTATTGAAAAGGACTTCTTCAGCCTTTTGGAGCCAGGGATTTTCAAGCCGCTCATCCAATCGCTCCTCGATGGTGGCGATCACTATATGCTGTTGGCTGACATGCGGGATTACATCCAAACGCAGGCGCGCGTCGACGCCGCTTATCGAGACATCGAGGGCTGGGACCGAAAGGCAATTCTCAACGTGGCCCGCGCCGGAAAGTTCTCGTCGGACCGCACCATCAAAGAATACGCGTCGGAAATTTGGCATCTCGAACCTTGTGACGGCGAGAAGTTGGCAACGCAGGATTAAAGGTGAGGTGCCAGGTTCTAAGCATCGGGGGCTGGCAAATGGCAAAACTCGAAACTCGAGAGCCGGGCAACCGATTCCAAGTCTCGATTCTGGCTTTTGGCGCCGTTTCTCAATGAGAGGGGATTTTCCAAGGTATGTTGAACCGCTTTACTCTTGCTGCTTTGCTAGGTGTCATTTTCGCCTCCAGCCTGCCCCGTGCAGCGGCTGCTAATGCCACGGTGAGGCTGGGCACTGCCGAGCAAGCAGCCATTCAGGAAGCCGCCAGTTGGATCGGGCGCACGGACAAGATTGATTCAGAATATGATTACGTGATGACCTGCAAAGTGCGTCTGTTGCTTTTTTGGGCCGGTAGCGACGACGTGGGAGGGGGTTACGTCCGTATCGGGCAGGCGACTGGGGAAGAGCGTCAGCAGATGATCCAGATTCTCTTTGGGTCCGACCCTGCCAAGGCACCGCTCGCCATCAACCGCTGGGGTGCGGGGACGGAAGTCCTGCGCAGTTCCGACTCCGGTCAGCAGACGGCGAGCGCCTTCTTTGGCTTTATGAAATCCTCGAAGGGTCAATCGGTGGTCGCGATGCAGAGGGAGCTTTCCAGGGAAAAAAACAACGGGGACCACCTCTTTGAGGCCATCATCAGCCGTGTCGACGAAGGCCAGGCGCTTACCACCTCCGTTCCCTATACGTCGAGCCGGGATTATGATCTGCACCAATATCCGGAAGCGGAAAAAACGACATTGCAGCAACTGGAGAATAACCCCGCGCGCCACATCGAGAGCTTGCAGGGTGCTGCGCGGCAGGCATGTCCACGCGCCGGGGAGTTTCTGTCGACGACCCTTCAACTGATGGATGACGCGGTAGCTGGCCGTACCACGCCTGTCTCATACTGCTACCTTTACAACGCCCACCATTACACGGCCACGTTGCTGAGCGTCCATTCCGTCGCGGAAAAAACCGTGCACGTCAACTTGCGGGGTAAAGGCGGGCCCCTGGATCGGACTTATCGACACCTCAAGGAAGCACACTTTGTGGTGGTGGGCCAAGAGACAGGCGCCAAATCAATATTCGATATCCTGCTTGGCACGGAGGGCAACCTGCGCGGCGCTCCCGTTCAGATTACCTACGAACCAAATTGGTGGTTCCAAGTCGTTCTCAACCTCGCGCCGGACTTCCCACAACGTAACAACGCGTCGTCGCGTTAGACCGTCGAATATAAAAAGTGAAATCCCTCTGGTTTCCCAAAGCATCAAGAAGTGAGCCTCGATGGAAATAAGCCGTGTGACTCGGAGAGGGTTCTTGCGACAGGCAGGAGGTGTTGCGTTGTCCTGGGCCGCAGCATCGCGTCTTGACGTGGCTGTGCCCCGCACGTTTCCTAATCCCGTAGGATATTCCATCATCTCCTGGCCTCCGAAGGACCTTATCCCGGCTTTAGAAGCCATTTCTGGTCTTGGCTATTCGGGCGTGCAGTTGTTGGGTTGGGTACAGGAGGCCTATGCGGGTGATAAGACCGTGGAAATCAAGAACCGCCTCCAGGAGCTCAAGCTTTTCCCCGCCGCGTTGTCTTGCAGTAATGTCAAGCTGAGCCCGGACAGCCACGGGAACTTCACGGACCAGTTTCGCGAGTATGCCGCCTTCCTCCATACCCTGGGGGGGAGGGTTTTACAGTTAATTGACGGCGGCAAGGCCCAGGGTACCTACAGCGCCAGTGAAATCAAATCGATGGGCGCGAAGATGAACGAGTTGGGAAAAATAGCGAAGGACTTGGGCATGATCGTTGGGTACCACCCACATCTCAAGACGTTCGGAGAAACGCGTGAGGGGTTGGCACGCGTGCTGGATGCTACCGATCCACAACATGTAGGGCTGATTGCGGATGTCGCTCACCTGAAATTGGGCGGATCCGATCCGGCAGAGGTAATCCGAACCTATCATCAGCGTCTCGTCATGATACATCTCAAGGACGTACGGCGGGATGCCTACGAACTTGTCCGCCAGAATCATGATGGGGTTGGGAAATTGAAGGCTCGCTTCTGCGAAATCGGCACTGGCGTCGTGGACTTTCCTGCCGTCATCGCGAGTCTCGAAGAGGCTCGGTTCCAGGGCTGGGCGATTGTCGAGCTCGATAGCTACGCGCCTCCGCCGGGTGGCCCCTCAGAATGTGCCCAGACTAACAAGGACGCTCTGCGGTCACTGGGACTTAGAATTGGATGAGTGCGGCTGTGCTGCCTACCAAAACTTGGCTCAAGAATTACTTGCTGCAGTAACGTATGAGAGGCTGGAGCCGACGACCAGACTTGAACTGGTGACCCTCGGTTTACGAAACCGATGCTCTACCAACTGAGCTACGTCGGCTGAACGGAACAAAAATGCTCACCCAGCAGGTCCAGCGTTTCCGCCTTTCCAGCGGGTGAGCATTTTCAGAGGAGAATAGAATGACGGACGCGCCCCGCCATCTAAGCTCCTAGCGAGTCTAGAAAAACCCTCAGGCCATGTCAAGGGAATTTTCAGGAATTTTTTATGGAGTTAACCTGTTTAATTTCTGTGTCTTAGGGGTAGGCTTGGGTCACAAAAGGCAATCCGTCCAAAAAGCCCAATAAATCGCGACGTGACACCCAGCCCCATCAATAACTATATGATTATAAAAGAGTTGTTACGTTTTCAAGTTCAGGCGGATAAGCTGGTCATCATCAGAATGCCCCCAAAGCGAGTCTGGGAAGAACTTCGCCGCAATCCGCCGTGAAAGGAAAAAAAGGATTCCCGCAACCAAGCAAGCCCCAATGAGGAGGGCAGTGAGAAGCAGGATGGCAAGGATCATGTGCACCAATTGCATGGTGAAAGTTCTTTCCGAAGAATACTTCTGGTCCCAGCTTACGCCCTGGGTAACTTGGAACTGATCCATCAGTGCGGAGGCCGCTCCCGCATTTCCAGTGTTCAGCGCCAGGAATACATACGATCCTTGGCGTCTTCCGTAAACTGAATCATCTCCATGGTCCTGATTCAACCTCAATAAATCCTTCAGCAATCCGAATCGGACCCGCGCAATTTGCGGTGTGGGGTAACTGATCGACACCAAGGTGGATATGCCTTTGCCAGTATGGTACCGGCCCAATTGTATTTCTGCGCCCTGATCAAATCCGATGAGGTCCGTGCGGAAGGAAGGCAAAACAAGTCTGGCTGCCGCAAGTCCCAAAAGGTATTTTTCGCTCCCTGGCACTAATCCCTTCGACGGCATGGGGGAGGGCAAACTGCTGAGAGTGCTTGCCGACGGTTTACTTCCTCCCACGAAGATGAGCAACGCATGGAAGTCGCTTTCGGAGGGAGGAGAATCTTTGCTGCGCGGGAAACGGATGAAATTGGGCCCGCGTGCCATGACCGTTTCGTTCGCGTCGCTGGCGGTGAATTGGATGCCTTTTTCCGGAATCATCGCCGGGGTCTCGTTGAAAGTCAGGAGTCCGTATGCGGAGGTCGGATCGGGCGTTACTTCTACCACCACTTCCGTCCGCACTTTGCCCAATTGGTAGGTGCGCAACTCCAGAGACTTAACCCCATATTCCTGTTCCACCGCGGGGATGCCGCCGTATTTGCCGACCGCCGAAAGTGGCAAGGCGTGGGAGTCCACCTGGCGCCAATCAGCGGCGGGAATCAGGGGCATGACGAAGGGTTTGTCCTGGGCAGAGCAAAGCAAGGGCGGGACCGTAAGCACGGCCGCCAGCCAGGCATGCTTGGCGATTTTTCGTGCCATCATTTTAACAATATCAGAAATCCGGCCGGCCGGTAGTAGAAGTTTGATCCGATGCGAGCCGCTGCACCGTCCTCACTTCACCTAGGTTTTTCAGGTAATCCAAAATCCCTTCGTAAAGGGCATAAGCGATTTTCTCGCGATAATCGGATCGTTTTAGGAGGCGCTCATCGCGGGGGTTGGTGAGGAAGGAGATTTCTGCCAGGACGGAAGGCATGTTGGCGCCGATTAGAACCACAAACGGAGCTTTCTTGATGCCGCGGTCGCGTTGCGCGCCACTGACTTTGGTCACCCGGCTATAGACTTCGCGCTGGACCTGCCGGGCAAAATCCTGCGACTCCTCAATCTTTTCCGTCATCGCGATTTTCTTGATCAAATCCTGGAGTTGGTGCACCGCCTCCTGGGAAGAGGCGTTTTCGCGAGCCGCAACCTCCAGGGCGTCCGGATTTGAGGTGAAATTGAGGTAGTAGGTCTCAATCCCGCGTGCGCTACCGTCGGGGCTGGCGTTGGCATGAATCGAAATGAACAGGTCCGCGCTCTTCTCATTGGCAATGGCAGTGCGTTCTTCCAGGGGGATGAACGTGTCATCGCCGCGCGTCATCACGACCTCGCAGCCGGTGTTACGTTCCAAGAGTTTTCTCAGCTTCAGGCCCACATCCAGGACGACATCCTTCTCCTCCAAGCCCGTGGGGCCGATGGTCCCGGTGTCATGGCCACCGTGGCCGGGGTCGATGACGATCCGGCCGATTTTCAGGCCGAGCGCGCGCGTCAACGTAGTAGAGCCTGATTCTGTGGGGGCGGCGGGTTGAATGGGAGGATTACTTTCCGTCGCCGGGGTCTCCGTCTTTTCCTTTGATTTCT
This sequence comes from Terriglobia bacterium, assembly GCA_050010335.1. GTDB lineage: Bacteria > Acidobacteriota > Terriglobia > UBA7540 > UBA7540 > Bog-366. Next base: position 25,000 of record JBEKLF010000103.1, read on the forward strand.
TCTTGGATTTACCAGCCGGAGGCGTGCTGGCAGAGGCTGCTTCCTTTTCTGTTGCCGTCGCCGAGGGTTCGGATTCGGTCCTAATCGCGGGCGGGGCGAAGGGAGGAGTTTTTGCGCCGACCTCAACCGGCGCGGTGATTGTAGGGGTGTTCGTCGTAGGGTTGGCAGTCGCAGGAGAAAGAACTTTATCCTGCTTCCGAGCGTCGGCGTTTGCAGGTGGCCCAGGCTTTGGGGTGGCGGCAATTTGCGTCGGCGCTCCGCCCTGAACGTCGATGACCAGACGGAACGGATTGGGGAGTGAGAATATCGAATAGGACTCAATCTTATTCACGTCCAGCACCACGCGCGCCACGCCGGCGGAAAATTGCGCCACTCGGATCTGCCGCAGGAAGCCATCTTCCACCGGAAACGTCTTGCCCACCAGCTCCCGGCTGAAATGCGCGTTTTGAAGGTTTACGACAATGCGGTCGGGGTTTGAAAGCCGTACTGATTCGAATTTCGCTTCGCTGTCGACTTCGATCACGATCCGCAAATAATTCGGCCCCACCCAGCGTCGCACCGCCGTAACTTGCCGCAGCCCCGAAGGCGGTTGTTCCGCGACCTTTTCCACCAGGGGCGGAGCCGGGCTGGAATTGGCCCCTTCCGCGGCTTGTGTGTCAAGTTGCTTCAGGATCTCCTGCGCTTCTCCCGCCTTATCGGACTTGGGGAACATCGTGATGAAATCCTGAAAAGCCCTGCGGGCTTCCTTCGGATCCTCAAGGTCCTGGCGATAAATCTCCCCGATGGTGAACATTGCTCCACGCGAAATGTGGTTTTTCGGATATTCCTTCATCACGAAGCGGAAGGACTTGATCGCTTCCAAAAAGTAGGCGTCGGAAGAGAACTCGTGCCCCATCTCCTGATTGATCTCCGCCACGGCCGCGAGCGCCACGGGCGCCTTGCTGTAGGCGGGGTCCAGGCGATAGACCTCGAAATACGCATCGATGACTTTTTTGTATTCTTCCTTCGGACGTTTGCCTTCGGGCCGCGCTTCCAGGGTGGCGCGCATTTGCTGCGCTTTCTCATAGGCAGCAACGGCATTCTCTCGGCGTTCTGACGGTACGGCGGCGGATGCAGCCGCCGCGAACAGCGCCAGTCCGGCCAGTATCATTGCCCGCTTCCATTGTTTTGGTGTACCCATCGCCCGCAAGTTAATCCTCATGGCGCTGAAGAGGTTGTCGGTTTTCAGTTTTGAGTTCCGAGAGACGGCTCTTACTGATGACTGACGACTGACAACTGACCCCTGTTCTGTCATTCCACATTCGTATAATGCACCACCCCGTTTTCATCGACATATCGGGTAATAGGAGCCCTAGGCGGTTCCCTGGGAGTGGTCTTTGGCGGCACCGGGACGTCCCCTGGCTGATAGATGTTGGTGACTTTGCGCACGTAGTTTTGCGTTTCGGGGATCGCCGGGATACCTCCAGAGCGCTGCACCGTGTGCTCACCGGCGTTGTAAGCTGCCAGTGAAAGGTTCAGGTCGCCTTCGAAATGATCCAAAAGGTACTTCAGATAATTGACGCCGCCCTCAAGGTTCTGCTTGGGGTCGAACGGGTTCGCCACGCCGAATCGTTGCGCTGTCGCCGGGACCAATTGCATCAGGCCCATGGCGCCTTTGTTGGAAACGGCTTTGGCATCGTAGCCCGACTCCACGCGAATGATGGCGCGAATCAATTCGGGATCCACTTGATAACTGCTCGCGGTTTGCTCCACCAGTTCATCAATGTTCGCAGGAGTGTGCCCGGGGCCAGCAGGGTCACTCGCGCGAAATCCGTGCGACATCCAATCCCCATGGTTGGAGGTTTCACCGGTGTTCACATAAATCTTGTGTCCGTTCTCGTCCACCAGCACCACAATTTGGTCGGCACTTGCGGCAATAGGAAGGAAGGTGAAAAACAGAAACCCGCCTAGGACGATGACCCGGCATGAATGGAGATAACTACTCATGGAGCTCCCGGCGCCGCACCCGCGGCACCCGCTCGAACTCGATCCCCTCCCATTCACCCAAGCCCCGCGCGCCTCTTACGGCGCTCTTCGGCTGTGCCTTCTTGAGGAGCCTTGCTTGGCGCTTTCTCTCCTCATTATGCTCAGTCCGCTGCGGGCCTCACATTGAGGCCGATTATAGCATCGAGCGCAAGCGCAAGCAAACACCCAAGAATCGCGATTGAGCGATGGTAAGGTGTTCCTGAGATGGTGGAAAGATCGTTTGCCGCGAGCCGTGGTTAATCCGGGTGAGGTCGCGACTCCATTGCGGTCAAGATTCAGGGGTC
>JBEKLF010000104.1:0-26895 GCA_050010335.1 Terriglobia bacterium
GGAAGGTGTCGGCCCGCGAAGCGCTTCTCCTTCGCCCCACGCCCAGGACCACGCGAGCATCACTTTTCCGATTGCACCGAACTCCGCTTGGCTCCCAATGCCGCTATCGACGGATTGGGGAGAATCCCCAAAGGATTTGACCCTACGGGCCTGAATGGCCGTGACAGGACCCTGGAATGTTGCGCAGCCAATTGCAGTGGCCGGTATTTAGAGCGTCACAATACTGCGCTTGAAGGGCAGACATCGTCAAGTTTCAAGCCAACCAGAAGCTCGCAACGGGCAGTCAATAGATCAATTTCAGCGAGAACTGAATCTGGCGGGAAGTCCCAGCGGTGTGATTGATGACCCCGAAGCCCGAACCGCGCAAGACATTCACGGGCAAGCCGAAGTTGACCAGGTTGAAAGCGTTGAAGAACTCTCCGCGAAACTCCAGCGTCACAGGCTCTGAACCGGCACGACTGCCCAAGGTCGTATCCTTGATCACGGCGAAATCAAGATCGCGGAAGCCGGGGCCGCGGAACGTATTGCGTCCCAGGGTGCCGAAGCGGCCCTGGTTGGGTCCAGTCCCACCCGGAACGTCAATGGGGATGGAAAAGAACGAGGCATTGTCAGCACCCCGCCCGAAATAATCCTCCCGGATCGTTCGAGTGGTGGAGAAAGCGGGTCTCGAGATTTGGTCAGGCCGGTCGCCTCCCCCCGCCCCCGCACCCGTCTGTTGAATTCCAGAATAAACGGTGAAGGGATTACCGCTCGAGAGTGTCGTGATGTTCAACACCTGCCAGCCCGTCGTGAATCTTTTTCCCAGGGGTCGGAAGAAACTTACCCGGTCGAGAGGCAGGATTTGGATGACGCTGGAAGAGAAGGCGTGGGTAACGTCAAAGGTCGAAGGCCCTTTGTCGGACCCGGGATTCCAGGGGTCTTGGGGGGCGGCCTGAATGATGGTTCCGGAAGGCTGCCCCAGTCCTCCCACGGCGGCGCTGGTGTCATCAATCGACTTGCTGAAGGTGTAGCTCGTCTGGAAGCCCAATCCCAGATGCGGGTTGTTCTTGGAAGCGGAAACCTGCAAGGCATGATAGGTGGAGTGGGATCCGGTAGTCACCATTATTTCCGGCCCGTAGCCGCCCGTGATCTGCCCCAGAGAGTTGAATTGCGTGAAGCGCGCGAACTGGGGCGAGGCGCCACCGTAACTGTTCGGGTTGCCGATGGACTCAAGCTTCACACCTGCGGTAGCGACATAGGAGGCACCGAGCACGACGTCTTTCCAGGTGTGCTCAATGCTCGCCGTGTAGCTGCCGATGTACCCGGTGCGGATGTCCGGGGCCATCGCCGGCAGGGACAGGGGTTGGGGTTGGTGGCCGGGTGTCAAGGCGGAGAGGTCCGCCTCGAAGCGGGGCATATCGAGCGGGGTGTTGGGCGGAACGATCGCCGTATTCCCACCGGGAACCGCCACCTGCCCCGTGGTCGTGTAAAGAGTGGGCAATTGGAACGTCGTAACCGAATCTTGGAAGGGCACCGGTGCACCCGGCGATGACGTGAGGAAAGGATTGACGATATAGGGAAAGCCGCCCGTCAGGAAGTTCATCAAGAAAAGGTTGGGGAGAATGGTGGTGATGGCGCCGCCGGCCCGCAGCACGGTATTGCTGGTAGCTTGCCATTCCGTGGAAATCCGCGGACCCCAACCATTCAAGTCCCGTCCGTAAGGAGGTTGGGGATTCTCCAGCACAATTTCCTGCACTCCCGCTTCCCAGGCCGGCGCGGTCTTGCCCTCCGCGTCGACAAAGCGGATCGTCGAGGTACGCCGAAAAGGCTCCGCGATGCGGCTGTTCGCTTCATACCGCAGGCCGTAGTTCAAGGTGAGGTGCGGCGAGACCTTCCAGGCATCCTGAAAGTAGAAATTGTAGGCGGAGCGATGAATCCCGACTTCATCAAAGTGATCCCCCAGCGCCGTAAAGGACGCGGGCACCGTGGTGTTGTAAGAGAAAGGGGTCCCCGTAAGGAATCCCGAGAGCGCGTCCGGGAGGGGAGCACCCGCGGTAAGGTTGTGCTGTCGGCTGGCGGAGAGAATATCAACTGGGGCATATGCGGTCCCCCCGCCGAACGAGTAAGTGCCGTCGGGGTTCACTCCGAAGGGGCTCATGTCGCGGTTGAAGCGCGCCTCGGCGCCGAACTTCCAAGTGTGAGTTCCGTACACGTAGGTGAAACTCTGCCGGAACTGAAACAGGTTTCCCCTGGCGCCCGTGATGGTTCCGGCAGCCGCGTTGAAAGGCTCGTAGAGACTGTCCGCAAAGGTCATGGCCGGCTGGGTTTGGTTGGGAGAATGAAAGGTCGGCGTGGTCCGGATGAAACCGATTGAGGTTTCAGAAGTGAAATGCGGCGAGACGGTGCGGGCGTAGTTCAGTGCGGCGTTGCGCTGGTGGTCAAGAAAATGGACGGCAAAGCTCGGATCAATGACCGGCTGGCTGGGGTTGGTTAGAGGTCCATTCACATTGTTGAGGTTGAACCGCGCAAACATCCGGGCTTGGTCGGAGAGACGGTGGTCGATACGCACGGAGAACTGATTCGTATCCGTCCCGACCTTGGTGGAGGAGGCATAAGTGCGTGCCCCGAAGGGCCCACCCAGATCATTGGGCAGGGGATAGCCCGCCAGGATGGGCGCCACCTGCGGATTGACGGGAACATAAAGGGTATCGCCAGGAAAGGCCGTGGTGTCCTGCCCCTGGCGCTCCGCCTGGGTGGGCACCGTAAGTACCTCGGTGGCCCCCAGCACCTGGCGGAAACCCTGATACTGGCCAAAGAAAAACGTGCGATCGCGGCCCTGGTGAATTCCCGGCAGCGTCACCGGCCCCCCCAGGGCAAATCCGAATTCATTCCGCCGGAAGGGTGGAATGCGCCCGGGGTCGGCCAGGGTTCGCCGGTCGAAGAAATTGCGGGCATCAAAAGCCGAGTTGCGCACGAATTCAAAAACCGAACCGTGGAGCAGATTCGTCCCGGCCTTGGTCTTGATGTTGGTGAAGCCGGCAGCCCCGTGGCCGATTTCCGCCGGCATCACGCCCGAGAGCGACTCGATTTCCTGCACCGCGTCGATGTTGAAATTGGAAAAGGTGGCGCCGCCCAATTCCGGGTCGGTGGTGTCCACGCCGTCCATGGCAAACATGGCGGTCGATCCGCGCTGCCCGTTCACGGCGAATTGTTGGGTGAAATTCGCTGAGCCATTGGTGTCGGTCATGGTGCCGGCCGCCAGCAGCAGTAGTTGACTGAAGTCGCGCTTGTTCAAGGGCAACGCGGAAACTTCCCGGCTGGAGAGTTTCTCCCCACCACTCGCTTTCGGTTGCTCTTCTGGCGCCGCCGTCTGGAGAACCAGCCATCCACCAGCCACGGCCACCTGCACGGAAGAGTTCAGGTGGTCCCCCGGCCGGATGATCAGGGGCTCCCGCGATGGGGTGGCCTTGTTATGCCAGCGGATGCGCACGGCATACTTCCCGGCAGGCAATTCGGGGAAATTGAAAGCGCCTTGCGCGTCCGCGGTTATGGTTGAGACTCGACCCGACGCGGTTTCACGCAGTTCGACCTTCGCCCCGGCCATGACGTTTCCCTCGGCGTCGCGCACGGTGCCTTGCCAGGAAGTGAGAGCCACCTGGGCGACAACGGAGACGGAGATTACCCACAAAACCACACCAAGACAAATGAAGAGGGATTTGTATTTTGAATGTCTCAAGAGATTTGAATCCTACGGGCCTGATGGACGCAGATACAACCTAGGATTGTTGCGCACCCAATTGCCGCGGCCGGATTTTAGAACGCTACAAGATTGCGCCAGAAGTGCGGACTTCGTCAAGCATCAAGCGGAAGATGGGTGTGTGCGAGACAAAAGTGAAGAGCGAACGTAGGCGTCCTGCCCGCTGTCGCGGGAGCGTCCCGCTCCCGCCAAGGATGCGCGGGCAGGATGCCCACGCGCCAGCGGGCGGGACGCCCACGCTACGTCCACGCGATCTCCGCTTTCTCTTTTGTGTCGGACACCCGCCGAAGATGCGCCCTCAAGGAGGTATGCCCGGGCAAGCTTGGTGCGGAATGAATTCAAATTTGTTCGTTAGCAAGCTCTTTTCCTCGGCCTGCGAGCGGTGATACGATCCTTAGCGCAGGGAGGTCCTAATGAATAATTCGGTCAAAGACCCAGTAACTCGCGGCTGGCATTCGCCAATGAGTCTGCCAAAAAGGTGGCAAGTCCTATGTCTCACCTGCTGCCTACTCCTGCCGTCTCTGGCCCAGGCCACCACACCATTGTTCCAATCGTCTTTCCACAAGCCCGACCAGGATTGGACGGCGGTCCGTGGTTCCGCGACGCCCGACTCTTCCGTCCTGCACGGGAATAACCCCTCCCTTCGGGTCGAGCGCAATAGGGGCTCCGAGGACGCGTGCATACGCCTCGCGCCCGTGGCCCTTACTCTCGGCAAGCGTTACGAGTTGAGTGGTTGGGTGCGCACGGAAGGCCTGGAAGTGCGCGATCTGGATCGCTCTCCCATCGCCTCTGGCGCGACGCTCACCATGGCCTCCATGCCATTCGACGTTCACTCCGCCTCGGTGGGCGGTACCCAGCCGTGGACTCACCTCACCCTGCGATTTGTCGCCAGCCGCACGCGCGACCAGATTCTCCTCGCTGTCGGCAATGGTGGCTCGTTTAGCGGCAAGGCGTGGTTTGAAGGCATTCAGCTCGACGAACAGTCATCGGGAGACGACTGGCCGGCTCGCGAGGCCGTCGAGACATTTGGCCCCGCCTACCGCTACCCTGCCGCCGGCTGGATCTATCTCCACATTGAAGGGCAACCCTACGAGCGCGGATACCAGCATGGCCATCTGATGGCCCGCGAGATTCCAGAGTATCTGGAGCGGTGTGCCGCCACCCTAGGCGACAAGGATCACTGGCGGGACTATCGCACCACCGCGAACGCCCTTTTCCTGCGCGGCTTCGATAAAGAAATCCTCGAGGAGATGCGAGGCATTGCCGATGGCGCCTCCGACGCCGGTGCCCGGTGGCAGGACCGCCGCATTGACCTGATGGACATCGTTCTGGCCAACGTCACGGTGGAAATGGGTGAGCTTGACCCTGCCGTATCGACGACCCCCACAGGACTCGAAGGCCGCGGTTTTGACAAGCCCCCCTACGCAGAACACAAACGCGATTCTCCTCTGGACCATTGCAGCGCCTTTGCCGCCACCGGCCCGGCCACGCGCGACGGCAAGATGGTGATCGGACATGTCACCTGGTGGGGGCTGACGCTCGCCGAGCAAACCAACGTTTGGCTCGACATCAAGCCGGCTTCTGGGCATCGCGTGCTCATGCAAAGCTACCCCGGCGGTATTGAAAGCGGAACGGACTGGTACCAGAACGACGCGGGAGTGGTCCTCACCGAAACCACCATTAACCAAACTCCCTTCAACGTGCAAGGCACCCCGGTGGCCTTCCGCGCGCGCATGGCCATCCAGTACGGAGGCAACATCGACGTGTTGGTTCAGTACCTGGGCACTCGCAATAACGGCCTTTACACCAACGAGTGGATCATGGGCGATGCCAAGACGAATGAAATCGCTATCTTTGACCTCGGGACCCATCACACCCGGCTCTGGCGTAGCTCGAAAAACGAATGGTTCGGGAACACTCCAGGCTTCTATTGGGGTGACAACAACCCCAAGGACCTGAACGTTCGACTGGAGGACTACCCCGATCCGCAGGGCGATCCCGACTACATTCCCTACTCGCCCGGCCCCCGCGACCTTGCCTGGCAAGAACTCTATGGCAAGTATCGCGGCCGGATCGACGAGCAGTTTGGATTTCTCGCATTCCGCACGGCGCCCCTGGTGAGCGCTAGCACCATGGATGCGAAGGTCGCGACCTCGGACATGGCATCCCACCTCATGGTGTGGGCCGCCATCGGCAAGCCCAATCAACGCGAGTGGCTGCCCCACAAGTGGGACTACGCCAAGGATGACGGCCTGTATCCCTCGGGCTACTACCTGTTTCAGGGAGAGCCTTCCGAAGCATTGCGCGCCGCCATTCAGCAAAACGAAAAGACCCGCTTGGCCGCGTCCCTGGAACCGCCCGCGCACATTACCACGGGGGTATTGGACCCTCCGTCTTATGAAGGCCGCGTCTGGAAAGGGTGGATACTCCCTGCCTCCGATACGGACACCTGGTTCGTTGCCGGCTCGGCCGAGTATGCGTACGTCCTTAAGTCCAAGGATCCGGAGGAGGCGCTGAACACGCAGCGTACCATCCGGCGTGGTCTGGAACTGAATCCTGATACCCCGGCAAATCATCTTCGCCGGGAGCAGACGAAGGGTGTTTTGTTTCTCGATTCCCTGCGTCACAAAATGGGCGACGATGCCTTCTTCAAGCTGATGAGCGACTACTTCGCCGCTAACACCACCAAGACGGTGACCGCGAAGTCCTTCCTGGAGAAGGCCGGCGTCAGCCTTGATCCGATTGATCCGCCGGATGGCCCCGCCTATCTTATGAGCGACATCTGGCGCCGCCTGGCCTCCGCCCTGATCGTCTATGGTACGGTGCGTGAGGCCGGCGCGAACCGATACGCGGCCGAACAGATGCAGGACCGCTTCCTGGATCGCTACGAAAGCCGGGTGCCGATCTACAAAGATTTCGAAGCTTCGGACGACCTGCTTCGCCATCGCGATGTTGTCTTCGTGGGACGCCCGGAAGCCAACTCGGCGCTTGCCCTCTGGTCCGGGAAGCTCGGTCTCAGCTATGAGGCCGCCGCCTTCAAGATCGATGGGGAGGCCCACGCCTCCGAACGCGCAGGGCTCATCCTCGCCGCGAAGAACCCGCTCGACACTGCCCACATGGTGCTCATCGTGGCCGGCAACGACGCCCTTAGTACGGTAAAGTCTCAAAAGGCGGATCTGCCCGCCGACGAATATGTGATTGTTGGAGAGGGCGACAAGCCTATCAAGGGTTTCCTGAGGCAAAACTCCCCCGCCGCGCAACCCGGCGGCCCGAGGCGTCAGTAGGAATTAATTATAGAGTCCGGGGAATTCCTTTTTGAGCGCGCGCAGCTTGGGCAGGTCGTTGTAAACGATGTAGGGATTGTCCGGATGTAGCGCCAGGTAGTTCTGATGGTAGGCCTCGGCCAGGTAGAAATGTTCGAGCGGCACAACCTAGGTGACGATCGGGGCGGAGAAAACACCGGCTTTGTTCAGTTGGTCGATATAGGCGAGCGCGATCTGTTTCTGCTCATCGTCGGCATAGAAGATCACCGAACGGTATTGCGTTCCCACGTCGGGTCCCTGACGGTTCAACTGAGTGGGATCGGTCGCCACGGAGAAGAAGACGCGCAGCAACTCGGAGTATGTGACCTTCGATGGGTCGAAGGTGATCTTCACCGATTCGGCATGGCCCGTGCGGCCGGTGCGGACCATTTCGTAATCCGGCGATTTCGCGTCGCCACCGGAGTAACCCGAGACGACGTTCTTCACGCCCTTAACGTGCTTGAAGACAGCGTCGACGCCCCAGAAGCAACCGCCCGCGAGAACCGCAATCTGTTTGCCTTTGGCTGAGGCGACCGGATCGGAGCCGCCATATTCCGGTACTTGTCCGTGAACGATGCCGCAACCGAGGACTCCCGTCGTGAAAAACAGGGCCAACAAACACGTCCCCGTCCGAACGCCATCCTTTTGAAAGATTGCCATAATCCCGCCTCCAGATTCGATGCTTCAATACCGTGGAACGGTTTCTAGTCCTGTCGCCCCCTCATCTTAGAGATACCATCAAGTGGTGGGATTATTCCCGCCACGGGTCAAAACAAACCCTTTGACGGTTCCCTGAACACCTTGTATTCTTGCCACAAGTCCATTTTAAGGGTCGTCAGTAACGGGAATCTGCGGGAGCAAACCATGCTGAAACGCGCGGGTATTGTGCTTTGCGTTGTGGCTTTTTTCTCTACCTTGCAGGGGGCGAAGGCGGCCGACAATCTTTACGGGTCGAAGGGCGTCGTCCCCGAGGCCGTGCGCCAGGGAAGACTGGGAAGTTGCTATTTTCATGCGGTCATCGCCGCCTTGGCACAGCGACGCGCGGACACAATTCGCAAGATGATTCAATCCAACCCTGACGGCAGTTACACGGTGACGTTTGGAGATGGCAAGAAGGAAACAGCCTACCCGGAGGACCTTCGCTACACTCACGACAGCGGTTATGACCTATCCGACGGGCAATGGGTGGCGGTGCTGTTCCGCGCCTACGCGCAACGCGTGTTGCGCGAGGCGTTGCTGCAAGCGATCGGCGGCAGCGATCTCTATCCGTGGCTTAAGCAGCCCGCGGAAGGATTGGTGGGCTCCAGCGACCCGCTGGTGCTGGCTTACGATCGCGCCATCCGCGCGCAAGTTGACCAGGACGGAAACATCGACCGCGCCAAGCTGGAGGCGGGCCTGAAGAAAGAAATGGCCCCCATCTCCGTGCCGGACACCATGAAAGATTCCCTGATCGGAATGCTTGAAACCGGTGGGTTTTTTGACAAAATGGTGGCGTTTATTCAGCAAAATGGCGAACTTTTCGGCGCGTATCGAGCCGTGGGCCAGGGCGGCATCGCCGACCGCGTGATGAAAACGTTTTCGGGGAGCACGCGCTTCCAGGAGAATCAATCCGCTGCCCAAGCGGGCACCGCCTTGGCCGAAGCCGTCAAGAATGGAGTGCCAATCGTGGCGTGCACCGGGGGGAGCCAATTTTACCAGGTTGTGGCCAAGGGGCAGGCGCTACCCGCAGGCACTGACCAATGGTACGTCAACGCGCATTGTTATACCGTGCTCAACTACGATTCCGGCGCCGCCACCGTCAACATTCGCAACCCCTGGGCGCGGCATCCCGATCCGGACGGTGTTTTTAGCCTGCCCCTCAATGCCTTTGTCCCTGCTTACGCTGGGATTGTGACCCCGCAGTAGAGCGCGGGGAAAGGCACGGTGTCCTTTCGCACGCCTGCATCGGACCGTCAGCAGCGTCGCGCTAGGGCCAACAAAGTCAGAATCGCAATGGGGCAAGGGAATACTGCTTCAGACATTTATCCCGTTCAACTTTCGGTCACGGAGGGGGTCTTATGGGATCGATCTCAGTCGCGTGTTACAAGCCGAGGCCGGGTTGCGAGGAAGCGCTGCTGGAGTTGGTTCACAACCATCTCCCGCCGCTCCGGGCCGAGGGCCTCGTAACTGAACGCACGCCGATCGTGATGCGCACTGCGAACGGGACAATTGTCGAAATCTTCGAGTGGGTTTCTCAGGAAGCCATCGCCGGCGCACATAAGAATCCTCCCGTCCTCGATTTATGGAAACGATTCGAGGCGGTGTGTTGGTACGAGACCCCGTCCAACCTGCCGGAATTCCAGAACATGTTCGGGCACTTCGAACCTATTTAAATAGGGCTCGACCAGGCGTGGTTGGGCTCGATCAATGGCCAAAGACCCATGCCATGATACGTTGCGGGATGCCCCTTCTTTCGGCCATTTTGGGGGCGACGATCCCGCCTCTGGCCGAAGACTCTCGACCGCCTCCCGCGCCCGTCCGAGAGACTTCGAGGCGCAACTGCCTGCCTCAGTTCGTGGTGGCTTGCGCGCTGATTTCACCCACCTCGGCAAGCAGAACCTCTTCCGCGGTGTGTACAGAATGAGGGCGGGCGGCGCGGCGAGCGACGGCATTATCGAGGGCGCTTCGCACCACGTAGGCGAGGTCGGTGGCATTGAAAGGTGGCGCGAGGAAATCGAAGGCGCCGGTTTCAATGGCCTCAACGTAAAAGCGCGTATCCACGATACGAGCCACCACGATCACATTCACCGGCAGTGCCGCCTTCTCGGCTACAGCCAGGATGTCGGCCCACGTTCCGTCGGGCAGATGCGTCTCCGTGAAGACCAGTGGAACGGGGTCGCGGCCGCCCAGCACGCGCTTGGCTTGCGCTCGCGATTGGGCGTGGATAATGTGCATACCCTGACGCTCCAGAGCGCCTTTGAGGGTGGCCAGCGTTTCAGAATTGTTGTGGACGACCAGGGCTTTGATTCTCTCGGTCATAGGCGCTCCCCTTATATTTACTACTCGTGACTACTTCAAGGCCACCTTGAAACTTTTTTTATCCAGGGAAATCTCGACCTTGTCTTCCCGCGCAAGCCAACCCAGTGCAAACCCGACGAGCTCGCCTGAGCCGTTAAGTCTCTTCTTTAGTTGGGCCAACGTCTGCGGGCCGAATTCATCTAACATATGCCAAACTTTCCCAGCGGTAACACCTACTTGTTCGTTCGTTTCCACTATCAACGTACCTCCTATGTATGTTCGGCATGAGTTGCCGTGGACTTTAGCTTTTTTTGCAGCGCCCAAGACTTTCGACTTGCACACACACGTCCCCTGGCTCGTTTGCGAGCTCTTCCCCCAGGTTTAAGAGTGGTAATTGCTGCCGGAAGTCACCGGCTTACGGCGAGGTCATCTTGTGGTACAACATGTCGCTTGAGCACTTGAATTGAACATGGTTTGCGGTTCACCCTTCCATGCCGTAAGATAATAGCTTAGTCCTAACCTGACGCCTTTGCAAGGAAAAAATAGTTATAGGTCAAATAAGATATCGGGAATACCTGCCTGTTTACCCACGGGTTAGACTTACAGATTATATCTTATGGGACCGGCGAGCAAAAGTGCCGTGCCATGTGGCGTATGTCATTGAAATCAAAGGAGCGGCTGGCATATTGCGGCCGAAACCTCGCGGGCAGAAAGCCTTCGAGGAGCGAACGCCGCTCGCCGCTACTCCTTGGGCCCTCGATGTGCGGAATCATCGCGACCAAAGAAAGCACCGAGTTCCAGGAGGCCATAAACCAGCAGGCACATCCAGAAGTCAACAACGGTTCCCAGGTCGACTGTCCACGAGCGGTGCTGCGCGGCGGGCGGCAGGTGTGGCGACAGCGCAAAATAGAGCGCGTTGCCGAGCAGGATGGCCACCAGGAACTTTATCCATTTGGCGCGTGTAAGATACATGGGTGCATAGCTTCCAGAAATCCGTGTTTACCTCGGGCCGGGTGATCCGACGATCGGGATCCTGGGTGAACATGCAAATGGTGCCGGATCGTCAGTTCACCCGTTGACCCGGTTATAATAGTCAAATCGGAGAAGAATGGCGAACTCCAAACTCACAGCGGCATCCGAGCTTCAGTTCCTGAAAGGCGTTGGACCGGTGCGCGCGGAACTTCTTGCCTCGCGTGGAATCCGAACGGTGGACGACCTGCTTTATTACACACCCTTTCGTTACGAGGACCGCACGCGCCTCACTCGCATTCGCGACCTGGTGCCCGGCCAGACCACCACGGTCTTTGCGAAAGTCCTCACCTGCGGCCTGATGCGCACCCGCCGCGGCATGTACCTTTACGACCTCGCCGCCAGCGACTCCAGCGGTATGCTGCGATGCAAGTGGTTTAATGCGGTTTACCTGGAGAAGAACAAGGTCTTCCATTCCGGGCAGCAAGTATTTTTCTACGGCAAGGTTGACCGCGACCGCTATGGCACGGGAACGATGGAGATCATCCAGCCGCAATTTGAGATCCTGCCGGAGGACGAAACGGAGGGCGGCAACTCCCTGGAATTAGGCCGCGTGGTGCCCATTTATGAATCCATCGCCGCGCTGGGACCGCGTGTGCTGCGGCGGCTCATGTGGGCAGCGCTGGAAGGGCTTGGCGGCGAAATCCCTGACCGGTTGCCGGCAACCGTGGTGCAGAAAAACCGCCTGCTCGACCGCGCCGCTGCGGTCAGTCAAACGCACTTTCCCCCGGGCGAGCAGGACCTGGATAAACTCTGCGCTTTCCGCACTCCGGCGCAAGTGCGGTTGATCTTCGAAGAGTTTTTCAGTGTGGGGGCGGGTTTGGCGCTGAAGCGTCGCAAGGCCAAGTCTGCCGCGGGGGTGGAGTTTCGCGTGAAAGACAGCGCCCGCCAGGCGATTCGCAAGATTTTGCCCTTTCACCCTACCAGCGCGCAAAAGCGGGTGTTGAAGGAAATCGTGGACGACATGTGTTCTGTGCACCCCATGAACCGCTTGCTGCAAGGCGATGTGGGCTCGGGCAAGACCATCGTCGCCATTCAGTCCGCTATCCTGGCGATTGAAAACGGTTATCAGGTGGCGCTGATGGCGCCCACGGAAATCCTGGCCGCGCAGCATTATTTTTACATCAAACAGTTGTTCCGCCCGCTCGATTACCGCGTGGAGCTGCTCATCAGCGCGCGCAAAGCGGCGGAGAAGGTGGAAATCAAGCGCGACATCGCGACGGGCGCGATCAATCTGGCGATCGGCACGCACGCGCTCATTGAAGAGGACGTCCGCTTCGCGCGGCTGGGCCTGGTGGTAGTGGATGAGCAGCACCGGTTCGGTGTGTTGCAGCGCTTCGAGCTGATGCGCAAAGGCTATCATCCCGACGTCCTGGTGATGACCGCCACGCCCATCCCCCGGACGCTGGCGCTGACGTTGTATGGCGATCTCGACTTTTCCGTGATCGATGAGTTGCCGCCCCATCGCACGCCCATCGTGACCAAACTCATGGAAGAGCGCGACCGCGCGAGCGCGTATACCTTCCTACGCGAGAAGGTGCGGCGCGGCGAGCAGGCTTACGTAGTCTGTCCGGTTATCGAAGAGGGTGGTAAGCTGGATCTTAAGCCTGCCGTGCGCATGTACGAGCAATTGGCGCACAACGTCTTTCCGGAATTTCGCGTGGGCCTGCTGCACGGCCGCCTGCCGAGCGACGAGAAAGAAGATATGATGCAGCGCTTCAAGCGCGGCGAGGTGCAGATTCTGGTGGCGACGACGGTGGTGGAAGTGGGCGTGGATGTGCCCAACGCCACCATCATGCTCATCGAGCACGCCGACCGGTTCGGACTGTCGCAACTCCACCAGCTTCGCGGGCGTATTGGGCGGGGGAGCAAGAAGTCCTATTGCCTGCTCATGGCGGAGGAGCAGCGCAGCGAAATCTCCCAGGAGCGCCTGAATACCATGGTGGCCACCACCGACGGCTTTCGCATCGCGGAGATCGATCTCAAGTTACGCGGTCCGGGCGAGTTCTTCGGCACGCGCCAATGGGGAATTCCAGCGTTTCGAATCGCGAATCTTCTGCGCGACCAGGAAATCCTGGAGTGGGCCAAGCGCGAGGCGGCGGAATTCATTTCGAACCCGGGCTCGCCGGAAGAGTTGGAGTCGTTCGTCACGTACCTGCGCACCGAGTGGCCGCGCCGCTACGGCCTGGCGAGCGTCGCGTAATTGCCGATTTTCGATTGCCGATTGTCGATTGAAAGCCGTTATGTGAAGACGGCCAGCGGGAGCCACAATTGGCAATCGGCAATCGAAAATCGGCAATAGCTTAACCGATCACCCGATCTCTAAATTATGCGGATCATCGCCGGCACATACCGTGGCCTTCGCTTGCTCACCCTCAAGGGCGGCAATCTGCGGCCTACCACCGACCAGTTGCGCGAAACTTTGTTTGACGTCCTCGGCCCCAGCGTGGAGGGCGCGACTTTTCTCGATGCTTACGCGGGTACGGGCGGCGTGGGGTTGGAAGCCATAAGCCGCGGCGCTCGCGATGTGGTCTTCATTGAGCATCACCGCGCCGCTTCCCAACTGATCCGGCAGAATCTGGCGGCGCTCAAGATTGATTCCGGATATGCGCTCCTGACCTGCGCCGTGCTGACCGGCCTGGAGCGGCTGGAGCGCGAAGGTGAACACTTCGACGTGATCTTTCTCGACCCCCCCTACGAGGAAATTCGCGAGTACCACCACACGCTGCGGCAACTCGCGCGCGGATCGCTGCTGGGGCCCGCGTCGATCGTCGTCGCCGAGCACTCAAAGCATATCCAACTGGAAGAGAATTACCTTACCCTCATCCGCACCCGCCTGCTGCGCCACGGCGATGCGCAATTGGCGTTCTATCGTCCGGCGCCTGCCTGAAGGAGAGTAAGCAGGAGGCAGAAAGCAGTAGGCGGCGAGCGCCTGTGGCGAGTCCCGATGAGCCGGGAAAAGCCGGGGGCGGGCAGCTCTTCGAGAAGTGTGGGGATCAATCTCAAGGCTTGGGTGTAAGGGGCGTACTTGGCGGGGACGCGGCGGCAGCGGTTACGCCGTCCTTAAGCATCTTCTCAGAAATCTCGCGAACAGCGGGGGCGTATTGCCCATTCGGTTCGAGGCGCAGATAGATTTGAAATTCCGCCAAGGCCTTGGAGTAGGCCTCGGTCCTGAGGTATGAGGTAGCGAGCTGGATGTGAAACTTCGCGGGCATCTCCGGGTGGAAGGACTGCGCTAGGAGATAGTCCTGCACAGACTCCGGGTATTTTTGCATTCCGAAATGAGCTTGCCCCATCTCATAGTGGAAAAGCCAGGCCTGCGGCGAGAGTCGCAACCCCTGGTTCAGGATGCCCTCGCTATCCACAAACTTCTTTTCGACGATGTAGAGCTGTGCCAGTTCAGAAAAGGAATCCAGAAAGCTTCCGTCGCATTGAATGGCTTTTTTGAAACGGGCCTCGGCGCTATCCACTTTGCGGTCGTGAAGATCGACTTGAGCGAGAGAGGCCTGCGCCCGCGCATAGCAGGGGTACTCCCCCACAGCTCTTTCCAGGTGGTGGCGAGCCTCCGCCATCTTGTTCTCCTCCAAGGCGTGCTTCCCCTTCTCAAATTCCTTGCGGGCGGTTTTAGGCGCCGCCTCATCGGTGAGCGCGGGTGCGACCTTGACCTCAGTTTTATTGGTGGGGGTGAGGTATACATTGACCGTGTACGTTACCTGGCGGAAGTCGAGGTTCACGTCTTGCTGGTGGACCTGGAATCTTTCAGCCGTAACCGTCAAGTGATAGCTCCCGGCGCCGAGCCCCTCAAATACATAGTTGCCGAATGCATCCACAGTACGGGTTCCCATCATCTGCCCTTGGTCTGTCTCCAAAGAAACGGTCGCGCCGGAAGAAATCGCCTGCCCGTCCCTGGTCAAGATCTGACCTCTGAGGGTAACACCCTGGTCGGCATTACTCGGCAAGGGATGGGAAAGCGCCAGCGAGAGCAGTATCGTCGCGCCCGCAATCCTAGCCCGAACCGAAGAATGCGGCGTAGCCATGGACTAACTCCTTGCTGGTATTGATGGAGAGCCCTCTCTCGTTTAGTCACCCTACCACGAGCCACGGCCCAAATCAATAATGGAGACGGCCTGACCGGCAAAAGGCTGGCGACCGCTGGCGGGCAAGAAAATTCGCGGACCGATAAAGAAGATACACCCGAAGTTTGCTTCTCAACGGGTGTACACTCCTCGCTGCCATGAAACCAAATATCCTTATTACCTATTGTCTTCTTACCGCGGCAATGGGAGGAGTGCAAATCCTCGCCGCCCAAACGCTCTCGGAGAGCGAAATCGGCAATCAAGCTGACGCGCGCATTCAAAAATACCGCACGGGCGATGTCCAACTACGGCTGGTGACACCCAAGGGAAAGGCCGTAAAGCGCGGGAAGCTCGTCTCGATCGAACAAACGCGCCACAGTTTTTTGTTTGGCAGCAACATCTTCATGCTGGGCGGGTGCAAGACGGCCGCGGATAATGCCGCCTATGAGAAGGAGTTTTCCGGCCTGCTCAACTACGCCACGGTGCCGCTCTACTGGTGGGATTATGAGCGCGAGGCGGGGCATCCCGACTATGAGAGCACCGCCCGCATGGCCGCCTGGTGCGCGGCTCATCATATCACCGTGAAGGGGCATCCGCTGGCCTGGAACTACGTCGATCCCGACTGGTTGCCATCCGACCCCGCGGAGGACATGCGCTTCCAGATGCAGCGCATCACCGACATCGTGGGAAGACTGAAGGGCCAGGTGGATTTCTTTGACGTCGTCAATGAAGCTACGAATTTCGCCCGCGAAGAAACGCTCCAGCACGCGCCCAAGCTGACTGCTGGCATCGAGCAAATGGGCGTGCCGGCCTACCTCCGTACCGCCTTCAGCCGCGCGCGCGCGGCCAACCCGCAGGCCGCGCTGGTGATCAACGATTACGTAACCACCGACGATTACCTCGAAAAGGTTATCTCACAATTGGTGGACGCTTCCGGCCGGCCGCTATTCGATGTAATTGGCATTCAATGCCATCAGCACGAAAACGCTTGGTCCGCTGAGAAGATCTGGGAGATCTGTGAGCGTTTTGCCAAAGTCGGCAAGCCCCTGCACTTTACCGAGGCCACCCTACTTTCTGGTCAGCCGGGATGGGGATTGAAGCAGAAGCATCCGGAGTTCGATTGGGCGAGCACACCTGAAGGCGAGCAGCGGCAGGCGGAAGAAGTCGTGCGGTTCTACACCATCCTTTTCAGCCATCCTGCCGTCGAAGCCATCACTTGGTGGGACTTCTCCGACCAGGGAGCGTGGCAGGAGGCCCCCGCCGGGCTGGTGCGCGCCGATATGACGCCCAAGCCCGCTTACGATGCGCTGATGAAGCTCATCAAGGGCAAGTGGTGGACCCGCACGGAAGTCCGCACCTCGCGCCAGGGCGCGGCACAGTTTCACGGCTTCTACGGCGACTATAGGGTCAGCGTGAACGAAAACGGGCGGCAACTAACCGGAACCTTTACTATCAATCCCAAGACCCCGCAGCCTGTCGAGGTCAAGGTGAACTGAAGCTCACCGACCCGGTTGGCGGGTGTGGGAGTTGTTCCTTAAAGTCCGGGCCAGCGCGCGTGGTGGGCGAAAAGCCGCGGACCTACAGAACAGGTCCGCGCTACGATTGCTGTTTGTTTGGGGAATCACAGCTAGGGGTGGTGGCGCGCAAACATGCGACGCACGTCCGGCCAGAATTCTTTCATCTCGTAACTGACGGCATCCCACCCCATTTGTGTTTCCCAAATACTGATATTGCTTCGGAGCGTGCGGGGGCCGGGGTGATACGCATTCGACATGCCTGCTGCAATGCCATTCCCGAGAATCTCTGAGAAGTTGAACTGAGCTCTCCCCGAGTCCGAACGTGTAATCAAAACCCGGGTGCCGGCGTACCAGGCACGGTGGAAAAAGCCCCCTCTTCCCATCTGGTAAAAGCGCGGGTCCTGGTGAAGCATAGAGGGGAAAACCGCGCTCGTCATGAAGTTCCCGACTGCGTTGTCGGTAAACGCTAACCCGTAGCGTTTGGCATAGCCCTTGAGCCCTTGCCCAAAAGTGGGGTTCGTATTGCTGGCTTGGTTGAGGCCGGCTTCCAGGCCGATGAAGGCGAAAGTAACAGGGTCGAAAGTGTCCTTAGCAATCAAATTGAATTTTTGCAGGGCCGTCATTGGCGGCATCGAGGAGGCGTTTTCCACCGTCAAGTAGTTGGGCAGCGTCCAGAGGATTCGGTCATCTCTGGGAACGTTAGGGTCAGGAGTGGGCTGGCTTTGGGGGGCGCCGAAGTCATTCGGGGATTTGGGTTGGGTTGTGGGCGGAGGTGATGCCGGCTCTGGCTGTTGCGCCCAGATTCCAGGAGACAAACCCGGCGCGCAAAGAAAAAGAACTGTGAGGACGGCGCAGCAAGGCCAAGGGTTGGGTTTGGTCATCAGTCCAGTAACCTCCGCTTTTCCGCACCGGCGGACTAAGCCTTGCTTAATGAAGCTTGGCTGAGAGGCCAAGCTGATCCGTAAACAATTCCAGTATTTCCAAGCGACCTGGACACAAACTTAAGCAGCGTACCTATAGCGCGTTCGCGAGTCTGTATAAAAGAGCACAGTCCACACTCTTTCCCTCTCGAAGAGACTTGCTTCGAACATCCTTCTGGTTGTTTCTTTTCTTAGCAGATAGAACGTGGCGGTGGAGCCGCAACCCCGTGAGGATTCTAACACAGAATTTCGTTACAGGGGGCCTAACGCGGCCGAAGGTAAACCAGGAAAAACCCAAGGACCGAAAGGGCCGTCCGAGCCCCGCTCCAAAGTACGACATGGACTTTCGCGCTTCTTAAAGATAGAGTATCCTCTGGCACCTAAAAAGGTGCCTTTATAGGAGCAAGCCCATGCTTGATATTACCAGGGACATCCAGTCGCTGACGACTTTCCGCCGCCGGTCAGGCGATTTCATGAAGCAGTTACGAAAAAGCAAGCGCCCGGTGGTGCTCACGGTGAGGGGGAAGGCCGTGGCCATCGTACAGGACGCCGAAGCCTATCAGCGATTGCTCGATCTTGCCGCGCGAGCCGATGCCGCGGAAGGCATCCGCCAGGGCCGTGATGACGTAGCCTGCGGACGCACTCGCCCGGCGAGAGAGGTGTTTGACGAGATTCGCCGCAAGCATGACATACCTCGTTGAGTCTGCCGCTCGCGCGGTCCGCGATCTTGAATCCCTCTATGTGGAAAAGAACGCTGCGGAGTCACACGCTGCGGCGCGTTGGTTTAACGAGTTGGAGTTGGCGGTGTATGCCCTCGCATCGTATCCCCATCGCTGCCCCATTGCGCCGGAGGCTCGGCGGGCAAAGCGAAAGTTACGGAACCTGCCTTACGGCAAGAAGCCTCACGTCTACCGGGTCATCTATGAGGTCGATGAAAGTCGGCAGGCGGTGTTGGTGCTCACCATTCGCCACAGCGCAAGACGGAAGATGAACGCTCGTGATCTCTCGCAGACCTGGAAACCTGCCTCGTGAAAGCCAAAGTGTGGCTGGAGGGCGAGGCTCGACTGCTAGAAGGCTGCCGGTTGCCCAATAATGTCCATGGGCATACTCCGAGTTATATGCAGGATCGTACAATAAACCACTTGACAACTCAAAATCAGGAGCGTAGAATTAGTATGGAGGCTATTGTCCTTGCGCCGCAAGTGGCAGCGCGAGGCTAAGCCTCACCGCCGCAGGCGCCGGGTCTACGCGCGCCTGGAGCTTTCATGTCAGCGAGGAACAAACCGAAGATAAGCGAAGCGAAGATTTCCGCTCGGGGGAGCACGACATCGCGCCGTGGGGCGCTCATGTTCAGGATGGCCATGCCACCCACTCGGCGATGGATGACACTCGGATTGTCCCGGCACCTCTTTCCGGCGAGAGTGGATTCGCGGCCCTATCCAGCACACTAAGTGGGCACCACGGGTCCCGTTCTTGGGGTGCTACGGTTCTCTGTTCGGGGGCGGGTCACGGAGCACGATGGCGGCACGTTCCGCTGCGGCTGCTGGCCAAAGTCAGAAACGGGCTGACCCGTACAGATGCTAAAGATGAAGAATGCTCCAGATGAGTTATTGAAAACAAAGGGGCAAAAAGTGCTCCCAATGAGTTGATGTAAATAAAGGACTTAAACAGGCGACAAATCAAAAGATGTTAGAAATGAAGATTGCTCCCAATGGTTTGTTGAAAACAAAGGGGCAAAAAAAGTGCTCCCAATGAGTTGATGAAAACAAGCAACTTATCCGAATTTCGAGATGAATACTTGAAAGGAAAGGGGATAGCCGTTGGAAACAGGGACGAACGATGTGCGCTTGATGCCAGTGCAGGCAGCAAACCCGCGACGGGTTTGCTGCGAGCCGTCCTCTCCCACCATCTTCCAATTGGCTCTGCTGTTCAGAGCCAGACATTGGAAATGGGGGCAGGTTTTGATCCGCCAGGACGACCGGTGCTTGCCCTTGGCGAATGAACGTCTCGCCAACGGCGAGTTAAATGCTATGCCCACGAGGGAGAAATCCGGAAAACGCCCCCGTAACCCCGTGATGTTCATGAAAAAGCAGCACCTTAGCGAACAAATGAGGAATTTCTACGAACGCCATAAAAACCAAACAATTGAAAATAAGGAGGTTAAAAATAATTGAGGGTCGGACTAAAGGAGAGAAAACGCTATGCGAAAATGAAGGTATAACCCGTGATATTCATGAAAACAAGTGGCATAAGAAATGGGCCTTGGTGGTACCCCGTGATGTATAAGAAAAATAAGCTACTTATCGCTTCTACCCCGTGATCATATTGAAACCAAGTGAGTTGACTGAAATTCTGAATTCTGAATTCTGAATTATGAAATCATCCTTTAGTTCACCGATCTAGTGATGGCGTGACGCCACCGCAGCGGCGGGTACACTGTGAGGCGAAGATTCGAAACTGGAAACCAGAAAGGCAAAATTTGAAACTGGAAATTGGAAACTCGAAAATCAACCGTCCAATGAGCCGATGCCGCAATCACAAATCACCAATCGCAAATCACAAATGACCCGCCTCTTCCTTAAATTGACGCCTCGCCAAGTGAAGTGTAGACTGGCGCTTCGTATTGAGGTAGGTGGCAGGAACGGCTCCGGCATGGACCGGACAGCTCGCTCGTCACTTGTCACTCATCACTTGTCACTGCATCTCAGAGGAGGACTATGAGCACAGCACTTTTCGAATACTACGAGGCGAATAAGGAATCCCACTTGGATGGACTTCTTCAGCTTTTGAGAATCCCCAGCATCAGCACCCTGCCGGAGCACAAGCCCGACATTCAGCGCGCGGCGGAGTTTCTGGCCAGTGAATTCCGCGCGATGGGCATGAATAACGTTGAGATCATCGAAGGCAAGCCGGGGCAGCATCCCCTGGTTTATGCCGAGTGGCTGGAGGCGCCCGGCAAACCCACCCTGCTTATCTACGGCCACTATGACGTGCAACCCGCCGATCCGCTGGATGAATGGATCTCACCGCCCTTCGAGCCCGCCATCCGCAACAACAACGTTTATGCGCGCGGCGCGGTGGACGACAAGGGACAGGTTTACCTGTTGTGCAAAGCGGTGGAAGGCTTCTTCAAAACGGAAGGCAAGCTACCCCTGAATGTGAAATTCCTGATCGAGGGCGAAGAGGAAGTGGGCGGTGAGCACATTGACGAATACGTGGCGGAGCACCCCGATCGGCTGAAGTGTGACGCAGCGCTGGTGTGCGATACGGAATTATTTGCGCCGGACCTGCCCACGCTAAACACCGGCCTGCGCGGTTTGGTCTACACGGAGCTGGAAGCCCGCGCGGCGGCGCACGATCTGCACTCGGGAATGTACGGTGGAGCGGCGCCCAATCCCATGCAAGCTCTGGCCGAGATGATTGTTAAGCTCAAAGGGCCCGATGGCAAGATTCTTATTCCCGGATTCTATAAGCGCGTGAAGAAGCCCACAGCGGCGGAGCTGGCAAGCTGGAAGCAACTGCCGTTTAACGAGAAGAACTTTATGAAGAAGGAAATCGGCACCACCGGCCTGGTGGGAGAGAAGGGCTTCACGGTGCTCGAGCGCCTGTGGTCGCGGCCAACACTGGAGGTTCACGGCTTCCGCGGCGGCTTTACCGGCGAAGGCGCCAAGACTGTGATACCCGCCGTGAGCACGGCGAAGATCAGCATGCGGCTGGTTCCAGACATGAAGCCGAACGAGATCATCAGTCTGTATAAGAAATATGTGAAGAAGATCACGCCCCCTGGCATCAAGACCCAGATTCGGATTTTGAGCTCCGCGCCCGCCTCGGTGGTGAGCACCGACAGCCGTTGGATCGCTGCCGGCGCCGAAGCCATGGAGCAGGTCTTCAAGAAAAAGACCGTCTACATGCGCTCGGGCGGCTCCATCCCCGTCGTGGGAACCTTCCAGAAATTCCTCAAAGCGCCCAGCGTCATGATGGGCTTCGGCCTCCCCGACGATAACCTGCATGCCCCCAATGAGAAGTTCCATATTCCCAATTTCTATCGCGGCATCGAGACGGTGGGGAGGTTTTTGGAGTTGGTGGGGCAGTGAGGAGGAGCAGGCGAAGAAGTTGAAGAGTCAAGAGTCGAAAGTTGAGAGTTGAAAGAGTCCAAAAAGTTCAAGAGTTAAGAGTCGAAAGTTGAAAGTCAAAAGCCGCGGAATTCGTGTTTTTGCTATGGCGGAGACCACTGGCATGTGAGTTTTCCGGGCTGCTTCCTGGTGGAGATGTAGTGCAGCGATTTACTGACCTAAAGGTCTGGCAACGCAGCCATCAGCTTGTCTTGGCAGTCTATCGCCTCTCTAAGGCGTTTCCGGCCGATGAGCGGTATGGGTTGTTGTCGCAATTACGCAGGGCTGTCCTCTCAGCGCCAACGAACATCGCTGAGGGATCGAAGCGCCAAGGTGGCAAGGACTACGCTCGGTTTCTCAACATCTCAGAGGGATCTCTTGTGGAAACCGAGTACCTTTTGATGGTTGGCCGGGACCTTGGTTACGTTAAGGCGGAGCAAACAGGTCCGCTGCTGGAGGAAATTCACGAAATCGCAGCAATGCTGCACGGTTTGCGCTGCAAAGTCGAAGAGGCGTGTTGAGTACGTTCCAGTAGTTCGACGTCGAGCTTTTAGCTTCGGATTTCCAATTCTTCGACTCTTCGGCATTTCAAGGGTTTAATTTTTGACTTTCAACTCTTGACTTTCGACTCCCGATAGGACCCCCATGCCCGACTTCAAACCATTCGTTCCACACGATTCCACCGAGCGAGAATTCACACTGAAGGCCGTCCTGGCAGGCGTTATCATGGCGGCGATTTTTGGGGCTGCTAATGCTTACCTCGGCATGAAGGCCGGGCAGACCGTGGCGGCCACCATTCCTGCCGCGGTGATTGCCATTGCGCTCTTCCGCCTGCCGTTTTTCCGTGGCGGCGTGCTCGAGCAGAACCTTACGCGCACCGCTGCCTCCGTGGGCGAGGCGTTAGTAGCGGGCGCGATCTTTACCATTCCCGCCTTCATGATGGTCAACGTTGGCGGCCAACGTCTGTGGACAGACCTTCGCAGCCACTTTTGGACAGGTACCCTGATCCTCCTCGCGGGCGGGCTGCTCGGCGTTTTCTTTATCATCATTCTGCGCCGGCCGCTCTGCGTGGAGTCGGATTTGCCCTTTCCGGAAAGCACCGCCAGCGCTGAAATCGTCAAGGCCGGCCAGCAAAGCAATACCGACGCTCCCAAGTACATCTTTGGAGCGATGGGGCTTGGCGCATTTCTGCAATTGCTCAAAGATGAAAAGGGCTTCCAGGTTTTCCAGGATTCCGTGAGCTTTTTCTGGAATTTCCCCAAGTCGGTGGTGCAATATTTCGGCTATCAAAAGGAACTGCTTGGCAAAGTCAACTATGCCGGGGGCGTCGCTTTTGCCACACCTTCGGCGTCGCCGGCGCTAATTGGCATTGGTTACATCATTGGGCCGCGCCTCGCGGCTATCAACTTTTCCGGCGGGGTCATCGCCTGGCTGGTGCTGATTCCCCTGGTGCTTTTTATTGATCCCCAACTTCCACAACGTGTGGGCACGACCACGGCGGGCGGCCTTGCACCGTGGGACCTGGTGAGTTACACGGTTTGGTACAACGTGGTGCGGCCGATCGCGGTCGGAGCGATGCTGGTGGGCGCGGTGTACACGCTCTACAGTATGCGCGAGTCGATCTGGAGGTCCATCAAAGGCGCGTTCCAGGCCTCGGAGGCTCTGGGCGAGGGCGGCCCGGTGCGCACGCGGCTCGATATAGACATCCCCATCAAGTGGATCATCCTCTCCGCCGCTGCCTTGGTGATTCCCATCACTATCATCTACTACCACTTTGCGCACAGTTGGGGCGCTGCGCTGGTGGCGGCCGTGGTGATGACCGTGACCGGGTTTTTCCTCTCCGCCGTGGGCGGTTACCTGGTAGGACTGGTCGGTTCGTCGAACCAGCCGGTATCCGGGCTCACGCTTGCGGCCCTAGTGATCGCGGCCTTGATGATGGTCATCATTGGGGTCAAAGGGTTGGGCGGCGTCGCCGCTGTGCTGGGCGTGGCGTCGGTGGTCTGCTGCGCGTGCTGCGTTTCCGGCAGCCTCATTCAAGACCTGAAAGCCGGATACCTTCTTGGTGGAACGCCCTGGAAGATGGAAGTGGTGGAAGTCCTAAGCGTCATCGCGGTCTCGTTCTTCCTGTTGCTGCCCATTATCGCGCTTCATGAGGCGAACCTTTCCAGCGGCGGCATCGGCGGGCGCGAATTGCCGGCGCCGCAAGCCGGACTGATGGCGCAACTCGCTCAAGGCATCGTGGGAGGGCAGATGGCGTGGGGATTGCTCATCATCGGCTGCCTGTTCGGGGTGTCGCTGGTGATGATTGGCGCGCCTTCACCCATGCTGATCGCCGTCGGCATGTACCTGCCGCTGGAAACCACGGGCGCCATTTTCGTGGGCGGCGTGATGAAGTGGATTGCCGATCAGTGGGCTGCGCATCGCATGCTGGAAGGTGACGCGAAGGCCAAATTTGAAGAGCGCGGCACACTGCTCGCTTCGGGGTTCATCGCCGGTGAAGCCATCACCGGAATACTTTTGGCCACGCTCTTCCTTACCGGCGTCAAGTCAATTACCCACATCTTCACCGGTCAGGATGTATTCGCCTTCGTCGAAAAATGGGGCGGGTGGATTTCACTGGCCGCATTCGCCATCATTGCCTACGTGCTGATTCGTATTCCGCTCAGTAAATCCGAGAATTCAAGGATGTGAGGCGGATCCGCCCCGCCTTTCCAAAGGCCACGCATCGGAAACAAAGGGCCTCATGCCATTCGCAACTGGGCCCTTCCGCCGTCTATAGAGGATCGAACCGAGATGCTTGCTGTCTATTACCTTCAGACTTCTCGCAGGAGCGACGCAATCACCGGCTTTCCGTCATGGCGACTTTGTAAGTGTGAACCGGCTCACTTGTCTGCGCATTCGGCACGGTTCGAGGTGATGCGGCGCGCATTGCCGGAGCAGGTTGGGGTCCGAAGTGATGCCATTGACCGTCCCCCACGTAGGCGCTGTAATTGCGAGTCGGCTCACTTGCCTGAGAATTCGACACGCCTTGAGGCGAAGCGGCGCGTACTGCCGGAGCGGGTTGCGGGCCGAAGGAGTGCCACTGTCCGTCCGCTACGAAAGCGCTGGGCGCCGCCGGTGAAGCGCTCCTTTGGGGATACGCCGCCGGATTTGGTCCAGCCGGAGCCGGGTAGGGCGCATAAGCACTTGGACTTGACCCAGAAATACGGCAATCGTACGGACCATAGGGATAACACGGGTTCGAAGAGTAGTTCGGATAGTAGGAATAGGAGGGATAGTACGAGTAGTCGGAATATCCCCATCCTCCGTCGTAGGCATAATCCCAATACGGCCAGTAGGCCCAGGGCCCCCAACCTAATCCGTAGCCAAGTCCAAACCCCCAACCACCCCAGCCGCGTCCATATCCCCAGCCACCGCGACCGCCTCGATAACCTCCGTAACCACCGCGGAAGCCGCCACCACCGTAGCCACCGCGAATGCCTCCGCCTCCACCGCCGCGGAAACCACCTCCACCGCCACCATGGAAACCACCGCCACCACCTCTGCCGCCGCCACCACCGCCGTGTCCTCCACCACCTCGGGCCCAGGCGTTAGTGCCGGCAGCAAAGAAAGCAATTGCCAATGACAGTAAAACGATATGCAATCTACGCATATGCCCCTCCTGCTCAAAAGCGTAGCACCCTTTATGGCCCGACACAAGCGAGCCAGCCTACTGCGGCCCTCGGGCGCAAACTCAATGTCTAAGCTGCCTGGACGAAGGGCCGCGCATTGGGTACTACGAAACCAACTCCAACACTCTCTTTGATGCTACATCCGCGAAAAATGGTCGTACCCGTAGGGTTCGAGGCGTAGCGCCTCGCCATCAGGATTGATCATGGCTATCCCTCGTGAGGCGCGAATCTCTCCGATGCAGTGAAGCCGCGTTTTGCCAAAGCGGCGAGGGATCTTAAGGGCCTTTGCCGCTGGCACGGTGAAGAGCAATTGGTAGTCTTCTCCACCATGGAGTGCCAAACCTAGCGCGTCTTTGGGATCTTGGATTGATGGGGTAGGGACTCGATCTGCGAACAAAGTCGCCCCGACTCCGCTGGCGTCGCAGAGCCTCAAGAGGTCAATCGAGAGGCCATCGCTCAGATCCATCAATGCGCTCGCCAGGCGGTGCTTCGAAAGGAATCGGCCCAGGGAGCACTGGGGCTGGGGAAAAAGATGAGCCCGCAAGGCGGCCCGATCAACGGGTTTTCGGCCACGTGTGTGCGATTGCAGCACGCGCAATCCCAGTGCGGCCATGCCGAGGCGTCCACTGACGAAAATCCGGTCTCCCACTTTGGCGCCCGAGCGGCGAAGCGCTCGGCCGTGTGGGACAAGGCCCGCCACGACCACGTCCGCCGAGACATGGCTGGAAACGATCGCGGTGTCGCCTCCGATGACAGCGACGGAAAATCGCCGCGCGAGGGCAAAAAGTCCATCGAAGAAGCCTTCCAGCCACGCCCGCTCGGTGTGTCGAGAAACGGCCAATGAAATCAAGGCGTAACGTGGCGTTCCCCCCATCGCGGCAATGTCGCTTAGAGATCGCGCCAAGGCTCGATGACCGACAGCCTCAGGCGGATGGAGGTCGGACTTAAAGTGCACCCCCTCGATCGACATGTCTGTGGTCAGAATCAATTCCTGCCCTGGCGGGACTCTAACCAAGGCCGCGTCGTCGCCGATTCCCAGCGCGAGCCCCGCCGCCCGACGCGGGGTACGGCGGTGTATCCAACTTATGAAGTCCGATTCGCTTTTGAAAGAAGACTCGCCGCGCATGATATACCCGATAGGACAGCCGTCACACTCTCTGCTTCTCATCTTATCTCAACCTTTGAACACGGGGAGGGGAATCGTCCTGTATTCGACAATCAGGAAGCCGATCCGCAAATACGCGAGGCCTGAAGAAACTGGCAAAGAGATTTCGCCATTCAGCCGAACCGGCTTCGGCACGATCAGGACGGATGGATTAGGGATTCCCAGGCCCGCCACAATTAATAGTCTAATCGGACTAGGAATCGCGCGTCTCCCCCCCGAGTGGGGGGAGAAAAGCTTAAATCCCGTGTCCTGCGATTCAGACAGTAAGAAACCAGGCTGGGCGGCCGACCAGCGCTCGGTCTGTCAACAGGTCTATCCGATCCGCCCGCACGGCGCTTGACGGCCTTTCCGACGGCCAGTTGTCCACCTT
>JBEKLF010000105.1:0-26775 GCA_050010335.1 Terriglobia bacterium
CACCCTACGACACAGCCGCCACCCGTCTCAACACGCCCCCATTCCTGCGCCCAATTCCCCTCGTCTCGCCGCTCCTGCCTCCCGCCAGCCTCGCGCCCTCCCCCACTGTCTGAATCGCAGTCGGGGGGTAAAACCGCTTTCTTTTTTTGCCAAAACGCTGTACTCTCTCGCCTCCTAACGCGGTTCCGTTCGCTCGCGATGAACTGAAATCAGAACCCAAGGATACCGTAAGGGTCTCTTGAAACATTTAGGGATCATCTATATAAGATTTATAGAAAACCACATTGATATTTAGGAGCGCGATGGAGGAGAACCGATGCAACGAATCGTGTCTCGATTGGCACTAGGCCTCATTCTCGTTTGCCCCCTGTCGGCCCCCGCAGGTTTTGCCCAGTCGCCTCCGGCTGCGGCGACGGTGGCCGCTCCGGAAGCTCAGGCCCGGATAGCCCAACTCGAACAGCAGGTGGTTGATGCCCGCAACGCCGGGGATAATGCCTGGATGCTGGTTTGCGCCGCCCTGGTTCTGATGATGACGGGCCCGGGCTTGGCGCTCTTTT
Source organism: Terriglobia bacterium (assembly GCA_050010335.1). Taxonomy (GTDB): domain Bacteria; phylum Acidobacteriota; class Terriglobia; order UBA7540; family UBA7540; genus Bog-366. The sequence goes on from JBEKLF010000105.1 coordinate 558, forward strand.
ACGGAGGATTGGTGCGGAAGAAGAATGTGCTGGCCACAATGATGCAGAGCTTTATCCTGATGGCCGTGGTGACCGTCCTGTGGGCATTCTTCGGCTACAGCCTGGTCTTCCACGGAGGCAATCGGTTCATTGGGGGCTTTGGATACCTGTTCCTGCACGGAGTGGGCGCCGCTCCCGACCCAGATTATGCCGGAACGATTCCTCAGCAAACTTTTATGGTGTACCAGCTCATGTTCGCCATCATCACCCCGGCCTTGATTACCGGGGCGTTTGCGGAACGCATGAAATTTAAAGCCATGCTGCTCTTCATGGTGCTTTGGTCCATCATCGTTTATGATCCCATGGCGCACATGGTTTGGGGCAAAGGCGGCCTGTTGAACGCCTCCTTAGGGGGGGCGATTCCCACGTTGGATTTCGCGGGCGGCACGGTGGTGCATGTGACTTCCGGCGTTTCGGCGTTGGTATGCGCCCTATATCTTGGGAAGCGGGTGGGATTTCCGAAGGAGCCCATGCCTCCGCACAGTGTCGTGTTGAGCGTCATCGGAGCATGCTTGCTCTGGGTGGGGTGGTTTGGCTTCAACGCCGGCAGCGCACTCGGGGCGGGAAGCCTGGCTACCAGCGCATTCGTGGCCACCCACTTCGGCGCTGCCGCGGCAGCGCTCGGATGGTCGGCGGCGGAGTGGTACCACAGTAGCAAGGTCAGCGTCCTGGGCGCAATCTCGGGCGCCGTTGCCGGGCTCGTGGCCATCACGCCCGCCGCAGGTTTCGTGGGGCCGATGCCCGCCCTAGCGATCGGCGCGCTTGCGGGCGTGTTCTGCTACCTTATGGTGACGCGCGTCAAAAGCAAGTTCGGCTATGATGATTCCCTCGACGCATTCGGAGTCCACGGCGCGGGTGGCACATTGGGCGCGCTCTTGACGGGTGTCTTTGCGGTAAAGGCCATCAATCCTATCTTTAAGGACGCGCAAGGGTCGGCAACGGCGGTCGGGCTGATCGATGGCCACGCTGGGCAGGTGCTTAACCAATTCGTGGGAGTCGCGATCGCCTGGTTCCTGGCCGTGGTGGGAACACTGGCCATCCTCAAGGTCGTGGACTGGGCCATCGGCCTGCGAGTCGCCGAGGAGCAGGAAATCCAGGGCTTGGATTTGTCTCAGCACGGGGAAGAAGGTTACAATCTGGAGGTATAGGGAATTCGGTAAACGGCAAACGGTAGATAGTAGACGGGAACGAGCATCGGTGTTGTGATCCGATATCCCGTATGCTGTCTAGCGCCTACTGACTCCACAAAGGACAATTCGCCATGAAGAAGATTGAAGCCATCGTGCAGCCCTCGCGATTCGACGCGGTGAAGAGTGCGCTCCAAGAGGTTGGTGTGGAGGGCATGACCGTTTCCGAAGTGCGTGGTCACGGACGGCAAAAGGGGCACACCGAGGTCTACCGGGGTAGTGAATACACTGTGGATCTTCTGCCCAAGATCAAAATCGAGATGGTGGTTTCTGATGCCCTTAAGGAACCTGCTGTAAAGGCCATTTTGAGGGCGGCCAAAACCGGCAAGATCGGCGACGGCAAGATTTTTGTGACCACCGTGGATGAGGCCATTCGCATTCGGAACGAAGATCGCGGCGAGGCCGCGTTGTAACCGAGGTTGGTGCGCGGACCGCAGCATTGGTGATTTGTGATTGGTGACTTGTGATTGGGACTGACAATTCCTTGGCATTTCCCACCTCGAAAGACTTATGGTGGAGGACCGGACGATTTACCCTTAGGGCGCGCGGAACAATCACCAATCGCATATCGCCAATCACCAATCACGGAACGCGGACAATCACCTATGTCGTCACCTCCAACTCCCGCTCCTGGCCCCCTTGCGCTTTCGGGATTGGCGGATTATTACGCCGCCCATTCCCAACAAATTCAACAAAACTTCGCCGACACGAATGCGGGTTCCTACGTTTTACGCGCGCGGTCAGACCTGGTTGACGCCGTCGTCATCCGGCTTTACCACGAGTTCATCTCGAAAGAGCCCAAAGACCCCAGCCAACTCTGTTTGCTGGCATTGGGTGGTTATGGCCGGCGGGAACTGTTTCCACACTCTGACATTGACCTGCTATTCCTCACCGAGGATGGTAGTGCCCAATCAACCCACCGCGACGCCATCGCCACCCTGTTGCGCATGCTCTGGGACCTGAGAATGCGCGTGGGAAACAGCACGCACACGCTGGCGGAGTGTGGCCGCCTCTATCGCGACAATCTGGAATTCAACGTTTCCCTCCTAGATCTGCGATACCTGGCCGGAGACGCGGAACTTTATACCCGCCTCCGAAATACTGTGGTCCCCCACATGGTGGCGCGGGACCGCCAGGACTTGGTGCGCAATCTCGTGGAACTGACGGCGCAGCGCCATGGGAAGTACGGCAATACGATTTTCCATTTGGAGCCCAACCTCAAGGATGCGCCCGGCTGCCTGCGCGACTATCACGTTTGCCGGTGGCTTGCCCGCATTGAGGCACTGGATAGGAATGGGGAGTGGACCCCACCGGAACAACTTTGGCCGGAGCGTGACCGCCCGGCGGCAGAGCAGGCCTTTGGCTTTCTCGCGGATGCCCGTTGCTTCCTTCACTATCATTATGGAAGAGATGACAACCAGTTGAGTTATGACGCCCAAGCACAGGCGGCAGCGCATGGCGTCGGAGTGAGGGAGAGCAGGAAGCTCGCGCCGGCGGACTGGATGCGCAACTATTTCCGCCAGGCACGGGTGATTGACCAACTCACGGCCCGGCTTATTGATGAATCCGCACCCGCGCGCTCCGGCCTTTACGCGCTTTATCAGGACTGGCGGTCGCGTTTGTCGAACGCCGACTTTTCCGTTGTCCGGGGCCATATCTTTGCCCGTCATCCCACCGCCCTTGCCGATGATCCACTCCTGCTGTTGCGGCTGTTCGAAATGGTGGCCCGGCATGGGCTCCCGCTGAGCCGTGCAACCGAAACGCTTGTGGAATCGCAGCTTGACCGTCCGGGTGCCGCAGTACTTCGTCCGCCGGAGTTCTGGCAACATCTCGGACGCCTGCTGGTTCAGCCTTACGCCGCTCAGGCGTTGCGCGACATGCACCGCTTGGGACTGCTCACCCGCTTGTTTCCCGAGTTCCAGGCCATTGATTCGCTGGTGATCAGAGACTTTTACCACCGTTACACAGTTGATGAACACTCCTTCATGACCCTGGAAAACCTCCACCGGCTTCTCCGGGAAAAGCCGCTTGCAGCGCAGGGCGCACTTCCGGGCCCCGCGGCTCTTCGCGCTTGGGAGAGGAAGTTCGCCGAGATTCTTTCCGAGGTCGAGCAACCGGCACTTCTCTACCTCGCGCTCCTCTTTCACGATGTGGGCAAAGGGTTTCCCGAAGTGGAGGATCACATTCAAGGGAGCCTGCGAGCGCTCAGGGGAACCCAGGCGCGCCTGGAGCTGCCAGACGAGGACTGGGAAACGGTTCAATTCCTCATTGCGAGTCACCTGGAAATGTCGGCTGCCTCCCAGCGGCGGGATGTTTTTGACCCGGAGACTGTCCGCGACTTTGCCAAAGTCGTGGGGACCACCGAACGCCTGAAGATGCTCTGCCTGTTCACTTACGCGGACATCTGCGCGGTCAATCCCGAAGCTATGACGCCATGGAAGGCCGAGCTCTTGTGGCAACTCTACGCCGCGACCGCCAATTGTCTGACGCGGAGCGTGGATGACGAAAGGTTGCGCCTTACCGGGGCATCCGCAGAGGAAATGGGAAAGATTCTGGCAGTGCTCGGTACTCCCGCAAGCGCTGAGGACCTCCACTTTTTCCTGGAAGGATTCCCGCAGCGCTACACCTCGACTCACACCCCGGAACAAATCGCCGGCCACTTGGAACTGGCGCGCCGATTGGCGAACGAACCGATGGCGGTCGAGCTCCATGCGCGCAACAGCCATTTTGAGCTTACCGTCATCACCGCCGACCGGCCCTACCTGTTTGCCTCCATCACCGGGACTCTTTCTGCCTGGGGAATGAGCATCGTCAAAGCAGATGCTTTCGCCAATGCGGCCGGCATTATTTTGGATACCTTCAGGTTCATCGATCTTCACCACACGCTCGAGCTCAACCCTTCGGAAAGAGATCGGTTTACGAAAAACCTCATCGATGTTCTTAAGGGGAATCTGGAATTGGAGAAACTCCTGAGTGGCAGGGCTCGCGCCGATGCTGATGCGCAACCCAAGGTCGAGGTGGCCACGCGCGTAAGGTTTGACAGCCTGAGTTCTTCTCATAGCACACTTCTCGAACTTGTCGCCCAGGACCGGCCCGGCTTGCTCTTTGACGTCAGCTCGGTTCTGGCCGATCAGGGTTGCAATATCGAAGTTGCCTTGATCGACACAGAAGGGCAGCGCGCCATTGACGTGTTCTATCTGACCTGCCGAGGCGCCAAGCTCGATTCCACGACCCAAGAGGCAGTGAGCAACGCTTTAAAGGGGCGGCTGTGATCGATAACCTTGGGGCGAGAAACCCAGCTCAATAGGGATGCCGTCCAGATCGTACCCGTCCCACATTGGCCGCTCACAGCGCTCATACCCGAACCCACACCGGGAGCATAGCGCGACCCTCTACGACAGGCGACCGAGTTTAGCTCACGCACGACAATTTCTCCCCATCTGTGTTTTCATCAACATAGCCGGATGAACCTTCATTTTGATTGTTTGCGCCGCCAGGCACCCATCCTGTGACAGTCAACAGTTGGCGCGCAAACCCGAGACCTGGCACCCGACATCTGAAGCCTGCTTTGATTTATTTTCATCAACATAGCCGGATGAGCCTTCATTTTCGATATCGCGCTCACCTATAATTCGGCGTTTGTGTCCATAGTTGCCGTGACGAGCCTGAAGAACCACGATACCACCCTTGTCGCATGGCAGCCCCGACCTGCCACCCAAGCCCAGACACCTGTGCCCCGCGAATCCTCCTCTATTTGTTTTCATCAACATAGCCGGATGAACCTTCATTTTGCATTGTTCGCCCCGCCAAACACCCATCCCTCGACAGTTAACACTAGGCCCGCGATGCCTGACACCTGGCACCCGAAACCTGAAACCTGCCATCATTTGTTTTCATCAACATCCCCGGATGAACCTTCATTTTCGATATTGCGCCAACTTGTAGTTCGGTCATCATGTCGGAAATCTGCGGCATGTCCAAGCCTCGCGAGCATGGCGCTTTCATTCCCCGAGCATTTTGCCGAACACCGCCCGATTCCCAGACTCCCGAAGCACGCCCGTGCCAGCTCGGCGGGCTAGGACTGAGAAATAAGGATTGAAACGTAAGTAGTACGGAGAAGGATCTGAGTGAAACCATGGGACACCTATGACAGACTAGTATCTTATCAAACTATTAATAGTCTGTCAAGCACCAAAATGTCCATAAGGGATGGGAACCGGATTGAGCCAAAGAACCCTCTCTCCGGGATCACTTCTGATGGGTAGCTAAGGAATAATCTCGCGCTTATGCCTTTTCGGTTTTAATCGGCTTGACCTCGAACATGTTGCGGGGGTGCTGCCGGACGACCTGCTCCAATCCAAACAGGGCTTGCTCCGAGCCTTCTTCCTTGAGCTGTTGGAAAGATCGCGTGTTGCTGCTGGCGCAGCGGGGGCAGGGGAACATCATGCGTCCTAGAAAATCCTCACCGGGCGTATCTTGAAAAAAGAGTGAACGCACTGGGTCGTGGTTCGTTTGCATCAGACACGCGTGACAGATGAACCAATGCTTCCGGTTTATTCTCTTGAGATGACCTAAAATACTCATGAAATTGTTCTCCAAGCCTTTCGAGGATGCTCTCCGCAGCAGGGATAATTCAAGCTACGTTCAGATGCGCCCTCACGCCGGTTTAAGCCCAAGGCCGGGACGATCCGGGAGCAGCAGTTTCCCATTCTTGACCCGCACTCCGGAGAAAGGATCGTTCGAAATCAGCAGATTCCCGTCCAAGTCCGCGTAGTCAATCCCTGGCGAAAGGTGGGCGGCGGCCGTCACGCTCACGGAGCTGGAGACCATGCAACCGAGCATCGTTTTGAGTCCCAGGGCGCGCGCAAATTGAATCATCTTGAACGCCTCTAGAATCCCGCCGGCCTTATCCACTTTAACATTCACGCCGTCGAAAATGCCGACAAGCTGGGGAATTTGGCTCGCACGCTGGCAGGCCTCATCGGCAATTAACGGCAGATGGACGCGTTCCCGCACCCAGCGTGTTTCCTCCAGCATGTCAGCGGGCATGGGCTGCTCGACGAATTCCACTCCTTGTCCCGCCAGCCAGTTGATTTTTCTCACTGCCTCTTCTTTGTCCTTCCAGCCTTCGTTGGCGTCCACGCGCAGGGGTTTGTCCGTGACGCTGCGCACGGCCGCGATGGTGGCTTCATCAGTGTCGAGGCCCACTTTGATTTTGAGGACGGGAAAGGGCTCCGCTTCCCGCACCTTTTGGCGGGTGATTTCCGGAGTATCTATGCCGATCGAGAAAGTTGTGACGGGGGCGTCGTTAGGGTCGAGGCCAAAGTATCGATACAACGGCACGCCCAACTTTTGTCCCACCCAATCCATCACCGCGATGTTGAGCGCGGCCTTTCCCGCATATTGCCCCGGCACGCGGCGAGAAACCTCCGCCCCGAGTTTCTCAAACTGCCAGGGGTCAGCGCCCACCACCAAATCGCGAACGGATTCGACTGCTTTCTGCGCGTCCACAGCGTTCTCGTGGTAGCGGACGATGGGAGCGCCTTCGCCATGGCCAGTCACGCCCTCGCGAATATACCGAACGTGGAGCGTGTCGCGGTAGGCACTCGATGACATCGTGGTGGTCCACGTGTGCCGAAGATTCAGACGAACAATTTCCGTTTCGAGCCGAGTCGGAGAGGAGTTGTCGGCGGCGAGCGCGCTCGTCCGGCCCAGTGCCCGCGCCGAAGCCGCCTCATCCTTCAGAACAGCAGCCGCTCCCAAGGTCTTCACCCAGTCGCGCCGATTCATTTCAACCTCCTACAGGCAACCAGCAAATGCGTCCACGGCTGATCCGCCAGACGGCCGATCTGCACACCGGGATGCTCGTGCGTCGAGTCGTGGATGAATTGTCCATGACCGATGTACATCCCGGTGTGCGTGATCTTCTGGGATGACTCACCGAAGAAAAGCAAATCGCCCGCCTGGAGTTTGCTGCGTTTCACGGGCACGACGCCTGCCCATGCCGCCTGCAAGTCGGCGTCGCGCGGCATAACAATACCACGCCGGCCAACCAGCATTTGCGTGAAGCCCGAACAATCGAATCCGAAGCTGGAAGTCCCGCCCCACAAATAAGTGAAGCCCAAAAAGCGCTTGGCGAGGTCAATCGTCTGCTCGATGCTGAGCGGCCGGGGGTTCAAACTGACATCGCCGCGCTGAATCCAGGCAGTTCGCCCATCTGCAAGCCAAACCTCCAGCCAGCGGCCACCATTGTTCTCGGGCTCAGAGATCACTTCCAGGCGTGCCGCGAACGGAAGCGTCAGCACCGGTTGGTGCTTCGTCACATTGGGTTCGCTGTAGACATTGGCAAAAGGGTTTTCCACCTGCGCAACTGTTCCCGCGGAAGCATACGCGTGATCGTCCGGGCCATAGCGGCGCAGCGACGAGACCAGCATCCAGCCAGTGTAGTCATCGGGCGTGCGCACATTTGTCCATGCGCCCTTTTCCTCCACCAGAACGACGCTCGAGCCGCAGATCGCTTGCGACACCACGTCGGCGTCCTGACTCGGAGCGGAATACATGTTGGCGACAGGCTCGATCACAACCGCACCCGGGGAAGTTGGGATCATCAAGGCGAAGGCCAACAACAAGCTCATGAGAATGCTCCTCGGACAACCTCACGGGGTGGCGCCCCGCCGGCTCGCGAGACTTGCTTCGGGGTCATGCTACTTGTAAGAAATGACCCGCCCATAAGAACTCGAACGGCTCAGACGGTCGAAGTAATCATACGCCAGCCGCGCAACTTCTTCGACGGCTTGCTCACCTTCATCGCCTCGGGCCACATAGGTGGTGGTGACCGACATGATGAACGGATGACCCGGAATACTGATCAAGCCGGTATCGCAACGCACGCCTTCCAGGGTCCCGGGCTTATCCGCGATGGAAACATCTTCCGGCAGCGCTTTGTGGAATTCGCTGTCCTTGGGCAATCTGAGGAGGTCAAAGTATTCCTTGGTGTGCGCGGCGTCAAGCGCCTGGCCGGCGTTGACTTTTTCCAGGAGTGTCAGCATCTCGCGCGGCGTGGAGACGTTTTCGTTCCCCTTCTTGGCGGCCTCCAGGTCAATCATACGACGCCGCAGCCTAGTTTCTTTGAGCCCCAAGCGAATAACCCCGGCGTTGATGTTGTCCATTCCCAGCCGGTCGATGAGAATATTCGTCGCCGTATTGTCACTCAGCACCACCATGAATTTGGCAAGATCGCGCAATGTCAAAGTCACCGTGCCGTCCCCCAGCATGGTTAGAATCGGCTCCGTATCTCCTTGGGTCATCTCACTGCGCCGCAACGTATGCTTCTCGTCGAGCGAGAGCTTTCCATCTTGCGCCTGGCGCATCAACTCCAAGAGGACCGTCAGCTTGATGGAACTCGCTTGGGGAAAGACTGTGTCCGGCAAGCGCAAAAATGTTTCCCCGGTCGAGAGGTCCTTGATCGCATAACCCATCACCCCGTCCAGGTGATCAGCAGTGTTCGCCAAACGCGCTTCGAGCTTTGCATGGAGGGCCGATTGGAGGGTCTCCTGTGCGTGCAGAGTCGCGCCGGCAGTCAGTAGAATCGGCAGAAAGGCCAAAGCTCGAACCGAAATATGAACCTTTGCCATTTTGCTCCTCGCGGACGGCGTCTGACATCTCTGCACGGGGGTAGAACGTCGATCCGTGGATAGATCATAACACCCCAATCCACCGTCACACCAAAGCGGCAGGGCTTACGACGTAAAAGCAAAAAAGCGGCAGTAGCGTGGGCGTCCCGCCCGCTGTCGCGGGAGCGTCCCGCTCCCGCCCAGAATGCGCGGGCAGGATGCCCACGCCCCAGCGGGCGGGACGCCCGCGCTACTTCCACAGGGCCTCCGCTTTCATTTTTGTGTCGCACACTAAGGAGTCAGGTGCTTTCGTAATTTGAACACAGCGCCGCCCTACAGGGCGGCACGTGCCGGGCTGAAGCCCGGCGCTACGCCCGAAATTAGGACAGCGCCATGCGCCATGAAAGGCACCACGGTGGTGACTTGGCGTGGGCGGATGCTTAGGCGAGCAGCTTTTTGACGACGTTGCCGGAAATGTCCGTGAGCCGGAAGTCCCGGCCTTGGAATTTGTAGGTCAGTTTCGTGTGATCCATGCCCATACAATTGAGAATGGTGGCGTGCATGTCGTGGATGTCGATGGGATCTTCGACGACGTTGTAACCCAGTTCATCGGTCTGGCCCAGAGTTGTGCCGGGCTTGATTCCTCCGCCTGCGAGCCACATCGTGAAAGCGCGCGGGTGGTGATCGCGCCCCAGAAACTTCGATTGATTGCGGGCCTCATTCATGGGCGTGCGCCCGAATTCTCCACCCCAGACCACCAGCGTGGAATCGAGCAGGCCGCGCTGTTTCAGGTCCTTGACGAGGGCGGCTGCCGCCTGGTCAGTTTCCTGGCATAACTGCGGCAAACGGTGAGCGATGTCATCATGGGCGGAGGTGCCGTGGTGGTCCCAGCCGCGATGATAAAGCTGCACAAAGCGCACCCCGCGCTCCACCAAACGCCGCGCCAGCAAGCAGTTGTTGGCGAAGGATTTCTTGCCCGGTTCCGTACCATACATCTTATGGATGTGCTCAGGCTCTTTGGCAATGTCCGCCAGTTCCGGAACGCTGGTCTGCATCTTGAACGCCATCTCGTAGGAGGCGATGCGCGTGGCAATTTCCGGATCATTCGCCGTTTTCAAATTCATCTCGTCGAGATCTTTCACCACATCCAGTGACTCGCGCCGCTGTTCGGGCGAAACACCTTCGGGATTGGTGAGGTAAAGCACCGGGTCGCCCTGAGAGCGGAACTCAACCCCCTGATAAACGGACGGGAGGAATCCACTTCCCCAGCAGGACTTGCCGCCGTCGGGCTGGTTTTCTCCTGAAAGCAACACCACAAACCCTGGCAAATCGGCGCACTCACTGCCCAGACCGTAGGTGAGCCACGAACCCATGCTCGGCCGGCCGATGATCTGAAAACCGCAGTTCATGTAAATTTGGGCGGGGGCGTGATTGAACTGAGTGGTCCCGATCGATTTCACAATCGCAATGTCGTCGGCGATTTCCTGAAGGTGGGGCAAGAGTTCAGAGATTCCCGCGCCGCGTTTGCCGCTCTTGGTGAAGTTGTACGGCGAGCCGAGCAGGCGTGGCACCCCTTTGATGAAGGCAAAGCGCTGGCCTTTCATAAACTCCTGGGGAATGAGTTGGCCGTTGTACTGTTGGAGCACGGGTTTATAGTCAAGCAGATCAAGGTGCGAAGGCGCTCCCGCCATGAAAAGATAAATGATGCTCTTGGCCTTGGCGGGAAACATGGAAGGCCTGGGGGCCAAAGGATTGTGCTCGGGCGCGGGCGGACCCGGCGGCACAACCCCCGTCGCAAAGAGGTCACGGCGCAAGAGAAGAGAGAGAGCGGTCCCGCCAAGGCCGATCCCCGCTTGTTTGAAAAAATAGCGCCGGGTGAGGGCCCTTGCCAGTTCTTCCGGGTCGTGCCCAAGTCTGTTGCTCATCAATTATTCCTCTGTCATCGCCTCGTCCAAATTGAGCAGGACGTTTGAAACCATTGTCCACGCCGCAGCTTCCGGCAGGTTCGCGGGCGGTCCGGTGTATCCCTTGGCGACCAGGCCAGCGGCCTTCGGATCATTCTGGAAATACGCAACCTCATGGCGGTAATACGCGAGGATACGATCCAGTTCCGGCCTTGCGGGGCGCCGCGTGAGGCAACGGCGGAAACCGAAAGTGGCTCGGGCAGCGTCGTCCGCCCCCCCATCTTGCAGGATCGTGCGGCCCAGGGCCTGCGCGGCGACAAAAAATGCGGGGTCATTGAGCGTCGTCAAAGCCTGGAGCGGAGTATTCGTACGCACGCGCCGCACCGTGCAAAACTCGCGTGTGGGCGCATCGAACGTGGTCCAACTGGGGTAAGGCGAAGTGCGCCGGATGAAGGTGTAAAGAGAGCGGCGGTAGTGATCCTCACCCTCGCTCTCGACCCATTTATCATCGTTGTAGGGCCGGTCCCAAATGCCTTCAGGTTGGTAGGGGAAAACGCTGGGGCCGCCAATCTTCGGGCTAAGCAAGCCGCTCGCTTCCAGTGCAACGTCGCGGACCATTTCCGCTGGCATGCGGAAGCGCGGACCCCGCGCGAGCAGCAGATTGTACGGATCCTTTTCCTCGAGTTCCAGCGTGGAGTTTGAGGATTGGCGGTAAGTGGCGGAGGTAACAATCAGCCGCAGCATTTTCTTCATGCTCCAGCCTTCGTGCATGAATTCCGTCGCCAGCCAATCCAGCAAGAGCGGGTGCGTGGGAGTCGCGCCCTGCGATCCGAAATCCTCGCTGGTCTCAACAATGCCGCGGCCGAACAACTGCTCCCAGTACCGATTCGCTGTCACGCGCGCGGTGAGCGGGTTGTCGTCCGATACGAGCCAGTTGGCCAAGCCCAGACGGTTGGGCATTTGATCGTCGGGCAAAGGATTTAGAACGAACGGAACTCCCGCGCATACCTTGTCGCCAACGCTCAGGAAGGAGCCGCGAATGTGGAGGTTCGTGCAGGGCCTTTCGAACGAATTCTTTTCCCCCATGACCAGAGTCGTGGCGATGCCCAGCTTCGAGTCCTCCTCCTCGATCGCCTTCTTCTTATCGCGCACCGGTTGCAGCAGGGGAGCAATGGCCCGATACGCTGCGGCGAGGTCGGCGGCGGATTTTTCCGAGCGCTGTGCAGCGGGCATGTCCAGCACACTGCGAAGCCGCGCAGGTACGCTGATCGCCACGCGTGGATCGGCCATGGTGGTGACGGAAATTCGGAAGCGGCCTATTCCACATTTGGAAAAGGCCATGTCGTGCTTCATGCGGATGGTCAGCACGGTGCCGCCGGCGAATCCGAGAGGCTTGTCGGGAATAAGAACTCCACGGCGAACGGTTGTCGATTTGTCTTCGGAGGTCTCAATACTCCAACCCTTGGGTCGCGGCTTATCGTTTACCAGGTTGTCGAAGCGGTAGTCGGATTGCGATTCGTCCGCCGCCGCGTCTTTGAATACGATCTTCTGGGGATTGGCGGGCTTCCCCGCGGGAGCGGCCTGCACTTCGAAATCACTCAAGAAAAAGTTGCCGTTAGAGTCGCGGCCCGGCCCGCCGGCGGGCAGGCTGGGGTCACTCATCACCTCCAGGCGTACGCCAGTTATCCCAGCCAGTTCCGTACTGGCCGAGATGTCATAGGCATCGGCGTCAGGATTCTTTCCGCCCGCCAGGAGCGATCCGTCAGATTGAAGTTTGAGGGTTGCGCCACCCTGAGACGCGAAGCGGCTGGGTTGCAGCACGGTCCACTTTGCTTCTGCCGCTCTGATGTCCTGCTCCCATTGTGCTTGCGCCGCGGCCAAGGCTGGCGTGGGAGTGTCCATTACGGTTTGGAGATTGGCGATTTCCGCGCGCAACCCCTTGCTCTTCGCAGCTTGCTCGGGGGTAGGCAGCTCAAGGAGGGGTTCGCGCGCGTAAATATCGCCAGTGGAGTGATCGACTTCATACTTCTCCCCGGCAAAGAAAGCCAGGAAGCGGTAGTAGTCCTTCTGTGTGAAGGGATCAAACTTGTGATTATGGCATTCGGCGCAGGCCAAAGTGCTTCCCAGCCAGACGGTGGCGGTGGTATTTACGCGGTCCACTTGCGTGTACCAGTAGTACTCTTCGGGATCAACCCCGCCCTCCATGTTGGTCATAGCGTTGCGATTGAAACCGCTGGCGATCAACTGTTCCGAAGACGGCTGCGGCAGCATATCGCCGGCGATTTGCTCGATGGTGAACTCGCGGAAGGACATGTCTTCGTTGAAGGCGTTGATGACCCAATCGCGGTACTTCCACATCAATCGCCGCATATCCTTTTCGTAGCCATTGGTGTCGGCATAGCGCGCCAAGTCGAGCCACGCCGCCGCCCAGCGCTCTCCAAAGTGCGGGGAGGCGAGCAGGCGGTCAATTACCTTCTCATACGCCTGTGGACTGTGGTCCGCCAGGAACGCATCAACTTCCTCGGGGGTGGGCGGTAGGCCGATCAGATCGAGCGACACTCGGCGGAGGAGGGTTTCCTTGCCGGCTTCCGGCTGGGGCTTAAGGCCTTCCGCTTCCAGCCGCGCAAGGACAAAGTTATCAATCGGATTCCGGCACCAAGCGGCGTCATTAACTTTCGGCAAATAGGGCCGTGCCGGCTTCACATAGGCCCAATGCTCAACCGGCTTCGCGGCGGCGATAAGCGCTGAGGATTCCGGGCCATGCGCCCCCTGGTCAATCCACTTGCGTATCGTTTCCACATCGTCAGCAGGGAGTGGGGGGCCGCCGTAAGGCATCTGCGGACGGTCGAGTCCCAGAATGCGCCGCACGAGCGGACTCTTCGCGCTGTCGCCGGGAATCACCACACTGCCATTCGCGCTGCCCTTCAAAAGTGCCGCAAGGGAATCGAGTCGCAGCCCGTTCTGCTGAAGGCCAGACCCATGACATAAGTAGCAACGCGCGGCGAGAATCGGTCGTATTTTCTCGGCGAAAACTCCTGACCCGATCTCATGTGGATGAGATGCGACGGGTGCCGCACTTGTAGGGCCGAATGGTGTTCGGCCTCCGGGCGCGCGCCGGTCGCCCCTGCCTTCCACGAAGGAGCTCTGATCAATCCAGGCGCGGATCAATTTGATCTGACCGGCGGGAAGCGGATCGGCGCCCATCGGCATCCGGGCTTCCTCGCCTTCCCCCAGCAAGCGCTTCACCAAGGGGCTCTTCTCACTATCGCCGGGAAGGATGACCTTGCCGGATTCGCCCCCTTGAAGCGCCGCAGCTTCGCTGTCAAGACGCAGCCCACCCTGCGGCTTCTCACCGCCGTGGCAAGGGAGGCAATTCTTTTGAAGGATAGGGGCGATGTCGCGCGCGAAGGTGATTTTGGTCTGAGGCTTAGTGGGAGTGTCCTGGGGTTGGGCGCCAATTCGCGCCGCACTTGCTGCCAGAATCGCTAGAAGTACCGAGAAGCCGCCCGCCAGTAGCGAAAGCAGTGTCCTTGTCCGCCCGGATTTTGAACGGTGTCTCATTGAGCTTTGGTATTTGCCCGAAGGCCGGCCCTGTTATCTGCGCGCACCGAAAATATATGGAAGCTAAGCCCCGCGAACCACATTGAAATATAACGCCACGCTGGGGGACGACGCAACGAAATCCTTATGGCTTGCCGCCCCCATTCTCAAACTGCGAAAACTGTTGCTGGAGTCGCGTCCAACCCTCGCGGAATGGGCTGGCGATGGAAATGATGCGATTGCGGGGCCCACAGTATTAAATCACGTTGCGATTTCAGCAAAGAGGAATTACACTCCGTCCATATGGGGATTGAAAGACGGCAAGCCCCTCACTACTCTGCTCACGTGAAGGCCAGCATTAAATTGCCGGAGGGGAACGCCGAACCGACCCAGGGAACCAACGGTTGCTGCGGCAGGTCCGCGCGGATTTACTTATCAAACCGCTTGTGCGGTTGACGGAAGGTCACGAAGAGCCGGAGTCAGGCAGCACGACTCGTGCCTCTGTCAGCGGGAATTTATGAAAGCGGTGGCAAGCCTTCCCGGTTCCGAGGAGGACAATCGTGCGGAATTCAACCACAGGGCTCTCCATCATGGTGCTGCGCATTTCTTTGGTCGTCCTGGTCCTGGCAGCCGGGAGCGGCATTGCGTCTGGGGATGATTCCCCGAGTTACGTTCTCACCCAAGACATGCTCAACAAAACGCTCGGCGTACTCACCGACCTTCGCAGCAAGAATCTTCCCTTCAATATTGGTGACGGCGACCTGGACGCACAGATTGCCAACCTGGAAAAGCAGCCCAAGGTTGCGCGCATCCTTAAGAAGCACGGGCTATCGCCGCGGGAATTTATCCTGACCTATAAGGCCACTGCACAGATTCGTGAAGCGCAGAAGGCCCAAGACGATTGGCAAAGAATCTTGCAGGATCCTGACGCGTCGCCCGAAGCCAAACTTGACGCGACACAAAAGCTCGGCGACTCGCTAAAGAACAACTTGTTCACGCCCGAACAGATTGAACTTGTCCGCCGCCGCATGCCGGACCTGGAAACCTTGCTTACTCCTCCCAAATAAGAATGCCCACGGACCCATAACCGATACCGCTTGGAGGTACGCAGTGGGTTCCAAGTGATCCGCGTGGATTTCCGAAACACCATAGGCCACTTGTCCGAACCTCCTCGTTGCGCCTCTACTCCGTGATTTTCTCTCATCTGCATTTGAGGGCAAAATAAAAGGGCCGCCTGCGCCGGCGGCCCTCTTCGGTACTATCGGGATAGTTGAACTATACGGCGACTTTTTCCTCTTCCACTTTTGCGGGAGCGCCGATCTGCACGAGGTCCGACTTGGGTTTTTGAAGGACGATTTCCTCATACACCTTCCGGGCTTGAGACGCCTGCTGCGCTTCCCATGCGGCTTTGCGGCGGGCCTTTTCTTCTTCCGCCGCGGTTAGGGGAACGTCGTGTTCGAGGGTGCGAACGCGGGCGGCGTCCTCGGCATTCACGGTGAGGGAGTGCTGGGTGGTATCAAGTTCCACGCTCTTGCCCTTGGCGTAGATCGCGTGCTTGCCGTGGGTCTTGTACCACTCTGCCACGCTCGCATTCTTGTACATGTTCTCTATGATTTTCCGCCAGCCAATGCCCGTGTTGTACGCACAGAATGAGATTTCTCCCAATTGGGTCGCATACGGGATGATGCACATTTCGGTGCGGCGGAAGTCGTAGTTAAAGAGATCCTGGAACCACATGCCGGCAATAAAAAGCAGGTTCCACGGATCGGAGCGGCGCTTCATGGCATCTTCCAGCGTGCGATTCGGGTCCGAGGCACCGTATTTCTCCCGTGTCTTCTTTTCCCCTGAAAGGGCAAACGACTTGTCAAATTTCTTGATCAGGTCCATCAGAGCCAGACTCTTGGGCGCCTTGAAGGGCTTATAGTTTTTCAGAATACCCATGGCCAGCATGAAATTCGAAAACTTTTTCGCGCGGCCCGCGTCGGTGATCTTCTGAATATCCTTCACGAGGCCAGGGACGTTCAGGAACTCCGGTACCGGCGCCCATTCCTTGGTTTCCTTGTTGATCATGAGGGCCGTACCCACCCCGCAATTCGGGTGGCATCCGCAACTGACCATGCCCCACTGCGCCTCTGGACCTTTTACCAGATCGGCGAAGTCAGCGAAGGCGCTGAACATCGAAATGGGGAACCAGTCGCGAGTGGGTTCGGTGATACCGGTTTGCTTCTTCACGTCGCCGGCGAGATGCGCGAGCGTGTAGCGCTGGCGCAGACGGCGTTGCGGGGTGATGTCCTCATCGCGCCCGGTAAAGGAAACGGGTTGGAAGGCGACGAAGGCGATCTTCTTGGGATTCTCGCGCGCAAAATTCACGATGGGGCCTACCTGGTCGTTATTGACGTTATTCACGATGGTGATGACCAGAATGATCTCGATGCCAGCCGCGTGCATGTTCTCGATCGCGCGCAGCTTCACGTCGAACAGGTTGCCAACCTGACGATGGCCGTTGGCATCGTTGCCGATACCGTCAAATTGCAAGTAGGCATACCGCAGGCCCGCTTCGAAAGCGCGGCGGCAGAAGTCCTTATCCTTCGCGAACTCGATGCCGTTGGTCGCTGCCTGCACGCTGTTGTAACCGAGCTTGCGGGCGTAGCGAATCGCGTCGATGAAGTACGGCGACATGGTCGGTTCGCCACCTGAGAACTGCACCGACATCTGGCGGCGTGGCTTGATCTTGATGGCATTGTCGAGAATTTCTTTGACGTCTTCCCAAGTCAGCTCGTGCACAAAGCCGACCTGGTTGGCGTCCATGAAGCAGGGGTCGCACATCATATTGCAACGATTCGTCAGGTCCACCGTCAGCACCGACCCGCGGCCGTGCTTGATGGAGCTCGAGCCGTGATTGTGCAAGCCCTCGTCATTATGGGCGCGAATGTCGCGGCCGGGGAAGTTGCGCTCGATCCAGCTCAGGAACTTGGCATCAACGGCCATCATGTCTTCGAAGTGCCCGTGGATGGGGCAATCCTTCACCATCCATACTTCACCGTCACGCTCAATGATGTTGGCTTTGACTTCGCCGGTCTTCTCCGTGAGCAACGACTGCCAGTTCTCGTCGCCATTCATGATCTTGGAACGCGCTTCCTTCACGCACTCCGGGCAGAGTGAATCGGTCTGGCGTGGCCAGCCCAATTGGGGTTTGGTCTTCTGCCATGATTTCAAGAGCGGCTTGTCCGACCATTTGGGAATGAAGGTGGGACCTGGGCGGTACTTATTGAAGAATTGAACTGAGTCGAATACGACCGTAGCCGCTGAACAAACGGCTTGGTCCACGTACTTCATGAGCCGCTGACCTCTGATTCTCGGCATAGTGAATTATCCTCTCCCCTTAAAGATGACGAACCGGCATTTAAAACTCTGCGGGCCTCTTTGTGGCCCTTGGGCAAATTCTTTCCCGAAATCCCCTGACCGTTTTCCCCAATTAATTCCGGTCAGTTGTGGCGGGTGCCTGGGGGATTGTGGATACCTCGCCATTCCCCGATAATCCCCACCACATAGTAGATCGTCCGGAAGTTGCCCTGCCCTGCTTCGCGCCACCGGGATTGACTAAGGCTAAATGTCCGAAAGTCCCGGCGCGGCAATTATGCGTGCAAATGATACGAGTTATAGGAGTTAAGGTTAAGAAGTTTGTGTTAAACGGTTGTTTTGACTGGTTGTATGGCACAAAAGGTCCAGCGAATGGCTTGCGTAAGTCGCTCGATATTAAGGTGTTGGGCAGGCAGTTTCATGATAGATGTCACAAAACCATGGGGCTAGACACCAGCCAGCTTCCTGGATGCGAGGCTTCGTTGCCAGTGCCCACCAGCCTCGATACCCCACCCTTGGCACTGCGGCTCACCCGGCGCGAACCGGGAGCGGCGGACCGGAAACCTCCCGGCCACCGCCGCCCCTCCTGACATCTTGACCCTAGAAGTTGCCCACCGTGCGTGTCGTACCTTTCCATCGGAAACAATCGCCCCCGTGCAGGCCAATCTACCAAAGCAGCTTGAGCGCAAACTGCACCTGCCGCGAAGTCGTCGAAGTACTGGTAATGGCGCCCGCGGTGCCGGAAAGTCCGGTGGGATTCGCAGCCGTGGGCGGGGTAAAGACGATGAGGTTTGGAGTGTTAAAGTTGGCGCGATCCAGCAGGTTAAAGATTTCCGCGCGAAACTGAAGCCGCAACCCCTCACGGATTGCGGTGTCTTTCACCACGGAGAAATCCCAGGTGTCGAGTCCCGGACCGGTGTAGGAGTCTCTCGCCAAATTGCCATAGAATCCGCCGGTCGATGGTGGCGCGATGAACGCGTTGGGATTGAACCACTGCCCCGGCTTGCCAAGAATCACGTGTCCCGAGAAATCAGGGTTCAGCAACGGGCGCACCGGATTCCTCGTATCTCCGTTGTTCGACGGGTTATAGCTAAGTTGTGGGGTAAACGGAAATCCTTCTTGCAGGGTCACGATGCTGTTCACTGACCATCCCTTCACCAAATTGTTGGCCCAGCCTTCGGAGCAGATTCCGCACGTACTGCCCTTGCCGAAAGGCAATTCATAGAGCGCGCTGATGACGCCGATATTGCGCACGTCATAGGTAGCTGGCCCCCAATCCGCCCGCAGATTGAAAGGATTCGAAACCAATCCTGGAGCATTTCCGGCGGTCGTCTGGTTTAGGGAATCTCCATCGTCGAGCGACTTCGACCACGTGTAGACCCCGCGGATCGAAACTCCATGGCTGAAGCGGCGATTCATGTCAACTTGCAGCGCGTTGTAGGAGCTGCCGCCGAGCGAAAACCAGGTCCACGTATTGGCGAGCGCAGCGTTGGGTTTCGCCGTTCCGGCAGGAATGTAGTAGCTCCCGGCGGGCACAGGCGCACCCCCCAGGGGCGAGCCTGCGGGGAAACCCGTGGTTAGGGTGACGGGTGGAGTGGAGGCTGCATCCACGGTTGGGTAAACGGCCGGGCAGGGCGAGGCGGGGCAAAGGGTCGGGGTCGGCTCATTGGCGTCGATCCCGATCAATTCGTGGTAGCCGTGTGAGCCCACGTAACCGACGGTCAGCGCCGTATTGGGTGTAAGCTCCTGCTCGATCCGCAGCGACCAGGAAATCAGCGTGGGCGTTTTCATGTCGGGTTGAACGCCGCCAGGCACGAGCTTGGCTTTCGCCGGGACAGCAGCGGTGGGATCGATGGGAAGGCCCGCGACCGTCTGCGAAGCGATGCTGTAAGTTGGATTGAACGGCGCGTTCTGGTCAGTGCGGTAGCCCAGCGCGTCCTGCAAATCGTTGTACATGCCGAAGCCGGCGCGAACCACCGTCTTCCTGGCGAACGGGCTCCAGGCCAGTCCGAATCGCGGCTCGGGGAGGAATTTGGCGTTGTTGGCGGTGAAGATGGAATTGCCGATTTGTGGTTGGGCGGAAATGACTCCATCTGGGAAGGTGTAGTTGGCGGCGCGGCCATGGGCCTCGTTCCAGCCCGTCGAGAATTCGTCGCGGAAACCCAGAGACATGGTGAAGTTGCGCGTGAGGCGTATAACGTCCTCGGCGTAAAACGCTCCGAACAGCGAGCGCCAATTCATCTCCGTGGGCGTGGGATCATAGAGGAACGTGGAAGTGGTTCCCGTCAAAAAGGTCGCGAGGCTGGCAAACGTTGCCTGCCCGAACTGACTGAGCGCCAGAGTTTCGTTCGATTGGAAAGGCTGAAACCAACCGCCGAAATTGAACTGATGACGTCCCCGCGTCAGGGTAACGCGGTCCTCGAGGGTAATGAGATTTCGGGCGACCGTGAGGTCGCTTCCATTGTTACTGCCGGCCAAACCAACCTGGGCCTGGGGGTTGGATGCGGCGCTGCCGCCCACAACCACGGCGCCCACGGGCCGGCCCACCAGGAATCCCGGTACCCTCGTCGCAGGAGTGCCGGGGGTGGGCTCGCCGGTGAAGAAATATCCAGCGCGCGAGTAGCCAATCCGGGCCGTATTGAGGAACCTTGGCGAAAAGACGTGCGTCTCTTCCAGGCTGACCACCTGCTCGCGCAAATTCAAGATGTCCGAGCTGTAGGGATCGAGGGGCGTGGCCGTCACGTCGCCGCCATCATCGACGGTGTAGACGCCCGAAAGCGAGTCCCGGGAAGAAAAAATGTGGTCAACGCGCGCCGTTCCAAAGTCCTCGCGAATGGTTTGCAGCGGACTCGAGAAGTCCTCGGCAATTCCATTGAAATCGGGGGCGTTCGACGGCGCCGTGGGCCAAAGATTCAGCAGCGGTTGGACGCTTGGCACGGCGGCGGCGCGGGAGGTTGCGTCGGGAACAAAGGCCGCGGACGTTTGGTTCAAGCTCTCGCGAAAACCCTCGTAGTTGGCGAACAGAAAGGTCTTGTCTTTCTTGATCGGGCCACCCACCGAGGCGCCGAATTGGTTGCGCCGGAAGGGTGGAACAATTCCCTGGGCAAAGTAATTGGGGGCATCCAGGTCGTTGTTACGCAGGAAATCATACGCGGATCCGTGGAACTGGTTGCTGCCCGATTGGGTTACGATAATCACCTGGCCGCCGGGGTGTTTGCCATATTCGGCCCCGTAGGAATCGCGCAGGACGTTGAATTCCCGCACCGCGTCCACGCCCAGCAACTGCTGGCTGGCGCCGCCCGGCTGCATGTTGTTCTCGGCAGCGCCCGTGAATTCAATGCCATTGAGCAGGAAAAGATTCTGTTGCGGCCGATTGCCCGAGACGGCAAAGTTGTTTCCCGTGGTGGAGTTCGAGATCCCAATGCCGCCGGTCTTCTCCGAGGTGAAGTTGACGATGCCGGGATTCAGAGTCACGAGCAAATCGTAGCTCCGGCCGTTCAGGGGAAGATCTTTCACCTGCTGCTCCCCAACCAAGCCGGGGACGTCTGCCGTGCTCACGCTCACCAAGGGTGCATCGGAGTTCACCGTAATCCGCTGGCTCACCGGTCCCACGCTCAGAGTTACGTCCACCCTGGCATCCTGACCGACCACCAAACGGATGCCGGTGCGGATTTGTTCCGCAAACCCCTGCCTGGTCACCCGTACCTCATACGCTCCAATGGGAAGCGCAAAAACCTGGTACCTGCCCGAATCGCCCGTCGTGGTGTTGCGGATGGCTCCGGTTTCAACGTTCTTCACCGTGACGTCAGCGCCGGAAACCGTAGCGCCGGACTGATCGGTGACGGTTCCGGAAAGATTTGCTGTGACCTGGGCAGACACAGCGGAGGCGAAAATCAGACAGAGAAAGGTGACTTGCGCGATCCGGCCGCACCACGCGCGCGCGCGAAAGCGACGCAAGGGTGGAGCCTCCGCCGCGCTTGGCGAGGTGAGGGGCTCGATCGACTCAATAGACATGGTGAAATCTCCTTCCCATAGCGCCGCAACCACCGCTCGGCGGAAGCTCCGCCTGCGGTCGTTGCCTATACATGAATACATACGGCCCTATATCATTAATTTAAGCGATTTGATGCGATCTGTCTATCCATGTCTGTATGAATTGGAGGGGACCCAGTGCAGTGCGTCACGATTCAAGACGCATTTGATTCGCGTGGTTTCCGATGTTGCGCGGGGGTTAGGGCGGTGAAGGCCTCGCGGTGGAGGGTGTAGCGTGGGCGTCTCGCCCGCTGGGGCGTGGGCATCCTGCCCGCGCATTCTGGGCGGGAGCGGGACGCTCCCGCCTGGAGTTTGCATATTTGGTATGGGCCGCCCCCGTATCAGACCCTCAAACATTACAACGCAGACCCCATCTACGGTTTTGGCGACTATCAAAGTGACAGCGGCGGTGACCTGGACATTGGCTCTAGTCGCGGCTATCGCAGCAAAGCCACGAGCGCTTAATTCGCACCGGCCTAAAACTCTCTTGCATTCATACCCAATCTTTGAGTACTATACATTTGTTTAGTATGCCAAGTGAGCTCACAGATGCGCAGCGGGAAGTGTGGCTTTTCCTCAATAAGTGCAGCGAAAATGGTGAACCATCGCCCACCTACCGCGAAATCTGTGAGCATTTTGGGTTCGCGAGTCCAAGAGCCGCATTCGACCACGTCCTGGCCTTGGAGAAGAAGGGCTATGTGACGAGGGGAAAGGGCGCTCGCAACCTGCGTTTGGTGCGAACAATCGCTGGTATACCGCTGCTAGCCCGCGTCCCTGCTGGGTTTGCGGAGGAGGCATTGACAACAACGGAGGTACGCTTTAATGTTGACTGCGATTTTCACGGCATTCGTGATCGCTCGCGGGCTTTCGCCCTCCGCGTTGCAGGCGATTCGATGATTGGCCGCCACATTTTCGATGGCGATATTGTGCTACTCGACACTCCGGCTGACGTCCGGGACGGCGATATCGTCGCCGCGTTGATCGACAACCAATCCACGCTGAAGACCCTGGTGCATAAAGGGGGGAAGGCTTGGCTTCGGGCCGAAAACCCCAATTACCCCGACTTGATTCCCTTGTTGGACTTACAGGTCCAGGGCGTCGTTCGCGCAGTAATCCGGCTGATGAAACAATGAGCGGCAAGGCGTTTGATACTCAAATCGTAGTCAGGCGCAGGCAGAGTGCGGGCTTGGAGAAAACAACATTTCCACCGTCGCGTTGACACCAATTTCAATTAGTGGTCCGCTCCGGGAATGCGGATATCGGCGTGATCTGCTTCGAAGCGATTTTTCTTTCGGAGATGGGCGGAACGTACCGCTGGTGGGGTTTGCTCAGGCTCCTGCGGACTCTCGCTCGGCGTGCGTAGCTGTCGTCTCAACATCTAATGGTGCCCGCTCGGCGGTAGAGGAGTGCAAGTCTCTTGCGGCTCCTCTCGTGTTCGTATGCTCTCAGAATGCGCTTCAGTGGTGGAAGCAGCGGGCCGACTCGCCGGAACTCTTAGATATCATCCCGGCAGACGAGGTCACCCAGTTCTTTCGAGCGCATCGAAAAGACTTCTCCCCAGAAGCAGTCTACCGAGCAAAGACATGGGGACGCTTTCAGAGGGCGTATCAGCTTGACTTCGTGGACTTGGGGCTAATGCCTCTTGTCGAAGAGGAAGTGGGCAGATTCCTCGGGGATCGCATCGAGCGAAACGTATCAGATATAAAAGACCGTCTGGGTTGGGCCAAGGTCACCAAGGATCAGGGGCGCTGGCTGCTACAAACTGTGTTCTGGCTCGTTTCAGGAAAGATCCTACGCGATAAGAAGGTTGCAGGGTTTAAAGATCTCAACCTGAACGACGTTGAGGAAGTCTTTCAACGCGTGGCGAACCACTATGGCACTAAGCCGCTGGAAGCGGGATCAACGAGAAAGCTGGACGCCCTTCGCGAATCGGCCCGACTTATAAGCCAATCCAGCAGTTTGGCGCTGACGACCACCGAATCTCTCGCGTATGTTTACGAGAACACGCTCATTTCAGGGGAGACGCGGTTGTCCCTTAGCACGCACAGGACGCCATCATTTCTCGTCGACTACACACTCGGAAACCTGGCTGACTGGATACGCGAAATTCCAGTTGAAGACCGGAGCGTTTTCGAGCCGGCTTGTGGGCACGCGGCGTTCCTAGTGTCGGCAATGCGACTGCTCACAGAAATGCTGCCCCGTGGAAAGGAAATACCAACCCGTCGCGGGCCGTACCTGCGAAGCCGCCTACATGGCAACGATATTGATGCGTTTGCTCTTGAGCTGGCTCGGTTGTCGCTGACACTCACAGACATTCCCAATCCAGACCATTGGGATCTCAATGTGCACGACATGTTTGTCGATGACCATCTGGGTGTGCAAGCAAAGCGAAATACGGTCCTCCTTGCCAATCCCCCATTCCATAACTTCACCCCCGAGGAGCAGAGGTCCTATCAAAGTCGGGGATCTCCGGTTCGCTTTATTAACAAGTGCGCCGAAATGCTCTGGCGGACTTTAACACATCTGCCCATCGGAGCCGTCTTCGGAGTAGTTGTTCCCCAAACTCTTTTGCATAGCGACAACGCCAGAGATCTTCGCGAGTTCATCCTCCGGGAGTACGAGTTGAGGGAGCTATGCCTTTTTCCAGACAGGGTGTTTTCATTTTCGGACGCCGAATCGGCGGTGGTCATTGGGCGCCGTAAGGCAGTCGCCGGCCAAAATCAGGTTCGCTATCGCCGTGTTCGCGAACGCGAGCTCCAATCCTTCCGGTTAGATTACTCTGCCGGCTCCACGCGGGCGGTCCCCCAACTGCGATTCTCCAGTGATGAAGCGCTCTCGTTGCGGGTTCCCGACCTTGAAGAGGTCTGGATTGCCTGTGCGAACAACGCGACCCTTGCAGATATTGCCGTGCTCGGACAAGGGCTTGCTTATCATGGTCAGCATCTAACGCGCAACGCCACCACGTACTCCTCGGAACGATCCCCTGGAGGTCAACATGGTTTTGTGTTTTTTGACCATGGCATTCAGTTGCATCAATTACCAAAATTGTATTGGATGAACCTGGACAAATCGGTGATACACCGCGCACGGGCCGGCACAACCGTCGGCGTTCCCCAAGTGCTGCTCAACTACGCTCCTGCAAGCCGCGGACCTTGGCGACTGAAAGCACTCATCGACAGACAGGGGCATCCGGTCACAAGCCGTTTCATTCCGGTGCGCCCGAGGGTGCCCGAGTGTACAGTTGAGGCGCTCTGGGCGCTGCTCAACTCGCCACTCGCGAACTGTTACGTGTTTTCGCACCTTGGCAAGCGCGACAATACGGTCGGCGACATTCGGAAGATTCCGGTCCCCAAAGCGGGAACCTTTGAGGGTGTTCACCGTGCTGCAAGTGCGTACCTTGAAGCCGCCTGGTCGGGAGAACCCCCCACAGCGCTTCAGAAGCTCTTACTGAGGGTCGACTGCGAGGTCTTAGAGCTGTATTCACTGCCGCTCCAATTAGAGCAATTGCTACTTGCCTCATTCAGAGATTGGGAGCGCGTTGGCGTGCCGTTCAAGCAGACCAGATACCTACCCAAGGAACTCGAAAGTTCGGTACGTTTTTCCGATTTCCTTCAGTTTGAGGAGGATTGGCCGTCGACAAATCGCGAACGCGACATCCTCATCGACAAGAACATTTCAGGCACGATCAGCACAGAAGAGCAAATGCGTCTGGATGCATTGCAGGCCTACGCCGATTATCACATCGACCAAGTAGCCCCACGCCCCACGCATGTGCTCGATGAGCTCGAAAAGCGGCTATTTTCCGGCCTTCCAAAGAAAGACGGGGCTACTTGATGGTCGGATTTGAATATCCCACCCAGCCGCACATACGGCGGCACGGCCCCGGCGGCTACAAAGATTACGAAAGCTTTCGCGATTGGCTTCGCGATGAGTTCACCTTTCGATGTGTCTACTGCCTTCACCGCGAGCAGTGGTATGGGCGCGGCGTGACATTTCACATCGATCATTCCACTCCGGTAATGGATGACCCGCAGGGCGAGTGCGAATATTCAAATCTGGCCTACGCTTGTGCGACCTGTAACGAAGCAAAGAAAGCCATCCTCAACGTCCCGAATCCCTGCCTGGTGGCGTTTCACGATTGCCTCCGCATCATGGCGGATGGTCACGTTGAGGCCTTAAACGCTAATGGCAAGAAGCTGGAACAGGCTCTGGGACTGAACCGACCAAGCAACCTACGATATCGCTCACGCTGGATGCGATCGCTTGAGGCGCTTAGGACAAAGGAACCTGACCTCTACCGTGAGTTTATGGGATTTCCCGAAGGTCTGCCAGATCTGCGTAAGAAGCACGTCCCGAGCAACACGAAACCAGAAGGGGTGGAAAACTGCTACTTCGCTCTTCGCGAGAGACATGAGCTGCCCGACCCTGATCCGCACGTAATTTTGAGAAAGGGCGAAAAAAATCTTTCTGGGCGTGCATTTTTTCCTTGACATGTTATAGATTATATATCTACAATATTTCTATGCCTGCACGCATCCCCACG
>JBEKLF010000106.1:0-26734 GCA_050010335.1 Terriglobia bacterium
AACTTGGCGAGGTCCTCTTCCAGTCGGCTTGGCCGGGGTCAAAGGCCCAACATCCGACTCAATGAGACCAAGGCCGGCAAAGGGTAAAGACTTGGAAACCTTATCTCCGACGGGCTCCTAGTCCGCGCTTCTCGGCACGGGTCCAGGGAACAATCACATGTCGCGGAAAAACGCTGCCCCCTGGCGTTCGGCTCCCCTTTTATCGTGTTGTAGCTTAGGCGCCGCACGCTGCCTGCGAAAGGCTCCCATCATGACGCAACCCCGGTTCGATCCTCATCGCCGCGACGCGCAGAAGCCAGGGAACCAGTTTATGAAGGGTGTGCGACGCAAATGTGAAAAAGCGAACGTAGCGCGGGCGTCCCGCTTCCATCAGGAATCGGCGGGCAGTATGTCCACACGCCGGAAATTGTGAAAATAAATCGGTCCGAATTTCCTACCGGTAGGAAATTCGCAGGTATCGCCCCCGACTCTGGCCACCAACGTGTTAGCCTACAATATGGGGGCAGCCTCGGGGTGAAATCACGCAGTGGGAATAGGTGCCGGGTGTCAGGTATAAGGTTCCCGGTCCTGGGAGCGCGGGCATCCTGCCCGCTCTGGCATGGACACTTGGTCCGCCATGGCGGCCCCGCCACGCAAGTGACGGTCATGGCCAGGATGGCCATGCCACAAGGGCCGACACTACAACGCCTCCCCGCAGGCCACGATGTACTTGAAATAAAACGACTTAGCGGAGGGTGACTGAAACCTTGGCAAAATATATGTCGTTGAAATTAAATGAGTTAGTAAATTCTCGACGGCAAAGCAGGGGGAAAAAGGGGAACTAAAAAATGAAGGTTAATCCCACGATGTTATTGAAAACAAATGGAGAAAATATGTCCGAAGGCTAGCATGCCACGATGTTGATGAAAATAAAGGACCTACAGTATCAATGCCACGATGTTGATGATAATAAAAGTAGTTATTGAAAAACACCCGTGACACGGGACGTGTTCCGAGCAAGGAGGGGATGAGTGCTGGGCTTCTC
Source organism: Terriglobia bacterium (assembly GCA_050010335.1). GTDB lineage: Bacteria > Acidobacteriota > Terriglobia > UBA7540 > UBA7540 > Bog-366. Next base: position 1,025 of record JBEKLF010000106.1, read on the forward strand.
GAACGAAATGGGGATTTGCCATGGTACAGAGCGATGGCGCGAGATCGTTCGCCGGGCTTCCCAGAAGCTAGATGAACTGCTCTTTCCCCGAGCGGGTCGAATCTGTGCGCGCTTGCGCCGAGCATGCGATTGCTAGGCTTTGATGTGCGACCACCGCAGGGTCGGCGGTCGAACGCCACGGGTTCCGGGCACACCGCTCCGGGCTGTTTTATAGAGCCCAGGGCGCACCGAACATTGTCTAAGATTTCTATGAAACATTCCTGTAACGTTCTCGGTGGTAATGGTTTCTGCATCTGGTGCCGAAAACATATTTGTTACTGACAATACTCGCGGTTCCATTCTATTCTAGAATTCTTCGGAGTTCGCACGACCGCCAGAAGGGGCCGCAAAATTGAGTAAAGTCTCTCTCGCTCTTGTCATTCATTCGCACCAGCCGGTGGGAAACTTCGATCGTGTGATCGAAGAAGCCTACCAGAAATCCTATGCGCCATTTGTGCGAGCGCTGCGCGAGCATCCGCGCATTCACTTAAGCCTACACTTTTCCGGAATCCTGCTCGAGTGGCTGGAAAAGCGCCATCCGGAATACTTCCAGCAGCTTCGTGAACTCGTGGAGCGCGGGCAGATTGAATTGGTGGGCGGGGGCTATTACGAGCCCATTCTCCCGGCTATTCCCGACGCCGATAAGATCGCGCAGCTCCGTAAGCTGGCGGATTATCTACAGCATCACTTCGGGTCCGCGCCACGCGGTGCGTGGATTGCCGAACGGGTTTGGGAGCCCACGCTCCCCCTTCCCCTGGCCCAAGCGGGAGTTGAGTACGTCGTTCTAGACGATACGCACTTCCTCGCCGCCGGGCTCCAACCCTGGCAATTGCACGGTACCTTTGTTACTGAAGAGGACGGCCACCCGCTGCGCTTGGTTCCCAGCGTGAAAGCCCTTCGCTACACGATTCCCTTTCAAGAACCGGCGGAAACAATGCGCGTTCTGCGTGAAGGGATCAACCAGCACGACAGCCTCTTTGCCATGGGCGATGACTGCGAAAAGTTCGGCGTCTGGCCCGGCACGTACGATCATGTTTACAAAAACGGTTGGCTGGAGCGGTTTTTTAAGGCGGTCGAGAGCAGCCAGGATTGGTTGGAAACGACCACCGTCGCGGATTATCTCACCTCGCACCCGGCCGTAGGGCGCATTTACCTGCCCACGGCATCCTACGCGGAGATGATGGAATGGTCCCTTCCGCCCGAGGCATCGACGGATTTCAAAGCTTGTTTGGAAGAGAGTGAGCGCATTCCCAATGGTGAGCGCTTCCTGCGCTTCCTGCGGGGAGGGCTGTGGCGCAATTTCCTCACCAAGTACGAGGAATCCAATCGCATTCAGAAGCAAGCGTTGGGTGTTAGCCATCGCTTACAGAAACTCAGCAACGCCGCGCAAAATGGACCGGAAAAAACCGCATTGCTCGCGGAGGCGCAGACACACCTTCTTGCTGCCCAGTGCAATGACCCTTACTGGCACGGTGTATTCGGTGGGCTCTATGCGCCCCACCTGCGCAGTGCGATTCTTCGCCACTTGATCCAAGCGGAGTTTCAACTGGATTGTGTGGAAGGCCGGGACGCCGGCACCAAACCCGAAATTGCAACGACGGACTTTGACCTGGACGGACGGGAAGAAATCCTGATCCGGCAGAGTATCTCCGGCATGACGCTGCACCCCGCTGATGGCGCCACGGTTTCCAGCCTGCGCTATCAGCCTGCAAACGTCGAGCTGGTGAATTCTCTCATGCGGCGGCCCGAAGCCTACCATGCGCTGGTGCGGAAACACGTCTCTTCCAAGCAAGCGCCGCGCGAAGGCCCAGCCTCCATCCATGATCTGGTGCTCAGCAAGGAATCGCATCTTGATGCTTTGCTGCGCTATGACCGCTACGCGCGGCATGCCTTCCGCACCTATGTTTTTCCCAGTTCCAAAAGCTGGAAGGACTTTGAGTTTCTCCGCCTGGAGGAAAATGAGACCCTCGCGCGAAGCGCATGGAAAGCCACTGCCATCAAGGCGCCCGCGGCGGCGATCGAGTTCCGCAGCGCGGCCGAGATCCACTCGAACGGCTGCGTGATGCGGGTTGACGCGCTCAAGACCTTGATTTCCAAAGTGTCAGGTTCGACGTGGCAGATTGAATGCCGGTCTTCGTTGAACACCGACCGCTCGTGCCCCACCGGCATGGCGATGGGGCTGGAACTCGTCTTGAACCTTCTCGCTCCCGACGCCCACGATCGATATTTTCTGGCGAAGGACGTTCACCGCCCGCTGGAGTTTCGCGGCGAGATCGATTCTGCAAAGCTCGTGCTCGTGGACGAGTGGCAACGCGTCAAAATTACGCTCGAAACCCGGCCACAAGCCTGCTGGTGGATCGTGCCGATTGAAACCATTTCGCAATCCGAGTTGGGTTTCGAGCGTGTGTACCAGGGTTCCGCAGTCATGGCGGTTTGGAAAATCGATCCACCCTCCTGGCGCAACGTGACCTGCGTTTTGCAGGCAGAAATTTCGCCCTGGGAGAACGCCAGTACGGAAGGGTAACGCGAGGTTTTAATTCGCACCCCTTGGAGGTTGAGCATGGCCGTATCGCAAGAACTCCTCGATATTCTGGTCTGCCCGGCGTGTAAGTTGCCCGTTCAGCTCACGACGGACGGACAAGGTCTCAAGTGCGCCCAATGCCGCCGCGTCTATCCCATCAAAGATGATATCCCCAACATGATCATCGAAGACGCCAAGGTTGAAGCGGAGTGACGCTGGGGCGCGGCGCGCAACCGGGCAACGTATGAACGCGGTTTCCCTTCTTCGCGATTTTTCCGCCGGAGCGCGCATCCTCATTCTCCGCCTCCGGTCCATCGGCGACATCATTCTGTTGACCCCGGCCCTGCGGCTTCTCAAAGAGTGGCGGCCAGATCTGCGCATTTCCGTGATGGTCGAATCCCGCTTTCGCGACCTCTTGCAGGGAAACCCGACGGTTGAAGAAATCCTTATTCCTGGCGAAGGGTCTGGGGCGCGCAACCTGCTCTCGCGCCTGGCGGTCCTTCGAGGACTTCGCAGCCGCGGATTTTCTCTTTGCGTGAACCTGCACGGGGGCCCTACCAGCCGGCTTTTCGCGCGCTGGAGCGGCGCCCGATGGCGTGTAGGTTTTGCCCACTATCGCGGGGCGAGCCTCTACAACATTCTGGTTCCCGACGCCCGGACTATCTTGAACCAGCCGTCTTTGCACACGGCGGAACATCAGGCTGCGGCGTTTTTCTACCTGGGATTGCCGCGCACGGAGATCCCGCGCGCCCAAATGTTCTCCGGGGCGGGGCAGGCCGCGTGGTGGGACGCCCAACGCACGGGCCTGGGCATCGCCCCGGACGAGGCTTACGCCATCGTCCATCCCACGGCCTCTTATAAGACCAAGGAATGGGCGCCGGAAGGATTCGCAAGGATAGGTGAATACTTGCAACGCGAGGCCGGAGTTGTCCCTGTTTATTCCTGTGGACCGGGAGAAGTTCCGGTGCTTGATGCCGTGGAGAAATCCTCGGGCACCCCTGTTCGGCGACTGGAGGGTATGAGCCTGGCGCAATTTGCTGCGGCGCTTGCAGGGGCCCGGTTGTTTGTGGGAAATGACAGCGGCCCCGCCCACATGGCCGCGGCGCTGGCTCGGCCCGTCGTGGTCATCTTCGGGTCCTCGAGTTCCCCGATCTGGGGTCCATGGCCGCGTCCGCGCGCCGAGGCCCGCTTGGTGCAGAATCCTTTTGAATGCAATCCTTGCCCCGGCGATCGGTGCTACCGGTTCGAGAAGCCTGAGTGCATTCTCTCGGTGACCTTCGACCAAGTGAAAGACGCGGTGGAAACGGTCCTGGCGCAATCCACCTGATTCCGCCCGCAGCGGTGGCAACCTTCTCCCGCCTCCGCTGCCTCTCACGCCAAGTAGTTTCAGAAGATGGAATAGGCCAGCCCTTTGGTTTTGCGGTCGACCAGAAGTTCCAGGGGTGGCTGCTCATTGTTAATGGTTACCGTCACGATGACGGTCCCCGAACCTTTCGACCTTGAGCCCAGAATTTTGAAGGTGCGAATTTTCCCGTAGTCACCGCGCTCGCCCCAGTCGTGCAGGAAATCATCGTAAGAATAGGTGCTACTGGGTTGCCAAAGCCGGTAGGCTTCCTGATAGTTCCCTACCTCCAGCGTGGTGAGAAAGCGCGAGATAACTCGTTCCTCAGGAAAGTTACGGAAAACAATGTAGCTTGCCGAGGCAACGACGATAACGGCCAGGGCAACCAGAGTGTAGCGTCCTACTTTTAGAGGGGGTTTGGGCGGTGTGGCATCAAGTAGAGTCATTGCCGGTTCCTCCCGGGAGCCAGGAGTATAAGGTATTCTTGAGCACCCACATTATCTTAGATGCGTGGGGGATTGCCAAGAGGGCTGTTAGAGGGAGCGTTTGAAAAGAGCGGTTTCAGCAACCACCATCCCCAGGGTGAAAAGCGCCAGAAAAGTCAGATCCCCGGCAATGGCAGTGATCCCCGTGTTTTTGAGCAGCAGCGATTTGAATGCATGCACGGCATAGGTGAATGGATCGACTGTGGAAATGGCGCGCATCCAGGGCGGAAATCCATAGATCGGGTAGACGGCGCCACTGGGGAAGTACAGCAGCGTGTTGAGCACACCGAAAGTGGCACGTGGCACCAGGGGATCATTGACGCGGACCATCAGGAAAAACATCATGCTGATCAGCGCCAGGGAGGTCAAGACGATGACCAGCAGAAGCTTCAGCAAGCGGGCGGGTTCCAGCGGGTTGGGTATTCCGGCGATGACGGATCCCACCGTGGTCAGGACGATCCCGGCCAACACCGCCTTCGCCGTTCCGGAGAGATTGAAGCCCATGATCAGCTCAAGTTTGGAAATCGGCGTAACCAGATAGCCTTCATGGAGCCCGCGCGCTTTATCATCAATATAGATAATACCTCCTCCGATCATCGCAGAAACGAAGATCGCCATGACGATAGAGCCTGACAGGAGGTACTGGATATAGGGAACGTAAGGATAGATCTCCACGACGGAAAGCGTGACCTCACTGGGGACGCGGGGCGGGGCGCCGCCTTGATTGTACGCACCCACAATATCGCTAAACCCAGCCTCCAAGGCGCCGACCGCGAAGTTGTCCGTATTGTCTTCAATAAGCGCCACCTGCGGCGCATCCTTGGCCAGGACCCGGCGCGAGTAATCCGGCGGAAAATTCAGGACCCCATTGATTCGCCCATCCCGCAAGTCCCGCATGGCCTTTTGAATATCGGTGTAATCAACTGTCTCAAAGGTCCGCGCATTGGCGGCGATGGCCCCACACATTTCCCGCAGCTTTACGGTGGGCATGCCTTGATCCTGATTAACTATTCCAACGCGCAGGTCATGGATTTTTCCGCCAAACGCGTATCCCAGGACCACCAATTGCACGATCGGCATAACCATCGACACCAGGATAAGCGTGGGACTGCGTATAAACTTACGCAGGTCGCGTTCGACCAGTGCCCAGATTCGATTCATGACGTGCTACCTTTGTACGTGCGGATAAAGACTGGGGAGCGCATCCTGCAAGGAGTCGCGCAACTGCCGGCCGGTATAATGCATGAACACATCGTCGAGCGAGGTGCTTTGAACGGAAAGCGAAGTCACCTCAATTTTCGCGTCACGGGCCGCCTCGAGCAGCGCCACGGTGGTCGTCGGACCGTTATCGGAGCCGATGCGGAACACGTGGTCGTCAGACTTCACGTCTTGCACATCGGGGAGGTTTTGCACGGTTTCCAGCCATCCCTCCGGGATGCGCGAAAAACCGACTTCCAGGATGTTGTTTCCGGGGATGGAAGCTTTCAGCTTGAGCGGCGAATCGAGTGCCATCAGCTTCCCGTGGTCGACAATGGCAATGCGGTCGCAGAGCTTGTCGGCCTCGTCCATATAGTGGGTGGTCAGCAGGATCGTCAGTTCCCATTCTTTCTTAAGCCGCATGAGCATTTCCCACACGCCGACGCGCGACGCTGGGTCGAGACCCGTGGTGGGTTCGTCGAGAAAGAAGATGCGAGGCTCATGCACCAACCCGCGGGCGATTTCCAAACGCCGCCGCATGCCACCGGAAAAATTCTTCACCAGTTTATCCGCCCACGCCAGCAGATCGACTGCTTCCAGAAGTTCTCTCGCGACCTTGATGCGGCGCTCCCTGGGAACACCATAGAGCTTTGCATATATTTGCATGTTCTCCATTGCGCTTAAATCAAGATCGGACGTCATGGCCTGGGGAATAACCCCGATACATTTGCGAACCTCGTCAGGATAACGAGCGACGTCGAACCCGAGAATGCGAGCCATGCCGGAGCTTGGAGGGAGAAGCGTAGTGAGCACGCGGATCAGGGTGGATTTCCCCGCCCCGTTCGGGCCGAGCAAGCCGAACACTTCGCCGAGAGCCACGGAAAAGCTCAAGTCATCAACGGCGCAGAAGTTGCCGAAACATTTGCGCAGGTGTTCGACTTCCACCGCGACGACCGTTTTGGGCTCTATCGGCAATGTTTCCATGGTTAAATTCCCGGCCACCCGGAGGAGACTTAGTGAACGTCTTCGAGGGGCACGGTCACGTAAGCGGTGAGGCCGGGCCACATCCGGCGGTCGCTGTTGTCGACGCGCAAGCGAAGTTCGAAGGTTTTGATGTCCCGCTTGCTTTGGCTCACATCGCGCTGAGTGGCATAGTCCGCGTCGACACCGCGATAGAAAATCGTTCCCGCACGCTCCATCCCATCGGGAAAACGCACCTGCATACGATCACCCAGGCGGACGCGATCAAGGTATGTTTCTGGCATGTCCGCGCGCACCCAGAGATCATCAGGGTTGACAATGGAGGCAATCGGTTGGCCCACATTGACAACTTCACCCTGACGGGCAGCCAGCACGGAGATGACCCCGGAAATGGGTGCGTGAATCTCGGTATAGTCCAGGCGAACCTGCGCCTTCGACGTCTGCGCGCCGGCGGCGGCCTGTTGCCGTTTCATGGACTCCAATTGACTCCGTCGAACCGCAATTTGGTCTTCGTTCGAATGGGCGAGCGCGACGGCGGCGCGCTGGACATCGACCTGTTGGTGGAGAGATTCCACATGTGCCTGCTGCGCTTCGAAGGTGGCTCGCGCTTGATCCAGCGTCTGCTGCGATTCGACCTTCTGGTCGAAGAGGCCCTGGGTGCGCTGATAACTCATGCGGTCAAGTTCCAGGTCGGCTTTGGCTTCGACTTCCTGCGCCTGTGCCGCTGCCAGTGACGCCTCCGCCTGTTTGATCTGGTCGCGCGTCTGCGCCTCCTGGTATTTCAGCGCCGCCTCCGCTTCCGCCACCTGTGAAGCCGTCCCCCGCTCGCTGTGGGCGTAATATGACTCATCGGCGCGCAATTCCTGGGGTTCAATTACCGCGAGCAACTGTCCGGTCTTTACCGTGTCACCTTCCTTTACAACCACCTGTGCAAGCTGCCCTTGAATTTGCGAGCTTGCCACCACGTCGTTGGTGGTGATGATGCCGGTCAGGATCATGGGCATTGATTTCGTGACGGCCTTGTAATAAACCACGCCGCCGCCGAGCATGAGTACGATCAGAACAGGGATAATGATCTTGCGTTTCATTTCTCTGTCGCCTCCGGATTACGAAACAAGGCGTAGCGGATGAACTTCAGAACCTCGGCTTTCCGCTTGGCCAAGTTCGCTTTACTGTAAGGGTCCTGGCCGGTAATCATCCGAAATGCCGGGGCGATATTGAAATAATGTGCAGCCAACCCGCCAATCGAAACGATTATGTGCCCCTTGTCAAGGTCCCGAAATTCCCCAGATTTCATACCGCGCGCCAGCACCGCCTCCAACAACTTCTTGAGCGGAAGCGAGTGCTCGCGGATCAGCCTCTCTAATGCAGGATCACCCTCCATCATCATCCGCTGGAAGATGCGGGGGTAATGCGGGTGGGTGCCAATGAAGTCGATGTGATAGCTCACATAACGCAACAGGATGGGGCCCGCCGGACCCTGCGCCGAAAGTATTTCACGAGCTTGCTGCTGGAATTCCCGTACTTGCGTGCCCACGACCGCCTGGTAAAGCTCCTCCTTGCTCTTGAAGTAGTAATAGAGCAGGGCTTTGTTCACGCCGGCGGCTACCGCAATGGCGTCAGTTCGCGCTCCCGCCAAGCCGTATTCTGCATACACCTGCTCGGCAGCCTTCAGGATCGTAGCCCGTGTTTCAACGCTGTCCCGGTGCCTCGCGTGTGCTGAAATCCCTTTTTGGATAGCCCGTTTCGCCATTTAACTAACCAGATAGTTAAATACCATAACCTCTCGATCCCTGTCAAGAAAAACCGCGATCCGCAGTAGACCGAAAGTTCACTTGCCGGTTTTAGGTGAGTAGGTGAAGTGTGTGCGGGATTTTTCCTGATGGCGCTCGAGTGCCAGTTCGATCAGGCGGTCCAGAAGCAGGGAGTAAGGGACGCCGCTCGCCTCCCAGAGCTTGGGATACATGCTGATGGAGGTGAAACCGGGAATGGTGTTGATCTCGTTCAAGTAGACCTTTCCGGACTTGCGATCGAGGAGAAAGTCCACCCGCCCCATGCCTGCGCCATCAATGGCTTGAAAGGCGCGAATGGCCACTTCCCGCACCCGTTTCGTCTGCCGAGCCGTGAGGTGCGCCGGGATGACCAACTCCGAACCCTCCTTAATATACTTCGCTTCGTAATCATAGAACTCGTTAACCGGCACAACTTCTCCCGGCACCGAGGCCCGTGGGTCATCGTTCCCGAGCACGGAGCATTCGATTTCACGGGCGTCAATTCCGTTTTCGACCAGGATTTTGCGGTCGTATTGCGCGGCCAAATTCAACCCGGCCGCGAGCTCGCCCCGATTATGAACCTTACTGATTCCCACAGAAGAGCCAAGGTTCGCAGGCTTTACAAACAGGGGGTAGCGCAATTTCCTTTCGATCCGCTTGCGGACAGCATCAGGATGGCTTTCCCAGTCTGAGCGCAGGATGAGTTCCCATGGAACAACAGGAAGGCCCGCGTCGCGAAACAGGCGCTTCATCACATCTTTATCCATGCCGGCTGCGGAGGCAAGCACGCCAGCCCCGACGTAGGGAATATCCGCCAATTCCAAAAGCCCCTGGACCGTACCGTCTTCGCCGAAGGTCCCGTGAAGGACGGGGAAGACGACATCGACCTCTGGCCGTGAATTCGAGGCAGGAACCGGGCGCGCCAGCGGCAGGAGTTTGGGACCGACGGGATCCACCGAAGGAGTAACAGGATCGCCACTTTCCAGTACAAGCGGCAGGAGTTGCGCCGCTCCGGAGCCAATTCGCCAATGTCCCTCGGGGGTAATGCCGATGGGCATGATTTCGTACTTTGCCGGATCGAGTGCACGGATCACCGAGGCCGCAGACTGGAGGGAGACGTCGTGTTCGCCGGAACGCCCGCCGAATAGAATTCCCACACAGATTTTCCTGGTCACAAGATCCTCTTTCCCAGGGCTGATGCGGTGAATCCTACACCCAGAATCGCGGTTTTGTTCATGACGTCAATGATGGGATTGATCTCGACGAGTTCAAAGGCGAGCATTTTGCCGCTATCGGCGACCATCTCCAATGCCAAGTGAGCTTCGCGAAAGGTTATTCCCCCGCGCACCGGCGTGCCCACACCCGGCGCTTCATCGGGATCGACGACATCCATGTCGAAAGACACCACAAACCCTGCGGTTCCTCGCGAAGCGAGGGTGATGGCGCGTTCCATCACGATGCGCATGCCCAGTTCGTCGATCTCCCGCATGGTGAAAATGCTGACGCCGGAGCCGCGAACCACTTGCCGCTCGTGCGCATCCAGATCCCGAACCCCGATCAAGGCGCACCTCTCCGGCCGCAGTTTGGGCGCAAAGCCGAAAATATGCGTCAGCGATTCAGGACCTTGACCCAGGTTGGCGGCAAATGGCATGCCGTGCACATTGCCGCTGGGGCTGGTCTCCGGTGTGTTCATGTCCGCGTGGGCGTCAATCCAGAGGCATCCGATCTCCTGGCTGCGATCGTGATAGAACTTGGCAACGCCAGCCTGCGTGCCGATCGCCACGGAGTGATCACCGCCAAGCGAAACAGGGAAGTAGCCAGTCTCCAGCGCCTGACAAATGCGTTGCGCGACTTCCTCCGAAGTCTCCGCGATTTCCTTCAAATACTTGGCGCTCTGGTTGCCGAAAGGTTGTTCTTCCGGCAGCCGCACGTGAATATTGCCACCATCCTCGACCACGTGTCCCAAACTCTTTAGGGCATGATTCAATCCCGCCGCGCGCACCGCCGACGGCCCCATATCCACACCGCGTCGCTCCTGTCCGAGGTCCAAAGGAACACCGAGGATTTTGATTTTCAGCATGCTGTCCCCCTAAGGTATTCAAGGCTATCGCAGTGGATGCCGCCATCGCAGGGCAGGAAAACGGCTGAAGTCCCGGTCGGTGGTAATCCATTCGCTTCCGGACTCAATGGCCAAAGCGGCATGATAAGCGTCGGGAATCAGGTTGCCCTTGGCCCCAGCTTCTTGGCACAGGCGTACGAATATCTCCCAGTGTCTTGGCCCCGGTGCGACACGAACATAATTGGGCCGCGCTCGGAGCTTGGTTACAACATAGATCGCCTCCCCTAAGGGAGTTGGGGGTCTAACAATTCCCGGATGCGTAACGATACGAAGAAATCCCGAGAGCACAAGATCGGAAACTCCAAAGGGCTGGTCGGAGGCGATGCAGGACTCCATCCACTGACGAAATGCCTTGTGTTCGGGGAGCTCGGCACGGTGAGCGTAAACGAGCACATTGACATCAATCAATACCACCGCGCGCCTCCATCCGATCCAGTAAAGACGCGGAGTCATCCAAATCGACGCCGGGTTGTAGGCCATCCCCTTTGAAAGTGGGGAAACGGAACTTTTCCCTGCGCCGCGGGGTACTGCGCCGCGCCAGTCTCTCGCGGAGGCTGTCCTCAATGAGTGCCGTTAGAGTCGTCCGATTCTCTGCGGCGACCTTTTTGGCTTCGGTCAATAGTTGGGCATCAAGCCGGATTGTGGTTCTCATATGTCAATACATATCAGCTAGACATCAATATGTCAACGGGGAGTCCATGGTTGTTACTGGCCTCTGTAGGAGGCAAGCTTCAATGGTATCCCACGTCGCCCACACTCCCTCAGGGCGTCAAGCGATACAACATGCGCGGGAAAGGAATCGTCTCGCGCACGTGTTCGAGCCCGCAGATCCACGCCACCACGCGTTCGATGCCCATACCAAATCCTGAGTGCGGCACGGTCCCGTAACGGCGCAAATCGATATACCACTCGAACGCCTTTCGCGGCAACCCCTTCTCTTGTTGAATGCGTTGTTCCAGCAGCGCGAGGTCAGCGAGGCGTTCCCCGCCCCCGATGATTTCGCCGTAGCCTTCGGGAGCGAGCATGTCCACACAAAGCGCCACTTCCGGCCGTGCAGGATCGGGCGCCATGTAGAAGGCCTTCACCTGGCTGGGATAGCGATGCACCAGGAGCGGCTTTTCAGAGCCCTCTGACAGCAGCGTTTCATCCGTCCCGCCGAAGTCCCCGCCCCACTGAATTTCACTCCCTTTGCCCTGAAGAATCTTTACGGCCTCGTCATAGCTCATTCGCGGGAAGGGAAGCTTGATCTTTTCCAGGTTCTCGATTTTTCGCTCCAAGGTCTGAAGCTCCGGCCGCCTTTTCTCGAGCACGCGCCCGACGACGAACGCCACCAGTTCTTCGCCGAGTGTCATGGCGTCATCCAGGTGGGCGAAGGCGACTTCCGGCTCCACCATCCAGAATTCCGTCAGGTGGCGTCGCGTCTTAGATTTCTCCGCGCGGAACGTGGGGCCGAAGCAGTAAGTCTTGCCGACAGCCATGGCCGCCGCTTCGTTGTAGAGCTGGCCGGACTGGGTGAGGTAGGCCTTGTCATCAAAGTAGTTAACTTCGAAAAGCGTGGTGGTGCCCTCGCAAGCAGAAGGGGTGAAGATGGGAGTATCCACCAGGGTGAAGCCGCGATCGTCAAAGAAATCGCGCACGGCCTTGATGATTTCGTGGCGCACGCCCAGGATGGCGCGCTGCCGCGTGGAGCGCAGCCACAAATGCCGATGGTCCATCAGGAATTCAATCCCGTGGTCCTTAGGCGTAATGGGATAAGGCGTTTCGGCCGGGATGCGTTGCAGGACCTCCACATTAGTGACATCCAGCTCGTAGCCGCCCGGTGCGCGCTTATCGGCTCGCACTTTGCCAATGACACTCAGCGAAGATTCCTGGGTCAAGCCGCGCACAGAATCGAAAACCTCTGGCGGCACGGCGCTTTTCACCACGACACCCTGGATAATTCCCGTGCCGTCACGGAAGAGCGGAAAGAGGAGCTTACCGCTTTCCCGCAGATTATAGAGCCAGCCTTGCAGCATTACTTCCTGGCCGGCGTATTCGGAAACTCGGCGGATTTCAACGACGGGGGGCAAGAGTTTAATCCTCCTCGGGAATGTCTTCCATGCGGTCCATCACTTCCGCCAGGCGTAAGATGCTGCTCATCTCCGGCCCACAATCTCGAATTTCAAAGAGCACGGGGAACTGCCCTTCGCCGCGTCTCAGATCGCGAACCGCCTCTGCCCAATCGATGCTCCCTTCGAAAGGCATCAGGTGATCATCCTTTTCACCTTGATTGTCATGGACATGGGTTGAAGCGATGTAGGTCCGAAGAGTCTCGAACGCAGGGTGAAAACCGCCCCTCATATGCGCATGGCCGGAATCAAAGCAGATTTTCACGTTCAAACGCGTGTACTGAAGGAACTCCACCAAACGCTCCGGTGTCCCCAGTTCGTTGGGAACATTCTCCAACAACAACTGCACGCCGCGGTCTTTCGCGGAAACCTTCAGGTGCTCGAGTGAAGTCATGGCGGCATCAAATTTGCTCAAATCGTATTCCTCGTCCGGCAATCCCATGTGCACGATGAGGTAGCGAAAGGGCAGATAATCGGCGATGTCGAGGGCGCGCTTGACTTCATCCATGGAATCGATGCGGAGGCGGCGCTCCAGATAAGCGATGGAAACAGTGATCCCGCCTAACTGCCCCCAGTTTGCGTCGCCGTAAAGCGGGGCATGAACGGAATGCAAGGTCACTTGATGGTCGCGAAACCACTGCCCAACGTCGCGTACGTGGTTGCGGTCGGTATAGTCCAGGTGTTGGCGGGCCGCAAACAGTTCAATGTTTTGAAACCCTGCCCCCAGGATCTTATCCAGGATGTGGGAACTAAGCCGCTCGTTGACGTAAAGGTACGTAGAGAGACCGTAATCCATCAATATCCAACCGCCTTTCCATCCGCGCGGGGATCCGAAGCGCCAAATCGCCAACCGGAGTCGGGAGCAATCTCGATGGCTTCGCAGTCGCCAATGCTCTCACGAAAACTCACCGGGTAGCCGGCCTGCTGAAGCTTCTCGAGAGTGTCGGAAGAGAAACCTTCCCGTTCAAACGCCAAACGGTCGGGCATCCACTGATCGTGAAAGCGCGGCGAGGTCACCGCCTGAAGTACATCCATCTTATAGACCAGGACATCGAGCAAGACTTGTAGGACCGTGTTGGTGATCGTACTGCCGCCGGGCGAGCCGAGCGCCAGGCGCACCTTCCCGTCGCGGATTACTATCGTCGGCGTCATGGACGAGAGGGGCCGTTTGTGCGGAGCAATGGCATTGGCCTCACCCTGCACCAGGCCAAACAGGTTGGGCGAGCCAGGTTTCGAGGTGAAGTCGTCCATTTCGTTGTTGAGCAAGAATCCCGCCCCTTCCACGGTTACGCCGCAACCGAACCACCCGTTCAGCGTGTAGGTATTGGCCACCGCATTTCCCTCCGCGTCGACAACGGAAAAGTGCGTGGTGGCGCCGGATTCATAAACCTGTGGCTCGCCCGCACGGACGGGAGCCTCCGGGCGTGCGTTCATAATCTCCTCGCGCAACTGCGATGCATAGCGGGGAGACGTAAGACCGGCGACCGGCACGGAAGTGAAATCCGCGTCGCCCATATAAGTAGCACGGTCGGCGTAAGCGCGACGCATCGTCTCCGCCAGCAGGTGAATCGAGGCGTAGGAGTCCGCGGGGCCCAAGTCAAGAGGTTCAAGCACATTCAGCATTTCGATCAGCATCGTGCCGCCGGCGCTGGGCGGCGGGACGCTCAGAATATCAAAGCCGCGGAAATGCCCGACCAACGGCGGGCGCAGCTTGGCCTGGTAATGCTCCAGATCCTCTTCGGTGATAAGGCCATGGTACTTTTGCATTGTCGCGGTCAGGGCCTTGGCTGTCGCGTCGGAGTAAAAGGCCTGCGGTCCACGCTTGGCGATGGCCGCGAGCGTACGCGCCAAGTCCTGCTGCCGAAAGACGGCGCCAGCTTCGTAGGGATTTCCGTCATGCAGGAAGATGTGCCGCGAGCCGTCGAACTTTTCGAGCAGGTCGCGCCCGGAGGTGAAGTGCCGCGCAAGCGAATAGCTCACGGGAAAACCACTCCGCGCCAGACGTATGGCCGGGGCCATCACGCGCGCTAGCCCCAGGTGGCCGTACTTCTCTTCCGCCAACGCCAATCCCCTGACCGTGCCGGGAATCCCTGCTGCGCGCGCGCCCATAGTGCTAGCCCCAGGAATCAGGTTTCCCTGGGTGTCCTGATACATCTCGCGCGTGGCAGCGGCCGGCGCTTGCTCGCGGTAGTCCACAACGATGGCGTCACCATTGGCCATGCGAATCAGCATGAAGCCGCCGCCGCCGAGGTTTCCCGCCTGGGGGAAAGTCACCGCCATCGCGAATCCCACCGCCACTGCGGCATCTACGGCATTACCGCCGGCTCGCAGAATCTCCACTCCGGCTTGGCTGGCCAACGGTTCGCTCGATGCCACGATGCCACGGCGTCCGGCCACCGGACTAAGGGCGTAGGCGGGCAACACCAGCATCGCAGCAAGGATTACCGGGGCGGAAATCAAACGTTTGAATGGCACGAAATCACCTGCGCGGGTAACGGGATTTCCCGACATTAGGGCGCCGCCACAAGTTTACAAGGCAATAACTGTAGGGGAAAAGGCAAAGGTCGTCAAGGCAGGCGCGCCGCTTCGCGTGCGTCCAGGCCAACGCGTGGGCTACAAGAAGGAGGCCGGGAATCCCCTGAGTGAAGCATGGTCGTCCCGCCCAACAATGGTTGTCAACCCACGCGCGCATTGGTGGTGGGAGGGGAAGCTGCACGGGCTGCCGCCCGCCGTTCGGAATTTCGCCTCTTCGGGGCATTAGGAGCTCCTCACGGATTGTCTGTATTTTTTGATAACCACATTTATTATCATGAACATCACGGGGTAATCCCCGTAAGTCACTTATTTTTCAACAACATCACGGGGTGCCAATTTTTGTCTCCATTGTTTTCAATAACATCACGGGTTAATCCTTCATTTATGATGTGCTCTTTTTTCCCGCGACTTGAGAGCTGAGAATCAACTAACTTGTTTAATTTCAATGACATCGATTCTACCAAGATTTCGCTGATTCACGGCTAACCCTTTCTATTTCTAGTACATCATGGGGTTGGGGGGGGGCGTTGTAACGTCGCCCTTGTGCCATGGCCATCTTGGCCATGCCTCCTTCACGGGCAGGATGCCCGTGGCACTGGCCACTGTCCCACTGCCTTTCGCCGCCGATTATGGCGCGTTGGGATGCATTTTCGTGCAAAAAAGCGCTTTCGTCGATGGACATTCTGTCGCTCGACCTTGTGTTTTCATAGATATAGTCGGATCATCCTGCATTTTTAACATCTTTTGTGCATCAGCCCCTTGGCGGCCTCAATTTAACTTCCTTACTTTCAGTAACTTGAAATCTGGCTGACTCATCGGATTTCCACCAAATATCTTATAACTTCCTGTCTTTTCATAAATATAGTCGCCTCCGTGCGGCTTTCTTCAATTTGCGTCTCGTTTGACAATGACCGCGCCAAAGCGCTTCGCGCATTTCCATCCTTCGTGGCGAGCCGCCGGCTCATGGGAATCGGTGGGGGTGTTGCCCAGGTGGACCTGGAGTCCGCGCCAAAGCGGGCAAGATGCCCGCGCTCCCGGCACCGACACTTATTCACCCTGCGCCATTTCACGCTGGTCCAACTCTCCGCAATGTAGGCCAGCACGTAGGCAACCATTTCCAAGGGAGATCCCCCCGCGAATTTCCTACCGGTAGGAAATTGTGGCAAGTTTATTTTCACAAATTCCTGCGCGTGGGCATTCTGCCCGCACATTGCGGCGGAGAGTGACACTCTCTCTCGCGCCAACAGTCGAAAAGCCCGCGCGGTTTTCGCCTTGTGACTCTTGTGCCGCTTACCCCAGGTCCGCATGCGGGTCCGCATGCAGGTTGAATCGCCATAACATTGCATGTATACTTCCCGTCTTGCGAGCAGAGGATCTTCGCAGTGTCAGTGGACGTGAGGGTTTGGAGACCCAACCCGATTTTCGTGCTCCTTTTTGAACTGACACCCCAGAGGAGCATGCAGCCAAAGCCATTTTGTCGGGTCCCTTTTGTGGGCTCGGAATCTGGACGACAGCCGGAGGAGGCCCGGGATTCATGAGTACCTTGATGAAAGCCGCAGTTTTCCACGGAGTAAGAGACGTGCGAATCGAGGACGTCGCGAGACCCACGGCGGGGCACGGGGAAGTTGTGCTGCGAGTTCAGCGCTGTTCCGTGTGCGGGACCGACAAGCGCATCTTCACCCACGGGCAGAAGAACGTGGTGCCGCCGGCCATAACCGGCCACGAGATTGTGGGAACCGTTCACGAGATAGGCTCGGGCGTGAACAATGGACTCCATATCGGCCAAAAGGCCGTGGTGGCAACCGTGGTGGGGTGCGGGAAATGTATTTACTGCCAACGCAAACAATATAACCTTTGTGATTCATTTACCGCGGTGGGCTACGACTATGCTGGTGGCTTCGCGGAGTACGTCAAAATTCCGGCCGCTGCGGTCGCCCAAGGCAACGTCATTCCTATTCCCGATTCCATGTCGGTGGAGCGCGCCGCGCTGATTGAGCCCCTTTCCTGCGTATTAAACGGCCAGGAGTATTTGTCTCCCCAGGCCGGGGATCGCGCCGTGGTTTTTGGGGCCGGGCCGATCGGCATCATGCATGCGAGCAGCTTGAAAACGCGGGGCTGCACCCCAGTCATCGTGGCGGATGTTTCGCAGGAGCGTCTGGACTATGTGACGGAATTTGGACTCGGCTTAGCGGTGAACACCTCGGGCGGAGACGCCGTCAATAAGATTCTGGCTGCCGGGGGCGGGGAAAAATTCGATATTGCGATTACCGCATGTTCGGTGAAGGCGGCTCAGGCGGATGCCCTGAAGCTGGTTCGGAAGAAAGCTCGAGTTTCATTTTTTGCGGGTGTGCCCAAAGACGATCCGATTCTGCCGATTGACAGTAATCTCATCCATTACAATGAAATCTCTGTCTTCGGATGTTTTGCCTCCAACCTCCAACATTACCACCAAGCCCTCGCCATGGTCTCCCGCGATGACTTACCTTGGGAACGCTTCCTCACTCACCGATTTAAGTTGCAGGATATGGTAAAGGCCTACGCAGTCATCGAGGCGGGACAAGGAATCAAAACCGTCATCGATTGCGAATAGCGACACGCATTATGGATAAACATTCCCTGGCGCAGCTCATCGAAATCTCCCGCGCCGTCGGCACTCGAACGGACTACGTACAAGTGGGCGGTGGGAACACCTCAGTTAAATCGCCCGACGGACGAACGATGGCCATCAAGGCCAGTGGCACGGCCTTGACGGCAATGAGCGAGTCGGCGGGTTGGGTGGAAGTAGACATCGCTGCGGTTCTGAACATTTTCGAGCGGACCGAGCTGGCCGCCCTGGAATCCGCCGCGCGGGAAGCGCGTGTGCTGCAACATTTTTCCTCCGCGGTCGTCGGCGGCACGGGGCGACCTTCCGTCGAAACCGCCCTCCACGCCATGCTTGGCAAGTTCGTCATCCACACACATCCTGTGGCCGCCAATGCCCTGAATTGTGGACCCGGGCAGAAGGCTCTGGCGGAGATCTCCGCCGCAGGTGAACTCCCCCCGCTCTGGGTGCCTTATACCGATCCCGGCTGGCGCCTGGCCCATTTCATCAAGTCGGCGGCCGAGGCCTATCAAAAAGCACATGGCTGCCCACCCGTGGTCCTCTTCATGGAGAACCACGGCCTGCTGGTTTCCGCTCCGGAGGTGGATGCCTGTGTGGCGCTCCATGCGGAATGGGTGAGCCGGTGCGAACAGTATTTCCAGCCGTCTGCTTCGCCGCTCCGTACTCCCCCGGCTCTCGATTCCGTGACTTTGCGCAAGGCTATGGTCTCGCTCCGCCATGGATGGCGGGAAGTGAGGGGCACGGCTCCATTTGCGCGGTTGACGGGCAATGCTGAACTCGCCAGTGTGGCGTGCGATGGAAGAGCGGAGATATTGGCCGCGGGGTCGCTTTCCCCGGACCACATTGTTTATACGGGCGCGCGGGCGATTCTGGCCGAATCCCTGGAGGAGTTGCCGGCGAAACTGAAAGCCGCACTGGTGGAGAAAGCTCCGCCGCGCGTGGCGGTGGTTCGGGACGTGGGGACGTTTCTCCTGGCAGGCGATGCGAAGAAGCTAGATGCGGCAGAGTCGCTGGCGGTGGCGGCGGTAGGGATCACCCATCTTGCATCCGGACGCGGCGGCGCCCACAACCTTGCCCCGGCTTCCGCCGATTTCATCATCAATTGGGAGGCGGAACACTATCGTTCGGCACTCTTGGGCACAGCTACAGAAAGTCTGGCAGGCAAGGTCGCGGTGGTGACGGGGGCAGCGTCAGGTTTGGGCTGCGGCATCGCTCAGGGGTTGGTAGAGGCCGGAGCCGCGGTGGCCTTCTGCGACGTTGATGATGCAGGCGCAAAAGAAGCGGCTGCCGCGTCGGCTGCCCCAGCCCGCGCGTTCCCCGTGCATATGGACGTCACCGATGAAGGAGCCGTCGCCGCGGCATTCGACCACGTGCTGCGTCATTGGGGAGGAGTGGATATCGCGGTGTGCGCGGCGGGGATTGCGCCGGCATACGAGTTGGTCGATATGCCGGTGAATCTGTGGCGGTTGGCGCTCGAAATCAACCTCACCGGATATTTCCTGGTGGCGCGCGAGGCGGCACGGATCATGCGCGCCCAGGGCGACGGCGGGGCGATGATCATACTCTCGTCTAAAAGCGGTCTCGATGCTTCACGGGCCAACTCGGCCTACAACGCCACGAAGGCAGGAGAGTTACACCTGATGCGGGGCTGGGCGCTGGAACTGGGAGGCGACGGCATCCGCGTCAACGCCCTTGCGCCGGGCAATGTCTTCGAAGGGTCGAAAATCTGGAACCCGGAGTACATCAAAACCGCCGCTCGCAAAAAGGGGATAAAGCCGGAGGAAGTGATCCCCCACTATGTGAATTTGACGGCGCTCAAGCGTGACATCAAACGCTCCGACGTTGCCGCGGCTGCGGTTTTCCTTTGCTCTGACGCGGCCCGCTGCATCACCGGTCAAACCCTGGTGGTGGACAGCGGTCAGGTTATGGTGCGATGAGTAACCCACCAGCAGAACGAACGAAAGAGCTCGAGGCTGAGCTTTACCAGGGTGGGCTCGAACAGCGTATCGCTGCACTCAGCGAACTGTGCGCGCAACTCGGCCCCAAGCCACGCCGCGGAACCAACGGCCACATCCATACCAGTGAGTCTTTCAGCGTCTTTCGCTCGCCCACGGAAGCGGTGTGGCAGGCCGCGCGGGAGGGGATCGCGGTTCTGGGGATCAACGATCACTACACGGTTGCCGGGCACGAGGAATTTCGCTGCGCCTGCGAGGTCGCGGGCATTGCCGCCACATTCTCTATCGAGGCCGTGGCCATGGACCGCGATGCGGCGGAAGCGGGCCTTAAGGCGAACGACCCCGACAACCCGGGCCGCATCTACCTGTGCGGCAAAGGCGTGACCAGGACTCCTGCGGATTCTTTACCCGAAATGCGGAGCCTCGCCCGCATGCGCGCGGCTCTCGAAAATCGCAATCGTGAAATCACTGGAAGGGTCGATAAGCTCTTCCAGGACCGTATGGGCTCGAGCGGCCCCACCTGGGAAGATGTCGTGGCGCTGACGCCGCGCGGAAATGCGACGGAGCGGCATGTGGCCTATGCCACCCTCTTGCGGTTGCGAGAGCTTGCCGCGAAGCAGGGAACGTCCCTGTCCAATCTCATAGCAACATGCTGTGGTACGGCTCCTCCGGCAGGGGGCGATGATGCCACCTTGCAAATCTTCCTCCGGTCAAAGCTTCTGAAGGCGGGCGCTCCTTGCTACGTCCCCGAGGACGCGAACGCTTTTGTTTCGGTGGCGGATCTTCGCCGGATCTTCCTGGCCTTCGGGTCGATTCCGACCTATCCCGTTCTGGGAAACCCGGTTCTGGCCGGCGAGAAGAATATTGAAGCTCTTCTGGAAAGGTTGGAAGCCCGGGAATTTTACGCCGTGGAGGTCATTCCCCACCGCAATACGCGCGAACGCCTGGAGGAGATTGTGTTCGCCGCGCAACGGCGGTGGTGGCCCGTCTTCAATGGAACGGAGCACAACACGCCGGAAACTCGGCCCCTATTGGATCCTTTTGCTCTCGATCCGGAGTTCGAGCCCTGGTTCCGCCAAAGCACCGCGTTGCTGCTCGGGCACCAGCGGCTCGTCGCTCAAGGCGAACAGGGGTTTGTGGACTTCGAAGGCAAGCCCACCATCTCTGATCCCAAGGCGCGGTTTGAGCACTTCAGCCAGGCCGGAAAGTGAGATTCCAGCCCAGAGTACTATTTATAGAATCATGTCGGATATTAAATCTATTGCAATTTTCCCAAGGTTGGCGAAACATAGCCCGTTTGATTGGAGGCAATGATTTTCTACCTGGGATAGGGAGGATAAGAAAGTGGCAAAAAAGGCGATACCAATTGCAGAACCAAAGGGGAAGCTGGGCGTTCTCACCGTGGGAATGGGGGCGGTGACGACCACGATGATTGCGGGGGTGGAAGCGGTGCGGAAAGGGATTTCGCTTCCGGTGGGATCTTTGACGCAGATGGGCACCATTCGTCTCGGTAAGCGTACGGAGAAACGCATTCCCAAGATCAAAGATTTTGTGCCCCTGGCGGGGCTCGATGATGTGGTCTTCGGCGGATGGGATCTTTTCAAGGACAACGCCTATGTGGCGGCCAAAAAGGCCGGAGTTCTTGGAAAGGAACACGTTGAAAAGTTGAAGGGGTTTCTCAAGGGCGTGGAACCTATGCCGGCGGCATTTGAGCAGAAGTGGGTCAAAAACCTTCATCCCAACAACACCAAATCGAGCCAATCCAAAATGGACTTGGCCGAGCAGGTGATGGAAGACATCGAGCGGTTCAAGAAGCAGTCCAAGGCTGACCGCCTGGTGATGATTTGGGCCGCTTCGACGGAGGTTTACACAGAGCCTCAGCCGGTTCACGACACCCTCGCGACTTTCGAGGAAGGCCTGAAAAACAGCAGCCCGGATATTTCTCCGAGCATGATCTATGCGTACGCGGCGTTGAAGCTTGGGGTGCCCTTTGCCAACGGCGCGCCGCATGTCACGGTGGATATCCCTGCGCTCACGAATCTGGCACTGAAGAAAAAGATTCCGGTTTGTGGAAAGGACTTCAAATCCGGTCAGACGTTCATGAAAACCCTGCTGGCTCCTGGTATCAAAGCCAAAATGCTCGGGCTGACGGGTTGGTTTTCCACGAACATTCTGGGTAACCGTGATGGTGAGGTGCTGGACGATCCCGACAACTTCAAGAGCAAGGAAGTAACCAAGGCTTCCGTATTGGAGCACATCATCCAACCGGAGCTTTATCCGGAACTCTACAAGGGTTACTACCACAAGGTCAGGATTAATTACTACCCACCGCGCGGCGACGCCAAGGAGAGCTGGGATAACATCGACATCTTTGGCTGGCTGGGATACCCGATGCAGATCAAGGTGAATTGCCTGTTCCGGGATTCCATCCTGGCTGCTCCCATGGCGCTGGACCTGATCCTTTTCATGGACCTCGCCCAACGCACTCCCGCCCTGGCCAAGATGGGAATCCAGGAATGGCTGTCGTTTTACTTCAAGAGTCCCATGTGTGCGACAAGCCTGTACCCGGAACATGACGTGTTCATCCAACTCATGAAGCTCAAGAATACGCTCCGCCACCTGCGCGGCGAAGAATTGATCACGCACCTGGGTCTGGAGTATTACGACTGAAAACCCCGGAAGCGCCTGGGAGCACGGGCAGGACCCCGGTTCATCGGGGCAGGGTGCCCGCGCTCCCAGATTGGGCGTGGCTACGCGGACTGGCGTTACACGATTTTGGCGCCAAATCGTCCTCACAGAGGGCGCGCAAAAAGCCGGTCGCGGCAGGCTAGATCATATTGCACTTGCATATCCCGTCTTGGCAGTGATATCCGGGACAGCAGCCGGTCCCGCTCGGGCATGAGGCACTTGGCCCCAGGCAGCAGGTACCGTACATACACTCCAAGCCCTCCCCGCAGCAGTTCGGGAACGTGTTGTTGCAAGTTTCGTTCAGGTACGCACAGGGTTGGCAAATGCCCCCAACGCAACTGGGATAGTCGCAGCATTTTGTGTAGGGCGTGCAAAGCAAACCGTTGCCCGTGCAACAACTCCCATCGTAGCAGGTATCGCAGCACGGGTTGTTGCCGTTGCACTCGTTAGCGCCACATATCTGGCCGTCGGCCAGGCAGCACTGGGGGCACTCGTAATTTGGTGGGCCAAGGGCAGAGGGCTGCGTGCATGTCGAAGGAGCGCAAGGGGTAGCAACTTGGTCTGCGTACTGGAAGCCGGTACCCCCGATCAGGGCGTAGTACGTGTACTGCGTGCTAGTGCAACCCGAAGGACAGTTACCGGTACTAGCGGTCGTGCTAATATGCGTACAATTTTGGGTGTGCGCGCTCACAAGGGTGACCTGGGCGCTCCTCGGCAAGAGGGGGACGCACCCTACCAGGACCAGCAGTCTCAGCAGGCTGTAGCTTCGTTTCACGGGGGTCTACCTCCATTCCGTGGGGCCCGCCAAGTATGGCAGGCACCCGGCCTTCGCTACGCCGCAAACGTTCACGATAATCCGGGCCTAGTTTGCCGGAGGCGTTACGACAGCGCCCTCCGTGGTCTCGTGCGTGCCGATTCGGGTGAAAATGCCGTCCGGGCCGGGCTGTGCGTAGCCGTAGCCGAAATTGCCCCATATCGTTCCGTCCTCGAAATAGACGACGACAATACCGATGTTGAACTTCGAAACCTTCGCAAAGGCACAGCCGGTCTCGGAGTTCGCCCGGAGGGCGCAGGGTTCCGTATCTTGCGCCTCCTCTATCCCTTCGTGGGCTAGAATGCCATCTATATTGTCCGTGAAAGGGTGTTTGGGGATCGTCATAGTCGTCCATCCGTCACCGCGCCCGGCCGCGGAGAGCGCGGTTTCCTGGCCTGGACCGATTCTGAGCCATTCCTTGCCCTGGAGGAGGGCCCCCACGGGTGACTCGCGCCTGCCCTCGGGGCGCCTGTCGTCCGCCAGATAGCGGGCCTCCAGGCCCGACGCCGCCACGGCAGGAACGAAGCCCCAGTGGGAGGATTTCTCAAGAAGTACAGGGCATCCGCCCTCGCACCAGCCCGGGTTTGCATCGCAAAACGGATCGCTCGGCGACCATTTATTGGTAACGAGGTAGCGGCAGTCGGAGTTCGTCTGCCGCGCAGGAAACACAAACGCGATTCCTATAGAGACAATATTCTTCGACGACTGGTTCCGAACCACGAGTAGTGTGTCCTTCAGCCAGTCGTCCAGGGGATTCGGGTGCAAAAAGTGGTCGCCCACTATGTCGGGCAACGGGTACACCCCCGGCACGACTTCCTTGCCATCTTTGATGATTCTGACCAGCTTCACCGGGTCACCGCGCTGTGTGGGACAAACCTGAAGCGTCTTCGACCACACCCAGTCGTGCTCTTTCGCCAGAGCGGCGACGGCAGCCGACTGTGGCCGCATCTGAGCCGCCAGAACGCGGACCAGCACGGCAGCCAACACGCCGGCCAACAAACAAATTGCCACCAGGTTCAGGCGCGGAATCAATTTACACATGCTCGTCGCCTCCTCGTCCTTTACGGCTTCTAATTCTTCTTCAAAACGCTCAGCACTTCCTCTTCCTGGCTAGGCTCCAGCTTGCCCGCCCAAACGTCGGCCACGGTTCCGGCTTTGTCGACCAGGAGGAGCGTCGGGGTGCCACTTACCTTTATGGAATCAAGCGCTGCTTCCTTCACCTCATCAACACGCACCCCTTCCTGGTCGAGGTATTTGCGGGATTCCTCAACGGCCTGCGGCAACACCGCCAGAAGCTTTGTGCCCGCTGGCTTCTCTTTGGAGATGCGCCGGAAGAACGGCGCGCTGTCCGTGCAGAAATGGCAGCGAGTGGAAATAGCGAGGACGAGGGTGCGCCCGTTGGCGCCCCAATCAACCCCCGGAAGAGAGCCCTTTAAGTTCGTGCCCTTCGCCGCCTGCGGTCTGGCGCTCAGGGCCTCCGGCGGCCGCTGGGGCAGCAGGAACACCCTGACGAGCACAACTGAAAGCAGAATCGAGACCATGATGGTCGTGATATTGGCCGCAGTTTCCAGTTTCATCGACCGTGTGCCACTACCCTTCTCCCCTTCGGTGATCATCGCATCAACTCCAACCGAGCAGTGTATATGCGGCCGCTCCGGTGCCGCCTTCCCCGAATTTAACGCTCTTCCGCAGTCCGTCAATGCCATTTCGTTAGCCTGATGTGCTATTTGTTATCCTGAGGCGCTACGGCGGAACTCCGAGGGAGAAAGGCTAAACTCCCGCCTGAACTCGCGGTCGAGGCTTGACGTGTGCTCGTAACCACAGCGGAAGGCGACCTCCTTTGCCCGCAACCGCGGGTCCCGAAGAAGCGTCTTCGCCCTCGCCAGCCGCGCGGCGCTGACATAAAGGCGGAGGGCAGCGCCGGTCTGGGCCTTGAACAGGTGCTCGAAGCGAGACCGGCTCAGACCCAGGCGTCCTGCCAGGTCTCCCGCCCTGACCCCTTTTTCGAGCGCGGCATCAGTCAGGTTGAGCGAGGCTTCGATCCTCGCATCCATATTGGGATGGGCGACGGCGACGCCACCGAGGGGAACAGGGGGCGAAGACGCCTCAGCCGACGCAGCTTGGCCCTGCCGCCAGCAGTGGCCCAAGGAGCCGACCGGGCCCCCACGACTGGGACCTCCAGGAGAGACTGCGCCGGTTATTGTCCGCCGGCCCATTGGTTGTACCAAGGCACTAACCACCAGAAGATACTTGGCAGTCTCGTACATGCAGGGGGGGGGCTGTCAAGGACCAATATTTCGCCCCCGCCCTGTTCACATCAGAGGACCGCAAAGGCCTCGGTCGCGCTATCTGCTGAGGGGCGACCCGACACGTCGAGTAGCCTGATGCGCAGTACCCGGGGGCCGCGACGTAGACGCCAAGGTTTTGGGGCCCCAAGAATCGCGATTGGTACGAGCGGGAGACCGCAGAAAAGGCGTTCACCCTCACGGGATGTGTGTTATAGAGATTTTGCGAAGAAATCCAGACCCACACCCGGAGGGTGAACGATGGAA
>JBEKLF010000107.1:0-26493 GCA_050010335.1 Terriglobia bacterium
CTCGGAATCACCGTCCCGGATCGGCTCAGTCTTGATCGCGAATGTAGTGTAGACTTGGCAACAGCCTGAACTGATTCCAATACACTTAGCTAATTCTTCGATGCTCTCGTGACGAACTTGGGCTAGTCCGACGGTTGCAACCCCAGCTTAGGATTTAGACTGAAGTCGCCTTCCCGGAAAATGGCCAGCGACCGGTTTAGACCCTGCGAAGCGCCGTAGGGTAGCGGGCCACGCTCCTAAACCGCGATTCCGAAAAAGGCGGTAGCTGGCGCTACCGCACTCCCAGACCCCTATGATCAATTTGGAAGGTCCGATTTCGGGACTCCGGAGGAGTCCATCGGACTCCAGAAACCGGAGAGCGCGCTGTCGGGACAAGCCGCCTGAGGCGCGCCGGAGATAAACCACCTTCCCGCCGGATTCATCCCATGGCCGAACGCAGTTCAGCTCTCCTGCCGACGAGGAATCGTAGGGGCCAGCGGCGCTGGCCCAAGTGGCCGAACGCCGTTCGGCCCTACGTCAGCGGCCGAACCCCGTTCGGCCTACACACGTCCGTGAATCCTGAGTCTCGTGTCTAGAATCCCGTGCCCCGAATCCCGCGTCCCGTGTCCCGTATCCCGGCCTCCGGTGTTCCTTATTGCACAGACAAGCAAATCTTAAGCTGTTAGGTTAGTCAGGCATCTCCACCCTTCGGGGTGTAAACACCAAGTTGAGACCCACATTTCAAGATGGAAATCCCAGCTTGGCAGCAAGAACACGAGGCGTAAGTATGAATAAGACAATACGACTAGTTACTATCCTTCTTGCGATTACCACGCTGATTTCTTCGGTCGCCGCGACCAAGAAAAAAGGAAGCAAGGCCACAGGAGCTGACAAAGAAATCGCCAGTTCCGCAAATCCTGTGCTCTGGCGCAGCCCTGGCGACATCCGGTCGCGCAACCTTTTCTTCGGGCCGGGGGGCGAAAAGGACGCGCCGCACACCACCTTCACGTTTGTCAAGGAAGACATGGAAGGCACGAACCCGAAGTTCGAGGTTCACGATGAAAACGACGTCAAGTGGAAGGTCAAGCTGGGGGCAGAAGTGCGGCCGGAGACCGTGGCTTCACGCCTGGTCTGGGCCGTCGGATATTCTGCCGACGAAGATTACTTCTTGCCGGTGTTGCACGTTGAAAACCTGCCGGCCCATCTCCACCGGGGACAGAACCTCGTGAGACCCGGAGGGACTTTCCAGAACGTTCGGCTGAAGCGGAATCTGAAGGACGAGAAGAAGGTCGGCGGCTGGCAATGGCGCTCCAACCCTTTCAGCAATACGCGCGAATTGAACGGGCTGAGAGTCATGATGGCCCTCATCAGTAACTGGGACGTGAAGGACCAGAATAACGCCATCTATGAGGAGAAGCGTTCCGAGGGTTCCGAAGGCCCGGAAAACATCTACATGATAAGCGACCTGGGCGCAAGCTTTGGGTCCACTGGGCGCAGTTGGACGCATGGAGGTTCCAAAGGCAATCTGAATGCCTACAGCCATTCCAGGTTTATCAGCAGGTCGACGGAGCGTTACGTCGATTTTAACTTCCCGACACGACCCGCAGTGATCTTTATCTTCAACCCGCGTGAGTTCATCAGCCGGCTGGAGCTGCGGTGGATCGGCAAGCAAATTCCTTGTAAAGACGCCCAGTGGATGGGGCAACTGCTGGCGCAACTCTCACCGGAGCAGGTCCGCGATGCTTTCCGGGCTGCCGGATATTCGCTCGAGGATGTGGAGGGTTTCAGCAAGGTGGTGGAGGGCAGAATCGTCCAGTTGAACATGTTGTCAGACTGACAAGCCGGCCACCAGGCAAAGCCATATGGCGGCTTTACGCCGCCATATGGCGCCCGTGGCGGCGAGTTTATCTCGCCAAATGGCGGTGTAAATCCGCCTCTACAAATTGGCTCACTACCCGGCAAGGCAAGAGGTTGAGAAACGATGACATCGGAGAGTGGCTCAAAGCACAAAAGTCGCAGCATCATCGACTTTTTGCGGCCCCACTGGAAAGCCCTGGCGCTGGCCTTGCTGGCGGTTCTGGGTGGATCCGCAGCCGATCTGGCTCAACCCTGGCCCTTGAAGATCGTCCTCGATTACCTGCTCCAATCCAAGAAGCCGCCCACTTGGATGGCCGTACCGCTCCGTTGGATCGGGCCTAACAAACTGGCCGTCCTCAACTTCGCGGTGCTGGCGGTGGCGGTCATTGCCATCGTCGGCGCCATCAGTTCTTACCTGGAAAACTACCTCACCACCAGCGTCGGCCAATCGGTGATGCACGATCTGCGGCGCACGCTCTATCACCACATCCACCGGCTGTCATTGGCCGAGCACGACGAGAAAAGGACCGGCGACCTGATCGGCCGGGTGACCACGGACATCGAGGCCATCCAGGCGTTCATCACCACGGCGCTGCTCGGCATTTTGAGCAGCGTCCTCACCTTGGTGGGGATCATCGGGATCATGCTTTACCTCAACTGGCGTTTCACGCTCATCTCGCTGGCCATTGCGCCCGTGCTCTTCCTGGTGGTTTACATTTTCACTCGGCGCATCAAAAAAGCCTCGCGCGCCGTAAGGAAAAAAGAGAGCGAACTGCTTTCGATTGTTCAGGAAGTTTTCTCCTCGATCCGCGTGGTCAAGGCCTTTGCCCGCGAAGACTATGAGGAGCGCCGCTTCGAGCGCCAGAGTCTGGAAAATGTCGAGACGGCCCTGCTGGCGCGCAACCTCAAGGGGACGCTCTCACCGATCGTCGATATTCTCGTGGCCATAGGTACCTGCTTGATGCTCGGCTATGGCGCACGTTTAGTGCTGGCGGGCCAGCTCACGCCGGGGGACCTGGTCGTATTCTTGCTTTACCTGGGCATGATGTATAAGCCCATGCGTGACCTCTCCAAAATGACCGATACGGTCTCCAAGGCGGAAGTGGGATTCGATCGGATCCGCGAAGTTTTGGAGACCGAGGGCGGGATGCGTGACCTGTCGGGCGCGCGGCGCGCCGGGCGCTTCAAGGGCGGAATTGAGTTTGATAAAGTCTCTTTCGGATACAGCCACGACCAATTGATCCTGAAGGATATGAGCTTCGTGATTGAGCCGGGCCAGGTCGCGGCCTTTGTCGGCCCCACGGGGGGCGGCAAGACGACTCTCATCAGCTTAGTGGCGCGCTTCTACGATCCCCTCTCCGGGGAAGTCAGAATCGACGGGACCAACATACGCACCTACACGATGAAATCGATTCGTCAGCAGATTAGTTTTGTCTTGCAGGAAACGCTCCTGTTCCGCGCCCCCGTGTGGCAGAACATCGCCTACGGACGCCCGGAAGCCAACCGCGAAGAGATTATCCATGCCGCAAAACTGGCCAACGCCCACGAGTTCATCATTGAGATGCCCGAGGGTTACGACACGATGGTGGGCGAACGCGGGGTGACCCTTTCCGGGGGGCAACGCCAGCGCATCGCCATCGCGCGGGCCGTCATCCGTGATACTCCCATTCTCATTCTGGACGAGCCCACCTCAGGGCTGGATGCGGCGGCCGAGCAAGCTGTGTTTGAAGCCCTGGACCGATTGATGAAAGGCAAAACATCCCTCATCATCGCGCACCACCTGGCCACCGTCCGGCGCGCCGACATTATCTTTGTAGTGAAAGACAATACTCTCGTTGAACGCGGCACCCACGCCGACCTGCTGGCGGCAGGTGGCCTCTATTCGGAACTTTACGAGATCCAGTTTCGCAAGGAAGATCCCGAAGCGGCGATGGCGCTAACATGAAACTGCTAATCCAACCTGATGACGGACCCGAGGCGCTGCTTTCAGGAATCAGCAACGCGAAGAAAAGCATCGAGATCGCAATTTTCCGATTTGACCGCGCCGAGATTGAGGCAGGACTGAAGGCTGCGGTGGGCCGCGGCGTTGCCGTGAGTGCGTTGATTGCCTACACCAACCGGGGCGGCGAGATAAACCTGCGCAAGCTCGAGATGCGCCTGCTGGCGGTGGGCGTTGCCGTTTCGCGGACCGCCGATGATCTGGTGCGCTATCACGACAAGCTGCTGATTATCGACCGCCGGCTGCTCTACATCCTGTCCTTCAATTTCACCCACCTGGATATCGACCATAGCCGCGGCTTCGGCATCGTCACCAGAAACACCCGGCTCATCCAGGAAGCGGCGAAGTTATTTGAGGCGGATACCACGCGAAACCCCTATACACCGGCGCTGGATACCTTTGTTGTCAGTCCCGCCAACGCCCGCAAAGTCCTCGGTGAGTTCATCCACAAGGCCAAGAAGGAGTTGCTTATCTACGACCCGAAGATCGCCGACCCGGAAATGCTGCGCGCCCTCAGCGAGCGGAAAAAAGCGGGGGTGGAGATCAAAGTCATCGGCCGCGTCGGTAAGCAAAACCCCGGCCTTGACGTCAGGAATCTCGCCAAGATGCGCTTGCATACGCGCACGATCATCAGCGACCGCCGTCAGGCCTTCGTGGGCAGCCAGAGCCTGCGCATGGCCGAGTTGGATTCGCGCCGCGAAGTCGGCGTCATTGTTCGTGAACCAAAGGTGGTGAATGGTTTAATCAGAACTTTTGAGGTCGATTGGGTGGCAAGCGCCGTGCAAGAGAACCAAAAGGCCGAAGCCAACGTGAATGATATCAAGAAGGCGGTAAAAGAGCTGGTCAAGGAGCTGTCGCCGCTGAACCCCATCGTGGAAGAAGCGCTCAAAGAGGCTGAGTCAGAAGCCGGGAGCCCGAGCCTGAATCCGCAGGAAATTAGAGAGACGGTCAAGGAAGCGGTGAAGGAAGCGGTGCGGGACCGTGTGGAAGAAATGATGAATGAATCCCTCCAAGGGCCTTAACCTCGGCAGACCATCCAACACCGATATGTCCGGGTCGCAAATCCTGGGTGAGCAATCTTGACCAAAGGGGTGAGCAGTAGGGGACTGCAACGCGATTCCCATCAGGATACAACAAGTGTGCATCGAGGGCTCCGGCGGATTGAAATCGACGCCTGCGAGGTCGCGGGGAAATGGAAAAGGGAGAGACATATGAATCCAAACAACAGATCGGTATGGGCGAGGGTGGTATTCACCCTTCTGATAACAGGGATGGTGGGACTAAGCCTGATGTCGCGCGCTTCCGCGCAGGTCGTCAAGGATGTGGGCGATGCAGGGAAGGATGCCGGCAAGGGTGTAGCCAAAGGCGGCAAGGACGCTGGTAAGGGGGTAGGCAAAGGCGGCGAGGCCGCCGGGAAGGGTGTAGCCAAAGGGGGCAAGGACGCCGGTAAGGGGATAGGCAAAGGCGGCGAGGCCGCCGGCAAAGGTGTTGGCAAAGGCGGCGAGGCCGCCGGCAAGGGCGTAGGCAAAGGTGGCGAGGATGCCGGCAAAGGTGTGGGCAAAGGCGGGAAGGATGCCGGCAAGGGTGTAGCCAAAGGGAGCAAGGACGTCGGTAAAGGGATCAAAAGAGCTGTCAGTCCCGGAGGCGACAGCGGGGACGGTGCAAAGAACTAGTTAAAGGAAAATCAATCATGATCGCGCGACGGAGTTCGAGGCGGCCCTGGCCGGGCCCAACGTGCGTCACCAAATACCGGTTGAAGTATCACAAGCAACAAAAATCGAGAAAAGTGAGGGTACGAGATTGAATCGAACGGCTACGTATGAAAACTTGAAAGAAGGCCCCAGCGCGGAGGGAACCGAGCGCGCCCAGCCCCAACTGCACCAGCAGGCGAGAGAAATTCAGCCTTTCGGCAAGATCGCCAAGCTGCCGATTGCGCTCGACGAAGAAGTCTGCGTGTCGAGTGTGCAAGCACTGAACCAGGTGCTGGCCGACACGATGGTCCTGCGCGACCTGTACAAGAAGCATCATTGGCAGGTGGCGGGGCAAACCTTTTATCAATTGCACCTGCTGTTCGACAAGCACTACGGCGAACAGGCGGAACTGGTTGACGCCCTCGCCGAGCGCATTCAGATTCTGGGCGGAATCAGCCTCGCGATGGGTATTGACGCTGCCGAAACCTCGCTTATTCCGCGTCCCCCGCGCGGGCGCGAGGAGGCTCCCGTGCAAATCGCCCGGTTGCTCGAAGCGCATGAATTTCTTTTGCGGGCGGCCCGCACGGCAGCTCGACAAACGGCGCAGGCAGGCGACGACGGCAGCAACGATTTGCTGGTGAGTCAAGTCATTCGGACCAACGAATTCCAAGTCTGGTTCCTGGCCGAGCATCTGGTTAATGTCCCATTAACTCAGGCGGAATGAGGGGAAAATGACTCCTGACTATGATTTGTCGAACCTGATAACCGATCAGGTCAAAGTGTGGATTTACCTCCAGGGCGACACCATTTTCGGCCAGATCATGGCTGATCAGGCCGAGCGCCTGGGATTCCCCCCCGCTCTAGCGGGCGGCATGGTTTCCGCCATGAGGGAGAAGCCGCCGGCGATCTTTAGCAATGGGTTACGGGGAGCGGGTGTATAGACGCCCGCCTCCGACAACAAGGAGGGTTTGAAATTATGAGTATAGTGCAAACGCCTTTGGTACAAATCTTAATTGCCCTGATTGTGGTGGGCGTTCTTCTCTGGCTCGTCAACACCTTCATTCCGATGGCGGGCTCCATTAAATCGCTTTTGAATGCTGTCGTGGTGATCGTGGTGGTTGTGTGGCTCCTGAACATCTTCGGGCTCATGCATTACATCACCAATTTTCACGTCAACCGTATGGGGTGAGAGTGGACGGGCTTCGTGAAACTGAACGCCGCTTACGCGCTGTTCAAGAAGGCGTGCTCGGCATGGGCAGATGACAATGCCCCGAGCATGGGCGCCGCGCTGGCGTTTTACACCGTTTTCTCGCTCGCTCCGGTTCTGATTGTCGCGATCTCGGCCGCGGGGCTGGCGTTCGGGCAAAAGGCGGCCGAGGGTGAATTCTCACGGCAACTTCAAGGCTTCGTGGGACAAACGGGTGCAAGGGCCGTGCAAGCGATCATCCAGAGCGCGGATCGGCCCGCGTTGGGTATTATTGCGAGTGCCTTCGGCATCGGGATTCTACTCGTAGGTGCATCCGGGGCTTTTGTTGAGCTCCAAGATGCGCTCAATAAAATCTGGAAGGTTCCACGCAGCTCAGAAAGCGTCTGGATGCGCGCAATTCGAGAACGCTTCTTGTCGTTCGGCCTGGTCCTGGGTCTGGGTTTCCTATTACTCGTTTCATTGGTTGTGAGCGCCGCGCTGGGGGCCGTGGGAAATTTCATAGCGCCGCTGCTTCCTTGGCCCGTATTCCTGTTGGAATCGGTTAACTTTCTCCTCTCGTTGGGAGTCATTGCGCTGCTCCTTGCGATGATCTTCAAGTTTCTACCTGATGCCGAGATTGCCTGGAGAGATGTGTGGATGGGTGCGGCCGTCGCATCTCTCCTTTTGACGAGCGGCAAAGCGCTGATTGGGTTGTATCTCGCCAGGTCCACTGTCGCGTCAGCATACGGGGCAGCATCATCCCTCGTCATTATTCTCACTTGGGTTTATTACTCCGCACAGATCGTTCTTTTTGGCGCGGAAGTCACGCAGGTCTACTCCCACCAAAACGGTTCGCGGGACGAAAAGGCTAGATTACTTTATAGAGGGGCAGCAATGTCAGGCGCTACCACCGTCGGCGGCGCCTTGGGTAACAACTGCCGGTAAACGATTCGCAAAGCAGCTAGCACCGGAACTGAAAGAAAGCATCCGGCTACACCTGCGATCGACCCGCCCGCCAGGACTCCGAAGATGACCAGCAAAGGATGGAGCTTCATGCCGGCGCTCAGCAAATGCGGTGAAACAACATAATCCTGTAAAAAGCGGAACGCGAGAAGGAACACGAAAATCGCGAGCAGATGGTGGGAGCCGCTCAAGCCGGCAACGAGGATGACGACGGTGGCTCCCACCAGAGGACCGACCATGGGAATAAACTCCAGGGGAAAAGCGGCAGCCGCCAACAGAATCCCATACGGAACACCGACCATCGAGAAGAAGAGTCCATAACTCAAGGATGCCACCACTCCCAACAACACCAATGCCCGCATGTATTGGGCAAGGAGCACGTGCAGGTCTGCGGCAATTCTCTCCACCATGTCGCGGCGGGCCCCTGCGGCAAGAATGCCCACCACGGAACTGAGCATCTCCCGGCCATCTTTCAAAAAGAAGAAACTGAGAATCGGAACCAGGATGAAGAAAATTAGGTTTCCCGCGCGCGACATAACCCCCAGCGCGGCATTAGAAAGCATTGCCAGGATTTCTCCCGAATGCTGGGTCACTTGTTGTTGCACCGTCGAAATGACCGTCATCTTCAGCGGCAGAGCCCAGTGTGAAGCGGCGGGCGCGATCGGAGGCTGGAATTTGGTAAGGAGATCTGGGAGCCTGGCTGCCAGGGCGTTCGCCTCCTGGACGATTCGGGAGCCCAGCGTAATTCCCATGATAATCAGAATCCCGACGATCGCGAGGTAGACGAGGGTGAGCGCCGGCAGCCTTGACCGCCCCGGTAGCCGATGATCGAGAGGCTTCACCAGGGGCCAGAGGAGATAGGCAAATAGCAATGCCACAATAAAGATGAACAAAGTCTCGCGAATGAGATAGAGCAGTCCCGCCAGGAGAAGAACAAGAACCGCTGTCCAGGTGTAACGCGCGGCGTTGCGATCAAAACCCAGCAAGATCCTGCTCCCTCTAGAGGGCCGCAACCTTTTCAACTTCAGCGTGGCTGACGTTGGTCGCGGCGCCGTGAGTAGCGGCCATCCAAGTGGTGGCTTCGGCAAGTTCGTCTCCGGTGGGCGGGTAGATCAGTGCCAGACCCTCCGGGCATGCATCGGCTGGACGCGTGAACTGATTCTGGTTCATCAGGATGAAGTCCAGGGCCAGACCCAACGGAGGAGATTGGAATTTGTTCTTGAAACCGATTCCGCTGGTGTGAGCCGGAGAAGTCCTCGTCCAATAGTCGCACACCATAGCCTGATGACCCTCGGCATCAACCGACCAGATGCTCAGGTAATCCACCGCCGTTCCCGCCGCACTTTGGTATTCAACCCGTGCTGAGCAGGGGTCGCTGACTTTCTTTAAGTCATCCCAGCCCAGAATCACGGCAAACCCCAGTGCCTTGTCCAATTCCATGTTGATTCTCCCTTGCGAACGAATTACTTCGCGGGCCTTGGAATCGCGACGACGCGAAAAGGCCGGCGTGGCATCAATTCCAAGAAGTTTGTTTCGACCGAAGACGCGGTAGCAACGAGTTCCGTGATCTTATATTTCACATCGCGCGAAACCATCGTGGAACGCCCGAGAATGCGGACGTTGGCCGCGGCCTCGGTGGCTGTTTGCAGCCACATTCCACCGACGTCGCCGTAAACGAAGGTGACGCTTACGTCCCGCACCCACCAGGACGGGCTCTTGGCAAACTCGCCCTCAAAGCGGCGAGGCAGGTAGGTATCCGCATCCACCCAAATATTTCCATTGAGAAGATGTTGTTCTTTGCGCCGGGGAAGCAACTCCAGCACATAACAGCGCTGGCCATTCACGTCTGCCTCGCGGACGAAGCGGAAATCATAATTGTCCGCTGACAAGTCGGTTGCGAGGTGATCCTTCTCGACCTCTGCCTCACCGGCCAGCATGCGGCGAACAAGGACTTGTCCCACTCCGCTCCCATTCGTCTCCTGAATGGTGTACTTCTTGGAGTCCGGAGGAACGAAGGCTACGTCGGCAATCACCTCGGCCTTGGCCTTGCTTTCGTCTTTGCCAAACAGCTTGTAGTTCCGCGTGACGATGTAAGGACGAAGGCGGACACGGTTTTCCGCCCGGGCCTGCGCCATGCGGGCGATGATGGTTTCCGCCGTTGG
The DNA here is from genome assembly GCA_050010335.1 of Terriglobia bacterium. Taxonomy (GTDB): domain Bacteria; phylum Acidobacteriota; class Terriglobia; order UBA7540; family UBA7540; genus Bog-366. The sequence goes on from JBEKLF010000107.1 coordinate 9,838, forward strand.
GACCGAGCTTCCGTTCTGAGCCGATGCGGATGCCATTCCGGTGACGAGATAGAGAAAAAGCAACCACCCGGCCTGCTGCCGTCCCGCCACGTAGGACGAGCTCCGTCCCGCTTTACGGATTTTGAACCCCGAGTTTTGCTGCAAAGGCGCACCCCCCGCGATCGACCGCTGGGTCCCTGGCCCGAAACGAATTAGACCAAAACTACGGCAAGGGCCGGCACACCCCGAATAGCACGAACAGCAGGGTTAATTCCTGCCGGCCCCAACGTTTGGGCCTGGTTCGGCCGCCTTACGAATAAGATCTGCGGCCGGTAATCAGGTTCCAGACCAACACAATCACTGCACAGACGAGCAATAAGTGGATAAGGCCTCCGCCCACGTGAAAGCCAAAGCCCAACAACCACATCACCAAAAGAACCGCGAATATTGTCCAAAGCATGTTTTCCCTCCCCCCTAACACCCGTCTCCAGGTTGGTCCCGGATGGGAGTTCGAGGCACTTTTGTTATAGCTTGGGGTAATTCGCGTGTCAGCCCCGAACTGCTCACCTAGCTGGTCAGAATTGCTCATCCAAATTAGTGTTCCTCGATGGGGGACGAGACAGATGCCTCTCCGTTTCCTGGCAATGCGTCGTCACCAAGTGTTCGAACTCCGTCGGCGAAAGAGATTTTTCTATATAATCCGCAGCGCCAAGTTGCAGGGCCGCGACACAGCAATTCATCTCCAGGCAACGCCTCAGCACCACCTCCGGCGTGTGGCCGCTGCGTGCCAAAGCAAGCTCTATCAGGCCGTGCGGGTCAATGGCCGGGCTCACGACGATGAAGGCGAAAGGCTCGCGGTCCAGGCATCCCTCCGCCTCTCGGTAGTCCATAAAAGCTCGGACCGAGTAACCCATGCGCGCGAGCAGCGTGGTGAAATACTCCAAGTCGTGTTCATCCTCATCAACCAGCAGGATCCTTCCGCGGGGAACTAAGAACTGTGCTGGATAGAGATGTGGCTTGCCATTACCTGACGTCATCTGATGTCTCCTCTTTGGTCGATTTTAGTGAAATGGCGTTTTCTTTCCGGCGCAGTGGCCGGTGTTCCCCGCGAAGGCGTTACAAACGGAATAGGTTAGCAAGATCGGTTTATGCCTGGCTGTTCAGAAACGCACACCTGGGTGTTCAAAACTGCACACCCAGTTAACTAAGGGAAAGCTACACGGTGGTGCCGCCAGAAATTGCGAAGGGTCTACCAGGGCATAGGCATGAGTGTGATCTCTCGATGGCCGAGAAACGATCGATTCTGGGGCACCTATCCATCGTGGGCACTGGAGCTGAAGTTCGGCTGTCTGAGGGGAAGAGCTTCCGATGGGCAATTGCCAGCGCCGCTGGCCCCGACAGATTTGGTTACGGCCGCAGGCCGCCGTGCGCTACCCGCTCACCCTGCCGCGGCTCGAAATGCGTCGTGACCAGGCGTTCGAACTCCGATGAGCATTAGTAATGGCGATCCAGGGGTCATACACTAGCAAATCTGGTTTTGACCTGTCTGTTCAAAATTGAACACATGGATGTCCAAAAGCAATCATTCCATTTACTGAAGGGAAACTACAGGGTGGGGCGGATCGAAATCACGAAGGGTTCATCAATTTGAACTTGGCGGGGTCTTACGGGATGCGCTTACGTTCCAGATGTAAAGGAAGGTGGCGTCGCTGGCGGTGGCAACCGTCCGCCCTGCTTTCCGGGTTGCACGATTCAGGGCTGAACGTACCCTCTCTTTGCTTTCCACCAATTCTGCCAAGGGCACTTTGATGGCGGAACCATCCTTCAACTGGTCGAGATCCTTGAGGATTGTGGATACAATCTGCTGATGTTTGCCCTTTCGTCCTTGAGGGACGTTGATTTGCGCCATCGTCTTGAAATGGACTGGGGCTTTGTCTGCCTGAGGACTCATACCTGCCTCCGCGAGTCCATAGCGTTAAGGATTCGTAGCGCTATTCTGTCACATCGTGACGTTAAACTACAGGTAATTAATCAAGCCGCCGAAATGCCGGGGGGGGGTGCGCCGGTTAACCGAGCGGGCCGGTAGCGGAGGGGGGGGACGTGTCGTAGATATAGCGGATGCGCCATCCTAAGGGCCACGGTAAAGATTTCAAAAAGAGTTAACCCGTATCGGTTAAGCCCTGTTAGGCTTTAGGCGAGAGAAGAGAAAGGATGACTCCCAATGCCTAAACCCAAAGAACCAAAAACATACTTCGAGCAGATTCCGCTGGAAATCGTTAAAAAGATCGCGGAGGAAGACATTCCGGACGACGCAGCGAACGGAGCCGACGTGACCGTCGCACCTCCGGCAAGAAAGCGCTCAGCATTCCCGCGTCTCAGGTTAGCCAAAGTGAACGCCCTATAACAGTCATCTCACAGCGTGACGGGGGCAAGAAAGTGGACAAACATCGAGAGATGGTTAGAACTTGGGGGGCAAGCCTCAAAAGATTACGCCCCTGTAACCCGCATGAAACTCAGGCATGTGAAATTGTTATGACCCAAGGAGAAAAGAGAGGTGGATATGACGCCACAGATACAGAAAAGCCCCGCAAAGGTAGATAAGGCCAACGGCAATGGCAAGCCCACACTTGCAGCGGCAACCGGAAACACTCCCCCCGTCGATTGGGCAGCATTCCTCGGCGGAATCTCGCGCGGGAAAACCGCTCTGGAATACAGCGAGGGCCGCACGATCTTCGCGCAGGGAGACCCTGCGGATTCCGTGTGGTATCTCCAACACGGCAAGGTGAAACTCGCGGTGACTTCGCAACAGGGCAAGGAAGCGATTGTCAGCGTTCTGGGAGACAACGAGTTCTTCGGCGAGGGATGCCTGGCGGGCCAGTTGTTGCGCATCTCGACGGCTTCCGCAGTGAGTGATTGCACTCTTTACCGGATTGAGAAGGTGCTGATGGTGCGTCTGCTCCACGAGCAGCACGGAATCTCGGAATTGTTCATCACACACTTGCTCACCCGCAACACGCGCTTTGAAGAGGATCTGGTCGACCAACTTTTCAACTCCAGTGAGAAGCGCCTGGCCCGAATTCTCTTGCTGCTGGCGCATTTTGGCAAGGAAAGCAGAACCGAAACGGTCCACCCCGGAATCAACCAGGAACACTTGGCACAGATGGTCGGCACCACCCGGTCGCGGGTGAGTCACTTCATGAACAAGTTCCGGACGCTGGGCTTTATCGATTACACGGGCAGCGGCGCGTTGACGGTTAACAATGGCCTCTTGAGCGTGATCTTGAGCGACTAGTCCGGATTCCTCACTCATCTTCCCCGCAGGGGATACACATAATAGCCGGGGGAAGGGCGCCCGGAAGATGTATCCCAACCATGAATCCCCAGCCAGGTTCGACCCTGATAGGGCCGAATCCGTGTGCGCTTACGCCCAATTTCCGTCTGCTCGGGGCGGCGTTGGGCGACCGTCGGGAGTGGAACACCACGCGTTCCGGTGGCTTTCCCCCCGCTATTATATTGTGCCCATGCAGAGCGTGCGAACCTCGGCAAATCCCACTCCCTCCACACTTTAGGTTTCCCTATCTTATCTGGGATGAGCATTGTTGACCTCATGCGTGAGCCGTAATGAACTGACACCCCTGCGGGCCCACGGTATAACAATGGTGCCTCGATTATCCAGCAAGAGGTAGAAGTGACATGAATCGGAGGCAACACCAGTGAAACCAAATCGAGTTATCTGCACAGCAGTTTTGCTATTGCTTCTCGGAACCACCGTCCCTGCGTTCGCACAAAAAGGCGAGGAGGAAAAGGGCGGAGGCAGAGGAAAACCTCAGGCGGCGCAACACGAGCAACAACCTCAGCATGCACAGAAAGCACAGCCGCAGCGCGCTGAAAGAGCGCAGCCACAACGTGCCGAGAGAGCACAGCCACAACGTGCCGAGAGAGCACAGCCACAACGTGCCGAGAGAGCACAGCCACAACGTGCCCAGCAGGCACAGCGCCAAGCACAACCGCAGCGCCAACAGGCGGCGCAACGTAAACAGCCCCAACGCGTCCAGCAAGCGCAGCAGTCCCGAGGGCAGCAGCGACAGACCGTTGCTTACAACGGCGGCAACCACGGCAACCGCGGCAACGGGAACAATGGCAACCATTATGGCCGCATTTCTGATGTGAATTACAATTCCCATTTCGGTCACGACCACTCCTTTCACATGGGGCGTCCCGAGATGAGGGGCGGATATAACCGCTTCCGCTACGGCGGCTATTGGTTCGGGTACAACGAAGGATGGCCAATGGGCTGGGACTACGCTGACGACATGTATGTCGAGTATATTGATGGCTACTACTACATGTGCGATCTCAGACATCCCGGCATTCGCCTTACACTCAACATCTTCTAAGGATTCATCCAGCCCACCTTCGGGGTAGGGTCCAGTCGGTACGGGCCGTGCGGATCGCTCCCAGGGAGGGCTGGATCAGTCTGTTGGCCTATGTTAAGGGGGCGATTTTGGCTCCCCACCAAGTCATGACCGCCCCCTACCTGGAAATCCTCCCATCAACTGGCCTGAGCATTTTTGACCAAACACGTGAGCCATGCGGGACAGACACGCAAACCACCCCAGGGTATAAACGTAGTGTCGAAAAAGAAAGGGCAGATTCTGGCAGGGCGCGGAGCCCGAGGAAAACCGATATGTTCGCACGAGCAGTTGTGATCAAGGTGCAGCCCGGGTGCGAGGTGGAGCTTGCCAGGACCTTCGAGCAGGAAGTCATCCCGCGGTTCCGAAAGGAAGAGGAATTTCGCGGCCTTCTTACTTTCCCCGTCCCGGACGGAACGGAAGCCCTCTCCTTAAGCCTTTGGGATCAAAAAGAGATATCTGGTGCCTCTTAAATTCATTTCATTTGTAGGTCCGACCCAGCAACGGGGCAGAATCGAACGCCCCAAGAAAGTATCGAGGTAAATCCGATGAAAACGTTGTATCGATTCAAAGCAGTAGCAATGATCTTCTGCTTGAGCCTGGTGGTTCTAGCGATTCTACCCAATGCGAAGGCAGACGATTGGAACAACAAAACAGTTATCACTTTCGACCAGCCCGTCGAGGTTCCCGGTGTGGGCGCTCAGACCCTTCCGGCCGGTACGTATGTCTTTAAGCTCCTTGATTCCTCTTCCGATCGCCACATCGTCCAAATCTTCAACCAAGCCGGGGACCATGTGTACACCACCATCCTCGCCATCCCCAATTATCGTCTGAAGGCGACAGGCAAAACGGTGATGACATTTAAGGAAAGAGGCGAAGGACAGCCGGAAGCCATCCATGCGTGGTTTTATCCGGGAAAAGAATGGGGCGAGGAGTTTGTTTACCCCAAGACCAGAGCTTTGGAACTGGCCAAGATTGTCAATGAGCCCGTTCTCGCCACGCCGATCGAACTGCCTGCTCCCGTCGAGGCCTTGAAGACGGCGCCGGTCATCGCCGTTAAACCTACAGGAGAAGAGGTAGCCGTAACGGAAGTGGTCGAGACTCCACCAGTAGAAGTAGCCGCCGCGCAGCCAGCCGTCGCAGATACCCTGCCGCAAACCGCCAGCCATTTGCCGCTTCTGGCATTGATTGGGCTGCTGTCTCTGGGCGCGTTTACGGGGCTTCTGTTTCTTTCGAAGCGAATTGTTTGAGCCGAGTAGAGGGAGCTTTACGCCGCCATTTGCTCCGTCAACTGACGGATAAACTCGCCGCTACAGCCTCAAATCGAACCACTGTCTGGGGACTTGCGTAGACTATTGACGTAGGGCTCCAGGAAGGCGCTTCGGTCACCAGTTTGTTGGCCCGGGCGAATTTGCCTGAGCGTCGGGTCGCGAGCGGGGGTGGTGCGCAAAGCATCGCCCCCTTCACGGTCGAACTTCAAGAAGACCGCCCTTCTACCAACTGTCGGAATCGAGTGGAAGGCGATGAGTTACCTGGATTGAGGATGTAATGTTGTTCATCACGTTCGAATATGCCACTTGCTTGCTCGTGGCATTGATGAGCGGGACGTTTCTGTTTACGCTGAGCGCCATGTGCGTCATACTCTGGGGGGCAGGTGGGATCACGTGGCGGTGGTGGCGAGAACTAGCATCACGCCCCAATTGGCTGATAGGAAGATGGACGGCTGAACCTCGCGAACCTTAATCATGTTGGCCTTTGCCTTGTGGGAGGTACGGTTCGTTGCGGGTTGCGAATTTATCCAACACGGGAGCATGCACAGCAGAGGAACGAGCCACCTCGAGCCATCGTCTGGCCGCGCTGGTTTTCTTGCTTGCTCTGCCCAGTGTGGCCGCCTCGCAGGCCGTCTCGACTTCCGAGTTGCGGCCGGTTGACCCATACAAGATCAGCATGAGCGTTTCGAGCGTGGTCTTGCACGCGACCGTGGAGAACCACAGAGGCGCCCTGGTTTCGGGGCTCGATAAGGACGACTTCCAGGTCTACGAGGACGGAGCGCTGCAACAGATTGATTTTTTTAGTCACGAGGATATCCCGGTTACCGTGGGCTTGGTTCTGGACAATAGTGGAAGCATGGGACCCAAGCGGGATGAGGTGATCGCCGCTGCCCTGGCGTTTGCCCACTCCAGCAATCCCCAGGACGAGATGTTTGTCGTCAATTTCAACGAGCATGTTTCGTTTGGCCTGCCCGCCGACACGCCCTTCACGGACCAAACGGCGCAATTGCAGGCTGCCCTTTCGAAGTTTAAAACGCGCGGCGAGACGGCGCTTTACGACGCACTGGCGGCGGCGATCGAGCACCTGAAGAAGGGAAACAGGGACAAAAAGGTCCTCATCGTGGTGAGCGACGGGGGCGACAATGCCAGCAAACACAATTTGAGCCAAATTCTGGCCATGGCAGAGAAATCCGACGCCATCATCTATACCATCGGAATCTATACCGACGATGATCCAGACAAAAATCCCGATGCGCTCCGGAAGCTCTCGAATGCTACCGGAGGTCTTGCCCACTTCCCGGCGACCCTGGCGGACGTCGTCCCACTCTGCGAACGCATCGCGCACGATATTCGTGAACAGTACACCCTAGCTTATGCGCCCATGAACAGAAAGCAAGACGGGGCCTATCGGGTCATCCAGGTGAAGGCGAAGGCGCCGGGTCATGGAAGCATGTCCGTGCGCACCCGCGCTGGTTACTTCGCCCCATCAGCTTTTCAAGCCATCGCTCCCGTAGCCGGCAGCCAGAGCAACCAGCCATGATGTTCAAAATCAAACGACAGCCGACGCGACTGGCGTTGTTTCTCCGGTGGGCCCGATTCTTCTTTCTTGCTGTGGGCGTTCTGGCACTGAGCTACTGCGCCGTCGTGCTGATCGACAGGTGGGCTTTTCAAGCCTACCAAACCTGGCGATTTGAGCGCGCCTTGAAGGATGCGCAGACGTCTGCGCGCAGCGCTCAACCGCCCGCCGCTCCTTCTCTTCCCGCCCAGGCGGACGCGGACCGCGCCCGCGCCGCGAGTTTTGGCATCGATGGCCTCGCGGGCTCACCGCTGGGGCGAATCGAGATCAGTTCCATCGGCTTTGCGGCGATGATCATGGAAGGTGTCGACGGAAGAACTTTGCGCCACGCGCTCGGACATATTCCCGGCACTCCCCTGCCAGGTCAGCAGGGCAACGTCGCGCTCGCGGGACACCGGGACACGTTCTTTCGTGGGCTACGCAACATTCACAAGGACGATGAAATCACCCTGACGACGCTGCATGGATCCCTCAGCTATCGTGTGGACACGACTCAAGTGGTGGAGCCCGAGGACACAAAGGTGCTGCGCGCCACGAATGACGATTTCCTAACCCTGGTCACTTGCTACCCGTTCTATTTTGTCGGCCCCGCCCCCAAGAGATTTATCGTCCGCGCACACCGGATTTCGGAATGAGGGGAGACTGTATCCGCTTCTCCACACCAGTGCGCAGGACGGCGGTCGGTGAAGCGGTGGGAACGCCCTACCCTCCCGCCAGGCCCAGCCGAGCATGATCCCGCTGCACAGCCACAATTTCGCGTTGCTGAATTCAATCCTCCCGGATATTGGCATCCCCAAGCAGACTCTCAAGAAACTCGAGGCCATGCTGTGTGTCACAAGAGTCCCAATCTCACAAGCGGGCCGCGCTGCTCTTTTCAGCGCTGAGCGTTGGGTTCGCGATTCGCCTTACTCGGCGGCTAAGCTTCCGATGAGGAACCGTACGCGAGCCTCACAATTCGCACAGACGGCGGTCCCTTTCACCCTTTTATTCTCTGGGGCACTCGTTGCCTTGAACGTGCGCAGGCAAACCGCACGGCAGCGTCAAGTTTGCGTGAACGTAGTGAGTGGCACAGTTTGATGATTTAGCAGTGCCGATTCCGGTACAATGTGGAACCTGTGCACGCCGGTCTGAACAAGTCGTATGTGTGGAGCCAATGAACAATTTGATTAACTCGGTTGAATGCCTGCACCCCAATGCCTCCGCTGCCCGCGCGCGCGTGGGCCTCTTCGATTTCGACGGAACCATCTCCCTAATCCGCTCGGGATGGGTGGAGGTGATGGTGCCGATGCTGGTTGAGATCCTCATGGAACTCAACACGGGCGAGAGCGAAGCCGCCTTGCGCACGCTGGTGGAAGATTTCGTTGCCCGCCTTACCGGCGAACAAACGATCTATCAAATGATGGAGCTTGCCCGGCAAGTGGAGCTGCGCGGCGGCAAACCCCTTGAACCCCTTGCTTACAAGCGGAGGTATCATGACAAGTTGATGGCCAATATCGAATATCGACGCCAGGACCTTCGGCGGGGCGCCGTCCAGCCGGACAAATACCTGGTGCCGGGAGCGCGGGCCTTTCTCGAATCCCTGCGCGATCGCGGACTGAAGCTGTATTGTGCCAGCGGCACTGATGAGGCCTACACTCTGGAGGAAGCCGATCTGCTTCAGGTTCGGGAATATTTCCAAGGCGGCATTTACGGCGCTCAGGACGATTACAAGAGTTTTTCCAAAGAGATCCTGATTCAGCGCATGATATCCGCCCTCGAATGCAAGGGAGATGAATTGGTCGGGTTCGGCGACGGCTTTGTGGAAATCAAGAATGTGAAAGACGTAGGAGGAATCGCCGTGGGGCTCGCCACCGCGGAGCCGGAGTGCCAAGTGGTAGATGGCTGGAAGCGCCAACGCCTGGTGAGCGTTGGCGCGGACTTCATCATTCCCAATTTTCTGTGTCGTGACGAGCTAATTGGAAGGCTGTTTCCGAGCTCATAGCTGACAGCCGTCAACTTCAAGGACACACAATGAAATCAAAGTATGAATCTTTCGACCGTTCGCAGCTACTGATCAAACCTTTGCGCGAGCGGAAGCATGACATGGGTCTCGATTACGTCTTAAAGCTCGATGACCCGGCGCCCGAGTTCTCTCATGTGCAGTTGCCGGAAGTGGCGCAACGGCTAATTGCCGCCCGCGACAGAGGCGCGGCCCGCATCCTGATGATGGGAGCGCATGTCATCAAGTCCGGCGCCAGCCGCTACGTGATCGATCTCATCGAGCACGGGTATCTTACGCATGTCGCCATGAATGGCGCGGGGGCGATTCACGATTATGAATTGGCGCGCATTGGCGCTACAACGGAAAGCGTGGCGCATTATATCCGCCGCGGGGAATTCGGCCTTTGGCGCGAAACCGGCGATTTGAACGACATCATTCGCGAAGCCGCGGAGCTCTCACTGGGCTTGGGTGAAAACGTGGGGCGGCGGATTGAGGAGAGCAATTACGCGCACAAAGACGTCAGCATATTCGCTGCGGCCTATCGCCATTCGGTGCCGGCCACCGTACACGTGGGCATTGGCTACGACATCATTCACGAGCACCCGAACTGCGACGGCCAGGCGCTCGGCGCCGCCAGCTACCATGATTTCCTGATATTCACCAAGAACATGGAAAAGCTCGAGGGCGGCATCATGCTGAACTTCGGATCCGCCATCATGGGTCCGGAAGTCTATTTGAAGGCCCTGGCCATGGTCCGCAACGTGGCACACCAACAAGGACGAGTGATCAATAATTTCACCACCGCGGTTTTCGACATGGTGCCCATACAAGGGGACATTCACCACGAATTGCCCAAGACCGATCCCGGGTATTATTTTCGCCCCCACAAAACGATTCTGGTAAGGACCGTGGCCGATGGGGGAGAGAGTTTCTATTTTTGCGGAGATCATCGCGCGACCGTGGCAGCCTTGCGCCGTGCTCTATTGGAGCTGCAACCATGACTATTCCTGAACTTCTTAACGGCATTAGGAATCTTCGGGCATTGGTAGTCGGAGACATTTGCCTGGACCGCTGGTGCACTTACGATCCCGCCACCTCGGAGCCCTCGGCCGAAACCAGCATCCCGCGGCTGGGAATCGTAGGCACGGAAGTCACTCCCGGAGGCGGCGGCACGGTGGCCAACAATCTTGCGGCTTTGGGACCGGCCAAGGTCTCGGTGTTGGGAGTTCGCGGCGATGATGGCTTCGGATTCGAGTTGGACCGCGCCTTGATGGAGCGCGGGATCGACGCCAGCCTGATGGTGAGTGTCCCCAACTGGCAAACCTTCACCTACACGAAACTATTGAACAGTCAAACCGGCAGTGAGGATCAACCGCGCGCCGACTTCATCAACACCAAGCCTCTCCCCTCGGACGCGGAACTAAAAGTACTGTGGAAACTTTCCAGCGCCCTGGAAGGATTTGACGTCGTTCTAGTAGCCGACCAGGCAGAGACGTCGGCAGGCGGAGTCGTAACGCCCTCCGTACGTGAGTCGATTACCGCGTTCGCGGCAAAGCATCCCGAGAAAGTCTTTCTGGCGGATTCGCGCCGGCGCGCACACCTGTTTCGCAACTTGATGCTTAAACCCAACCAAAGCGAGGCGGAGGCCGCGTGCAAGGAACTTCTTGAAAGCGTGGATTTCAAGCGGCTGCGCGAGAGTTTGAAGGCGCCGGTTCTCTTTGTGACGCATGGTCCCAAAGGCGCGCTGGTCATCGAGGAAGGCAAGGAAACATGGTCTCAGCCGCGGCCGGTGGAAAAACCCGTGGACATTTGCGGGGCGGGCGATAGTTTTGCCGCAGGAACGGCGCTCGCCATGGCGGTGACTCATGATCCGGTAGAGGCCGCCAGCTTCGGGAATATCGTGGCCTCGATTACGGTCATGAAGAAAGGGACAGGCACAGCGTCGCCACCGGAAATCCTGGCCGCGGTGGAGAAAGATTGACCCTGATGCTGTTCAGGTAGGTGACGTTACTGTCGCGGAGACTCTTCGAGTGCGGGAGATCGCTCCCGCTTTTTCTACCGCTGACTTGTCAGTGGTTGGTGATTCGCCGCGACGGGTCGTGGTGAGAAAAAGCGGCGACGAGTCGTCGCACTCCGAAAAGAGCCCAACGCGCCGCTTATCTGGGGAAGAGTTCCGTTTCCGTAAGCTGCGAGATGATGTGGCCGATCAGAATATGCGATTCCTGAATGCGCGGTGTCTCGCCCGAGGGCACACAAAGGCAGTACCTTGAGATCGGTTCCAACGCGCTTCCGAACTTGCCGGTCAAAGCCACGGTAACCAATCCCTTAGCCTTCGCTGCTGCCAGTCCCTTCACTATGTTTGGGGATTTTCCGCTCGTCGAGAAACCCACGGCCACATCACCCGCTGACCCCAAAGCTTCAATTTGGCGCGAAAACACATTTTCATAAGCGTAATCATTACCGACTCCCGTGAGCACGGAAGTGTTGACGGTCAGAGCGAGCGCGGGCAGCGGCTTACGTTCCATCTGAAATCTTCCTACGAATTCAGCAGCAATGTGCTGGGAGTCAGCGGCACTACCTCCATTGCCAAATAAGAGGATTTTGTGCCCATTGCTCAACGCCCAGACAAACTCCTTAACAACATCGGCAATCTGGGAGATGAGATGCTTGTCCTCAAGCAGCGCTTGCTTGACTTTGATACTTTCCTGGATCGACGCGGCGATTAAGAATTGGGTGGCTGAACTCATATTTGAACCTCTGCAAGGGTGATCGGGATTCGAGAACATTAACCGCAGCGGGATCGGTCCCAGCTCCGTCCCAGCGGCCTCGAAAATTCATCGTAACACAAAGAGCTGCTGCCACGCTCCGGGGCGCATGAAAAGCGCACGTGCGACACAGTAGCGAAAAAGCGGGCGTAGCGCGGGTGTCGCGCCCGCTGTCGCGGGAGCGTCCCGCTCCCGCCAAGAGTGCGCGGGCAGGATGCCCACGCACCAGCGGGCGGGACGCCCGCGCTACATCCGCAGTACGTCCAGGTCACACAGAGCATTGCAACTTGCGGCGTTCAGTCATACATTATCGGGCGGCGGGAAAAATAACATCCGCTCCGACTCATCTGCAATTTACCCCAACCGGCCCTTGGGAACACGCTGGTGAAGGGCGTACAAAGGGAGGCGTCTGTGTTCAAGTTTCGTATTTACGGCTGCATGCTGGTGGTCGCAGGAATCCTGGCCGCTTTAACCGTGCGCATGACCGGGCAGACCAAGCCCCAGGGGGAACTTGATCTGGTGGGATACGCGCACACCGATCTTTCCTGGCTCTGGCCCCGAAGTGAAACCATTCATGAGATCCTTCCGCGAACGATTGAGAGCGTGTTCAAGATGATGCAAGATCATCCCGGCATGGTTTATGCCCAGAGCGCAGCGCAGGCCTACAAGTGGACGGAGCGCTACTATCCGGACCTCTTCGCGCAGATTTCCAAGAAGATTGCCACGGGTGAATGGGAAGTTGTGGGCGGATCGTGGACAGAGCACAGCACCAACATTCCCAGTGGCGAGTCCCTGGTGCGCCAGCATCTCTATGCCAAGCGATACTTCAAAGAAAAGTTTGGCGTGGACGTCAAGACTGCCTGGCTGCCCGACACCTTCGGCTTCAACTGGAACTTGCCCCAAATCTATCACAAGTGCGGGCTCGATTATTTCGTAACCTTTAAGTTGCAATGGCAGATCGAACGTAATAACCCGCCCGTCCCCTTCCCTTATCACCTCTTCTGGTGGGAGGGACCGGATGGCTCGCGGGTTCTCTCCTTCCTCACGCTGGGTGCCTACGCCCAGCCGGTCCAGCCGGCCGAAATGCTTGAATACCTCAAGACCCTGGAGTCGAGTGCTCATGTCGACAAGCTTTTGATCCTATATGGAGAGGGCGATCACGGGGGAGGGCCCATGCCCGCGATGATGGATCGAGCGGTGAACTTGATGCACGATCACGACTACCCCACCGTTCGCTTTACCAAGGCGCTGGATTACTTCCATGAAATTCAAGCGCTCCCGCAAAGCAAAGATTTCCCCACCGTCGACGATGAGCTTTACGTGAAGACCCATCGTGGCACCTTCACCACCGACTCGCAGGTCAAGCGCGACAATCGCCTGTGCGAAGTGCTGCTGATGAACGCCGAAAAGTTTTCCTTGATCGCCTCGCAATTCGGCGAGCCTTATCCCCAGGAACAGCTTCAGAAACTGTGGGAGAAGGTGCTCTTCGGGCAGGTCCACGACAACATCGATGGCTCCGCCGTTGCGGAAGTCTACCAGGATGCCGCAACGGACTACGGAGATATCAAGCACGATGGGGGGAAGCTCGTCAACTCCGCCCTCACCACCATTTCCAAGCGAGTCAACACGCAAGGCGAGGGGCGCGCCGTCCTGATTTTCAACTCCCTGCCCTGGGAGCGCACCGACCTCATTTCGTTGGATGCGGGGTACTTCGACGGGCTCAAGCACTTCAAGATTCTCAACGCCGCCGGGCAACCCGTGCCTTATCAGCTTGAGGACGAAACCGGAACTGCCAAGACGCTGTTCTTCGCCGAAAAAGTGCCGGGAATGGGCTACAAGGAGTATCGCATTGTGGCCAGCGAAGAACCGCCTAAGTTTCCAGGTGACCTCACGGTCTCCGGGCTCACGCTGGCAAACGACCAGGTTGAAGTGGTGATTGATCCTGACTCCGGCAATCTGAAGTCACTGAAGAAGAAGGGCACGGACACAAACTTTCTGCGCGAGGACACCCCCGCCGCGGCGCTGGAAGTCTGGGAAGATAAGCCCCCCAAGGCCCCCGAAGGCGAGCCCGCGTGGAACATTTATCTTGGTGCTGATAATAAGCTCGAAAAAGCCGAGAGTGTAAAAGTCATCGAAACCGGCCCCATTCGGGCCGTCGTGCAGGTGAAGAAGTCATTCGGTAGTTCAGCATTTGTGGAGAATATCGTTTTATACAGCCACGCCGATCGTGTAGATTTCGAACTTAACGTCGACTGGCATGAAAAGTATCGCTTCGCTAAGGTCGCGTTCCCGCTCAATCTCAAGAATGTTTACGCAACTTACGAGATTCCCTTCGGCGCCATCCAGCGGTTCGATTACACGCTGAAAGAGGACCCGGGGATTAGCCTCGCGGCGCCACCGCGGCGGTGGGAGATCGCCGATCGTACGAAAACCGAAGTCTCGGGTCAGCGTTGGGCCGATGTCAGCAACCAGCCGGAAGATTACGGGGTCACGCTTCTCAACGATTCGAAGTACGGCTTCTCGTACCAGGAGAATACGCTGCGCATGAGCCTGATCCGCGGTCCACGCCGCGGGTACCCGGAATTCCCCACCTCCGACACCTGGTCGGACCAATCGGACGATCCGATCGTAGGTATCCATCACATCAAATACGCGCTCATTCCTCATCGCGGTGGTTGGCAGGACGCGAATGCCACGCGGCGAGGCGCGGAGTTCAACACACCCTTGTTGCCCAAATCAGAACCCTCGCACACCGGGCAGTTCTCCGCTTCTTACAGCGGCCTCGATATTTCACCTTCGAGCGTCAACGTGGAATCCGTCAAGAAGGCTGAGGACACCAACGAGTACATCGTCCGGCTCTATGAGACTGAGGACAAACCGGCGACCGCCGTCCTCAACTTCACCCGCCACCCAAGGACGGCGCGTGAAACCGACATGATGGAATGGGATAAATTCGTAGCTACGAAATCGTTTGAAGTCCAGGGGACAAAAGTAATTGTGCCGGTGAAACCGTTCGAGGTGAAGACCATTCGAGTGGCTTTCTGAAGATGGAGTTTGTACCTTGTGCCATGGCCATCTTGGCCATGACCCGCCACAGGCAGGATGCCCGTGGCACAGCTTGTGGCAAGGCCATCCTGTCTATGTATTGAGCGGGCAGGATGCCCGCAGTCCATATTGGTGAGAGGAGAAAACCATGAATCCCATGGTAACGCGCAGAAACATCCTGAAAACCGTGGGGGCGGCCGCTTTGCTCGGCACGCCGTCGCGCGGCGCGGGATCATCGGTCCTGCTCCAGGAAGGCGCGGAGACGCCAAAGATTTGCCTGCAAATCGACGGGCGTCATTCCTCGGGCCAACTGGATGACACTTTGATCCGACGGGTGACACAATTGGGGGTTAACCACGTGGCCATGTCAGGCCCGGCCATCCCGTGGGAAGAGATCCAAATCCGCGCCCTTGTGGACCGCCTGAAATCAGGGGGTCTCACCTTGGGCAACCTGATGATCGCGGGATTCCGCAACACTCTCTACGGTAGGCCAGGTCGCGACGAGGAAATCCAGAAGGTTCAGCAATCCATCCGGGCGGCGGGGGCTGCGGGTGTACCGGTGGTGGAATACAACTTCTATGCCCACCGCTTGACGGAAGGATATTACGCGGAAACCGGCAGAGCGGGCACGGGGCTAACGGCATTTGACTACGACCGCGTAAAAGATCTGCCGCCACTTCCCAATGAGGGCGCCCACACCCTGGATGAAATGTGGAACAACATCTCCTACTTCCTGAAAGCGGTCGTGCCTGTGGCAGAGCAATCCGGAGTTCGCATGGCTTTGCATCCCAACGATCCGCCGGCGCCCATCAGTCGAGGGTCGGAGCAAATCATGGGAAACCTTGAAGGCTGGAAGCACCTGATTGAGATCGTTCCCAGCAAATCGAACGGTATCACCTTTGACTGCGGCGTAACGCGGGAATTAGGGGAAGATCCGGTGGAAGTGTGTCGCTATTTCGGCAGCCGCGACCGCATTAATCACGTACATTTCCGCAACGTCCGCGTCGAGAAGCCGCGGGAGAAATACATGGAAGTCTTTGTGGATGAGGGCCAGGTGGACATGTTCGCGGTGATGAAGGAGCTTGTACGGCAGAAATACCCGCGCCTGGTCTTCCCGGAGCATCCACGCGGGCTCGACGCCGACAGCGAAGTCCCCGACTTCAAGTCCGCATACCCAGGCGGGGGCACCTACATCGGCTATGCCTACAACGTGGGATACACCCGGGCGATGCTCCAAGCCGCGCTCGAGGCATGAAATACCTTCCTTCGCACGGCGGTTGGAGCCCGGACCTGTTGTGTAGCACAGCCACTCCTAGCTGTGTCCCGCGGCTTGTCCTTGCCGCGAGGGAACGAACCGCCGACCCAGAGAACACGTCCGCGCGACACCGGGATCCCGTCTCCCCGTGACACAGCCATTCCTGGCTTTCTACAGACACGGTCAAGAGTGGTTGTGCTGTACACAAGACACAGGCAGGAGTGGCTGTGCTACCCAGAAATTGACCCCCAGCTGCGATTCAGACAGTAAGAAACCAGGCTGGGCGGCCGACCAGCGCTCGGTCTGTCAACAGGTCTATCCGATCCGCCCGCACGGCTCTTGACGGCCTTTCCGACGGCCAGTTGTCCACCT
>JBEKLF010000108.1:0-26414 GCA_050010335.1 Terriglobia bacterium
CGGCCGAATCGAGTTCCTCAGCGTACGGACGGGCCGCTCACCTCCTGCTGCTCCCCACCCCGTGTCACCACGACGCAGTTGCAGTCGGTTACAAGTTACGTGGACTTGGAGAGGACTTTCACCCCTCCAACCAGGTGCGCTCTCAGGCGCACGAGTGCGGCGACTCGTCGCCGCTTTTGCTCGCCGCGACTCGTCGCGGCGAATCACCTACCGGTGACGAGTCAGAGGTAGAAAGAGCGGGAGCGAGCTCCCGCACTCCGAAACTTGCCATCATGCACTCGCACAAGTTGTTTGCGTTGGCGGGCGGAGGAAATCGTCAGGACGACCGCATAACGGCCGTGCCTAACCCCTAAACCCTAATCCCTTACGCCCGCAGCTTGCCCAACCGCCGCAGGGCTTCGTCAAGGGTGGAGTCGGTCTTGCAGTAGGTGAATCGCACCTGCTGTGCTCCGGAAGCAGGATCACGATAGAAGCTGCTGCCGGGGACAACGCTCACGCCGATTTCCCGCACCAGGTATCGCGCGAATTCCACGTCATTGGGAAAGCCGAAAGCCGAGATGTCCGCCATGATGTAATAAGCGCCGTGCGGCCGGAAGCAACGGAACCCTGCCTCGTCCAGCCCCGCCAACATGCGGTCGCGCCGCGCGCGATAGACCTCGCAGAGCTTCTGGTAATACGTCTCCGGAAGGCGCAAGGCGGTCGCACCGGCTTGCTGCAAAGGCGCGGCGGCTCCCCACGGTAAGGAAGTCGTGCATTTTGCGTATGGCGTTCGTGACCTCCGGGGGCGCAATCGCGTAACCCACCCGCCAACCCGTGACGCTGTAGGTTTTTGACATTGCGTTGATGGTGATCGTCCGCTCGCGCATGCCAGGAAGAGTTGCCAATGAGATGTGCCGGAAGCCGTCATAAACCAGAAACTGATAAATCTCATCGGTAATGGCATAGGCGTTCGTTCGGCGGCACTGCTCGGCAACCAATTCGAGTTCGTCAGCGGTAAAAACCTTCCCGGTAGGATTGTTGGGGGTATTCAAAATCACCGCGCGCGTGCGGTCGGTGAACGCGGCGGCGAGTTCTGCGGGGTCGATGGTCCAATCCGGTGGATGAAGCCGCACGTGGCGGGTTGCCGCTCCGCAAATGATGGCATCCGGACCATAGTTCTCGTAGAAGGGCTCGAAGACCACCACCTCGTCGCCCGGGTCGATGATGGCCAGCAGGGAGGCAATCATGGTCTCCGTGGCGCCGCAGCAAACCGTCATCTCCCGCTCGGGATCGATCTCCAGGCCGGTATCGCGGCAAAAGCGCTCGGCGACGGCGCGGCGGAACTCCGGCGCGCCCCAGGTAATTTCATACTGGTTATTATCTGCGCGGACGGCATTCACTGCGGCTTCCTTCACTTCTTCCGGAGCGGGAAAATTCGGGAACCCCTGGGCGAGATTCACCGCGTTGTGCTCAAAAGCCAGGCGCGTCATTTCGCGAATTACCGACTCGGTAAACCTCCCGGCCTTCTGGGAAACGGGGGACCGGCGGCCCGGGCCGGGGGTAAATCCTATGACGTTCTCAGTCATGCCATCACCTCTGAAGCGTAGCGCGGACCTGTTTTGTAGGTCCGCGGCTCTTCCATGCCCACGGGAACATGTCGCGCATCCACAAACGACGGCTCTTCTATACCCACAGGAAAAAGCCGCGGACCTACAAAACAGGTCCGCGCTACGATCCCTACCGTTCCCGCGGATCGCTGCCTGCTGCGCTTGGCGGAGTGGAAGATTGCCCTTGAGCGCACGTGGCAAAGCGGGGATTGCCGGTCAAAAGCTGGCGGTAGATCGCCTCATCGCGCAACACCTGCTCCACGTAGGTCCGCGTGGCCGGGATGGGAATGCTCTCCAGGAACGTCTCCGAATCGGGGAAGGAATATTTCGTGACCCAATCTTTGACGCGAAAATCCCCCGCATGGTAAGCCGCCATGGCGAGTTCCGGGCGGTTGTCAAAGTCTTTCATCAGCCCGGCAAGAAAGGCGCACCCCACGCGGACATTGTAATTGGGATCGTAAAGCCGCTGCCCGACGACGCGCGTTCGCGAATTGCGGCGGATTAGGGCAGCAGTTTTTGGCAAAACCTGCATCAAGCCACGGGCATTGGAAACTGACAACGCACCCGGAGTAAAAGCCGATTCCTGCCGGATCAGCCCCATCACCAGATAAGGATCAAGGTGGTTCAGGCGGGCCTGAGTTTCGATGAGCTTTCGGTATGCCTGGGGATAGAGGAAATCCCAGGTTTCCTCCGGCAGGTCAGAGAATTCCATCTGCGCGTAGGCCGGCGCGGCTCTCAGAGCGTCGAACAACGCTCCCCCCACATTGTTCCGCGCGGCGTATACCTCGGCCAGCAGCAGGTGCAGTTCGGCCGGCGAATGGTCACCGGCGAGGGCGGCCTTCAGAAAATCCTCCTCCAGATTCTTTAAACTCAAGGCCCGAAGTATCAGGGCCGGCCGGGAGGCGTCGGCCGGAGCGGTCGAGAGGCACGCGAGTCCTGGCGGAACCACCGGCGACGCCAGCACGGGAATCAGCGCGGCGGCCAGGGGAGCGGCGGCGGAATCATTCGGTCCGGTCAGGGTCGCCGGCTTCGTACGCAATGCCGCGAGGCGCGCGCCAGCCAGCGGCGCGTAATAGGTGTGTACGTAGCGCCTGGTCTCAAGCGCGTAAAGCGCTCGCGCCTCAGCGATGGCGCCTTGATCCTCCTGGTTCCGCCCCAGCCAATAGAGCGCCGCCGGAGCGCGCGGAGAATCCGGAAACTGCATGAGGTAGTCATGGATTTCATCGGAGGTTTTGGGATCACGCAAAAGGTAATCACACCATGCAAGGCGCCAACCATCCTCGCGCCAGTGATCATTTTGCGGAAACAGCTCACCGAGGCGACGATAGGCGCCCGCTGCCTCCTGCCAATTGAGCTGCCGGTAATAAAAGATTCCCGCTGCCGAAAGCGCGTCGGCATAAGCGGGAGAATTCGCGTACGATGCATCAAGCTGCGCGAGGTCCTGAGTAACCGCCTGCGCATCCGATTCCTGCGCGTGTTCCTGAACGAGCAGGGCCAGCCGCTGGGCTTCCTGGTCGGGGGAGTCAAAGTGGGTGGACAACACCCGCAAGGCATCAGCGCTCCGGTGCAGGTGCAGGAGGCAGCGCGCCTGCCCCAACTGCCATCGGGGAACCATGGGGCTGTTGGGCACCTCTCCTATCAACCGGCCATACTCTTTCAGGGCGTCGTCATAGCGCCCAGCCTTGAAGATCGCTTCCACGCGCACCGTTTGAATTTCGTCATTGGGCGGAGCATAAGCTTGACCCAATTGGGCGCGCAGGGTCTGAAGCGCGTCGGAGGCGGTTTTGGCCTCGGCGAAGAGCGGGAACTTATAATCCACATCCTGGAATGCGGCCACAGCTTCCATCGGCTGATGGTTCCGCATGCGGGCCTGCCCGAGAAGCAGGGAGAGCGCCGGGTGTTCACGGATTTCCGGTTCGGCCGCGAGTGTGCCGATGGCCTGCTCCACCTGCTGGGCGTCCAGCAAGGTGTTGGCACTCAAGGCGAGCGCTTTAAAGCGCAGGTGGCTTTGGGGAAAGCGCGCGGTGAAGTTCTGAAGTATTTCGGCGGCCTCCTGCCGGCGGCTGGACTGGCCGAGAGCCGAGGCTTGATAATAGACCGCGTAATCAGCCAGGGAGAATCCACTCTTCCCTGCCTGCGCCAAATCCTGAGCAGCCTCGGAATAGTGCTGGCTTTCATATTCCTGATATCCGGCCAGGAAGTAGGCCCACCCGGCCCACTCAGGGTCCTTCTGGGATTGCGCGTAGGTGCGCAACCGCGGCCAAGTCTCCGCATGAGCACCGCTGGCCGCAAGGTTTCGAAGACCCGCGGGGAGCAAATCTGTTGCGCGAGCCGACCCCAGCATCGCCGCCACGCCTGCCCACAGGCAGAGCGTTGGAACTAATGATTTGCGAAGGAAGTTCACGCGGGAGGTCCTGGATATTCCGGTCCCAGAACCGAAGAGTCATCCGCCGCCAGGTTTTTCACCAGTTCTTCATGAAAGTAATCGAATTGCTTGCTCAAGGTCTTGCCGAAGCGCTTTTCGAAGGTCTGGCGGCTGCGGTCGATATCGGTCTTAAGCCGCTTATATAAATCCCGGTTCTTGCGCCCATCGGCCACTTTGGCTTTGTTGTAAAGCTCGATTTCCGACACCAGGAGTTTGGCAAATCGTTTCGCGTCCTTGTGCAACTTCTGCTCGGATTCGCTAAGCTCTGAGATGTCCAAAACGGCCGGGGCCTGTGGCGGTGCGCTGTCCGCCGCGATGACCACGGGCTCAGGTGGCGGGGGAGGAACTTCCTCGACGCGCGGCTCAGTTACAGGATGAGCAGGTTCACTTTCCGCCGCTACGGCAACCGGCTCAGGCGGTTCTACGGCCACTTCCACAGGTGGTGCGGAAGGTTCCGGCTCAGGCGCGGGTGGCGCCGCCTCCAGCACGTGAGGTTCGTCGACTATGGTGTGCACCTCACCAACCATCTCCCCCACGACAGGCTCTACGACGACTGGCGCCCCCACCGCTGATTCCCCGGCAGGTGATTCCACCGACATCAGGCTCTGAGCGTGAGGTTCTGCCAGTTTCTCGACGGAAGCTTCCGCAGACGCGGGCTCCTCAGCGGGAGGTCCCGCATTGGGAGGCTCTTCGACCAGAGATTCCGCGGGCGCTGGTGCCGCGGCGAGAGGTTCCGCATGGGCAGGTTCCTCGACGTGAGATTCCGCGGGCGCCGGTTCCACGACAGGAGGTTCTGTGGGCGCCTGCGCGGCAATCTCCACCGGCGCTTCTACCACGGACGCCTCGTGCTCTGTGGGCTCCTCCACTTGTGTGCCGGGCTCGTCGCTGGAAAAGCCGCCACTCAGCGCAATCAGTCGATCGATTTGCGCACCGGCAAATTCCGCGAGAATCATCAAGGCATTGACCGGGAGCGGATCGCCTTTTTCGCCGGGATCCGCATAGAAGATGGCCGCAACCGTTCCGGCGGAACGGATCGGGACGAGGAGGACAGGCGCATGAGGTGCGGGTTTGAGCTTGTCCAGCACGTTACGGTTCTTCTTCAGCGTATCGGCGCTGGCCTCTACGTGTCCGGCGGTTTCGCAGACTTTGCGGAAGGGGTTGTCCTGATTGAGCGGAACGATCAGGGCGCGCAGGACCTTTTCCGAAAGCGCGGGCCCGAAGCCATGAGCCGAGGCGCCCCAGGCCGCTTTGCCCCGCACGTCGAAAATCGCGGCGCGCACGCCCCACTGTGAGGCCTCCTCCGTAAGGATCGCAAACACCTGCTCGGGAATTGTGCAGGTCATCAGGGCACGGACGGCCCCCAAAACATTTTCCAGCGCCGTCTGCGCCGAAACCTGCGCCTCGGCGGCGGCGGCAGCCAGCGCGGCGGCGGCGCCCGCCGCGGCCACGTGCGTCATCGCATCCCATTGGCGGTTAGCTTCCTGCTCGGTTCGTTCGTGAAGCTGCTGCAATTCCGTCAATTCCAGATTGAGTTTCTGGATATGCTCGGCCTGCGCGCGAAGCTCCAGCGCCAAACGCCGGCGAGCATCCCGAATTGATTCCTCAAACGTAAAAGGTTGATTTTCAGCCAAGGGAGACACCTCAGGAGGATGAGCCACTTGTTCATTATGAATCAAGCCACGGCGCAGGCGCAACGGCGAAGTGCGGGAGAGGGGATACGGGATTCGGGATGCGGGGTTCGGGATTTGGGGTTCGGGATTCGGGCGGCATTATTGGGCTATGGCGCAAGCACGAAGAGGGAGCGCGGGCATCTTGCCCGCTATGGCACGGGCGTGCTGCCCGTGAGCGGACATGGCCACGATGCCATGGCACGAAAGGCGGGCGGGACGCCCGCGCTACAAGTCGTAGCGCCGGGCTTTAGCCCGGCACATGCCGTCCTAAAGGACGGCGCCACAAAAGGCGCGTGCTGAATTACGGTTCAGCACTACAGACCCGCCAGCAAGTTGGCTCACGCGGTGGGTTCGGCCGACCTTTGAGGTGCGAGCGTGAGCCGCTCGCGCCGCCGCGGCTTGAGTTTGAGTTCCAGCGCTTGGGCGAGCAGGTGAAGGATGGGGGCTCGGTTCTCAAATAGGACGCGCGTCCAATCCCGCCGCTTCATCTGGGGGAAATAAATTCCTCGAAACGCCAAACGGCTGAGCAGATAAATGAGGCGGTCGGGAAGTGACTTGGACCCCAACCACTCCATAGAAGAGGCGATGGTCTCAGGACTGTAGGCCGACGTCCAGGCCTGCCGAATCTCCGCCTCCGCTTCCTTAACGGTAATCCCCAAAGGTTTGAAGGCCATGGTAAATGGCTTGAACTCCAGCCAGTGTTTTGGCCGCGTGAGCCGTCCGGCCTTTGCCAATCCATCGTAGAGCGGAGTCGCCGGGTAGGGCGTCAGCAAACCGAATACCGGAAGCCCGGGCGGCCAGGAGCGAATGGCCTCGAGAGTGCGCTGGGCAACACCCGTGCGGTCGCTATCCATCCCAAAGATGAACGAGGTGATGGCGTAAAGATTGTGGCGGGCGAGTCGCTCCAAAACCGCCTGATATTCGTCCGGCTTGTTGAATCCTTTGCTGACACTCTTGAGGTTCTCCGGGTCAATCGACTCAAGGCCCATGAAGATCCACTTGCCGCCGCTTTGGGCAATCAACGAAACCAATTCCTCATCGCGCAGCAGGTTCATGCTGATTTGCGCCGTCCAGGGCACCTGAGCGCCGCGCGCGATGATCTCGCGCAACAGGGACTTGGTGCGCCGGGGATTGATAGCGAAGTTGTCGTCGATAAAGAAGACCGCGATCTTCCCTTTTTGACGCTTCTCCAGCGCTTTCAGCATCAGCAGTTCATTGACCACGCTTTCGTTCGACCGGAAGCGGATGGAGTCGCCGAAAAAGCCCGTAACAGTGCAGAACTCGCACCCATAGGGACAGCCGCGGCCGGACTCAATCGGAATCATGTGAAAGCTCTGCCAGGTCATGCCGACGAGCGACAGCATGCGGCGCGCCATCTTGGGAAAATGCCGGATCAGGTTGAACTGGTCAAGGTCCATGCGGTCCCATGGGATCACCGGGTAGTCATCGAGTGAAGGCTTCACCTCTTTGCCGTCGGGATTCAGCGGGGCGTAGATTTCTTTCAGTGTGCCGCGCTCGGCATCGGCAACGATGGCCGACCAGGTCTGGTCGGCTTCTCCCAACGCGATGGCGTCGGCGTGGCGAGGTTCGCCGTCGCGTCCCAGCGGTTCGTCGGGCACCTCGGTGACATGCGGGCCGCCCATCACCACCGGAACGCCCGCCGCCCGCACGGCGTCGGCCATCATGTAAGCCTTGCGGATCATGCGCGTCATGGCGCCAATCCCCACCAGGCCGATGTGATTCTCCCGGACGTACTCGACGAGTTCCTCCTTGGTCAATCGCCGCGCGTTGCCGTCAATGAGAAACACCTTGTGGCCGGGCGGGGTGAGCGACTTCAGCAGGAACATCCAAAGGTGCGGCATGAAATTGTTGGTGATTTCATTGTCCGGGTTGTAGAGAAGAATATTCATTTGCTTCTCGCCTCAATGGACTGAGTTATGGGGTGGGCCCGATGTCAGGAACCACTTGAGTATGCGCGTTGTGCGCACAACAATCAACCTGGCAATTTTGGCACTTGAAACCTTGTTTCGGAAAACGGTGATTTACCGCAATCCTGCCCCACGGCAGGCTAAAGCCCGCGGGCATGGAAATCTGGTCAATATTGCTCACATTTCAGAATATGTGAATCGGGCTTCGCAGCTTCCGCGGATCATATTGTCGAATATGTAAATGGGGCAATGCAGCTTCCGCCGAAAGCCCTTCAGGGCCGTTACCCGGCAAAGTGCCCGGCGTGACGATACCTCCGTCGATTAGTAAATCCATGGCGACTTGACATCAGCAATCGGCGAATAGGTCCTCTCTGACGCCGGGGGGGTGGAGGTACGGCGACATTCTTCCCGGCGACAGGAAAGGAGGCCGTTGCCGATGCCAAAATCGCGGAAGAAGAGAGAATCGTGCACGCGAGGACAGGCGATGCTTTTCGCTATATCTGACCGCAGAGCATGGTCACCGGCCGGGGTTTAGGGTGTGATAGACTTCGGGCTACTCCGATTGAGGAGGGCAGGTGTGGAATACGCTCCCGTTTCCCGCAGACAATTCCTGCACAGCATCGCGGCAGGTTCGGCGGGCGCGGCGTTGGCGTTCGCGCGGCCAATTCTTGCCTCTCTGCCGCAGGAAACTTCTGCGCGTGAAAAGCTCCGCCTATTTCGTTACCGGGACGTCAAGTTAACGGGTGGGCCTCTGAAGGCGCAATTCGACAGCATCCATGCCTATTATCTGACCGTAGACGAAGATGGGTTGCTGAAGGAGCTTCGGCTCCGTGCCGGACTCCCGGCGCCGGGGGACTACCTGGGCGGCTGGTACGACCGCGACGGTTTCGCCCCAGGCCACTGCTTCGGCCAGCTCATTTCCGCATTGGCAAGATTTGCCGACGCCACCGCCGATGAGGCGACGCGCGCCAAGACGCAAAGATTGGTAGAGGGCTTCGCGGCGACGGTTGCTCCCGACGGCTACTGCTACCCGAGCCAGAAAGCATCAACCAACTTCCCCGCTTACAATTACGACAAGTACGTCGTGGGTCTTCTGGACGCCTACCAGTTTGCGGGAGTGTCGTCCGCTCTTGCCACGCTCGGCCGCGCCACTCAGGGCGCTATCCGCTACATGCCCCCCGCACGCCCTCGACAGAAACCTCGATCCCCACCCTCAGGCCCCGGATGATGAGTCCTACACGCTGGCGGAAAACCTGTTCTACGCCTACGAGGTGACGGGCGAGAACACCTACCTGGATATGGCCAGGAAGTATCTGCTGAATTCGACCTTCATTTCTTTTATTACTCGGACTACCACCCCACGACGCAGAAAGGTTATTTCCCGGAAAAATGGCCCTGCTGCGCGGGAACGCTGCCCCAAGTGGTCGCCGATTATCTGATCAGCATCTACCTCCGGAGCGACGCGGGGATTTACGTCAACCTCTTCGTGCCCTCCGAAGTGCGGTGGGAAATCGAGGGCAAGCCCGTCCGATTGGTCCAATCCACCAGCTATCCGGAAACTGAATCCACCGAGTTCAGGGTCGAAGTTCCTTCCCCCACCGAGTTCACGGTCAACGTGCGGATGCCGGGCTGGCTCGAATCGCCCGCGTCCATCAAGGTGAATGGAAACGACGCCGCGGTTCCCACCGAGCGCGGCGCCTTTGCGGCCATTCACCGCGTGTGGCGTAACCACGACACCCTTGAGGTTGATCTGCCGTTTTCCATTCGCGTGCTACCCGTCGACAACCATCATCCGAACACCGTGGCGCTGATGCGGGGTCCGCTATTCTTGGTGGGGCTCGGTCCACAAGTGAAGCTGGACCGGAACGCGCTGCGCTCGCCGCAGGCCCTGAGAGCGGTTCCCCACGCCAGACAGACGTATGAACTGGCGGCCTCGCCCCCAACGCTCCGCTTTGTGCCTTTCTACTGCGTCGATTCCCAGAACTACACTTCCTATCACGAGCTGGCGTAGTAGGGGCACGCCGGGAGTTTCCACATTATCTTCTTGTGCTCAGTACCCAGACGAATGAACCGCCACCACGATGAGCAGAATTACCGCAGCAACCGCCGCGCAACATGGATTGTGGCTTCCTCTCTGCCGTTATCGGTCCACGCGACGCAGAACGACCGGGATGCTCGAGGGCACTTCCCACGTGGCATCAGTCGAAGGATCGGATCCATCGGGCGCAGGCCCGATCTCGGGTCGTCCCGGCTCCTCCTTCGGAGGCTTGGGCGTTTCCCATGGGATATTAAGAGAGCGCTGCAATTCAATCCGATCGCCTTTGATCGTGCCCGTGAAGTTGCTGTCTCCGGACTTGAAGGCCACGCGATCACCGTTTACTGTGCCTTCCACGATCGGAATGGGCACATCGTCGCCACCGAAGAATCCGGCGATCCCTTCGACAATTCCAGTGAGTTTGCCGCCATCCTGCCGCAGTGAGAACACGGCGTTAGTACCCGCGATCATCGAAATGAAATCGTCCGACGTACCCGGCGAGACTTGCACGGGTCTCCACAGACCCGTTACTCCTGGGCCAGAGGGCACCTCACGTTCCCAGGCCGCAACCTGCGGACGGAGTGTTACCGCCTTGGCAGGGATGGCGACTGAGGCGGAGGAGAGACCAGTGGAAGTCGCCTCGACAGTGATGTTGCCCGCCGTTTTTGAAGACTGCACGAGCGCCATACAGAAACCGGAGAACGCCCTGCGTGACGTGCCCTTGTCGGAGGCGTGATCCGTCGGGTCGCCATTGCCGACGCCGATCAGCTTGCCTGAACCCGAGACTCGGAATGTCACCTCGTTGTCGGTGATGGGCACAGTGCGTCCCTGCGAATCTTGCACCTCGACCGCAAGCATGACAACGTCCTCGCCGTCGGCGGAGACTGTCTCGCGATCCGCTCGCATAACCAGTTTCGACGCGGAGCCGGTGGTATCGCGCTTGGTGGTCATCACCTGCTTGCCGTCTTTCCATCCACGGGCCTCGAGAGAACCGGGCGCGTATTTCACGACCCAAGCGGCATGCGAGTCCTTCTTTAGGTCCTTCGCGCCGAGGGTCTTACCGTTCAGGAACAGCTCCACGCGATCGAGGTTCGAGTACGCCCAGACCGCGATCTCCTTGCCTTCCATCCCCGGCCAATTCCAGTGGGGAAACAGATGGAGCACGGGCTTTTGGGTCCACCACGACTGGTAGTAGTAAAAGGAATCCTTCGGGAAGCCGCACGTGTCGATGATCCCGTATTGCGAACTGATGTTCGGCCACTGATTAGGCGAGGGTTCGCCACGATAATCGAAACCTGTCCAGACGAATCCACCCGAGAGCCAGGGCCGGGCGTTGCAGAAGCGCCACCAGCCCTCAGCCGAGGCTCGCCCGGTGGTGGTGTAGGGATCGTACGAACTCACAAAGCCTTTGGTGCGGTCGGTGATGTAAATGCCGCGCGTCCCGACGGCGCTGACTGTTTCCGTGCCCATGACCGGTTTCTCAGGGTGAGTTTTGTGGAACTCCTCAGCCTCGGGGTCCATGTAGTTGTAGCCGGCAACGTCGCCCACTGCCAGACCGCCCGTGCCGATGGCGCCGGCAGGAGCTATGGAAACTGGCCGTGACCCGTCGTGACGAGCCGCGACCGCCTTCATCGCGCTCAGGATGAGCGTGCCCCTGGCCGTGTTCGCTTGGCCTTCCTCGTTTCCCATGGAATACATAAAAACGCTGGGGTGATTGCGATCGCGCCGCACGAGGTTCTCAAACTGGCTGAGGCCTTCCGTGTTCGAAGACATCATGCGCGTTTCGTCGAAAACCAGCATGCCCAACTGGTCGCACGCGTCGAGCAGCTCGGGAGTCGGCGGATTGTGCGACGTGCGAATCGAGTTGCAGCCCATCTCCTGCAGCTTGCGGACGCGGTAGACCTGCACGGCATCAGGGAGGGCGACGCCTATACCGGCATGATCCTGGTGATTGCAGGTGCCCTTCAGCTTGACGGCCTTGCCATTCAGCAGGAAGCCCCTCTCGGCCTCAAATTTCACGGTTCGAATCCCGAACAGAGTTTCATAGCGATCCACAACTTGCCCGTCAGCTTGAATCTCGGTGACAAGCGTGTAGAGGTCTCTCTCTTCCAGCGACCACAAGCGGGGCCGCTGCACGACGATCTCCTGTCGATAGCTCAGGTCGGCGCCCGGGGCAATCGAGGCGACAGCCGCAGCGTTCTTGCCAACCACCTGGCCCGAGGGATCGAGAATTGTTGACACGACTCGCGCTTCACGTGTCGCCGTTCTTTCTTCGTTACTCACTTCCGTCAGTATGGAGAGCGAGGCTTCGCCGGAACGAATCTGCGACGTAACCAGCGTGCCCCATTGCTTCACATGCAGCGGATTCGTCTTCACCAGCCATACGTGCCGGTAAATTCCCGCGCCTTCATAAAACCAGCCGTCGCTCTCGGTGGCATCGACTCGCACCAGGAGAACGTTTCGCTGGCCGAAATAGGCGAAGTCCGAAACGTCAAAGCTGAAAGGATCGTAACCACCGCTGTGCCGCCCGATGTAAAAGCCGTTCAGCACGACCATGGTCTCGCGGTATGCGCCGTCGAACTCGATGGTGATGCGCTTGCCGGCATCTTCGGCGGGAATTTCGAAAACGCGGCGGTACCAACCGACGCTAGTGGCCGGGTATTTACGGCCTAGCGGGTAAAAACCCTTGTTCAACAGGTCAGGATCGTTCTGAAAAGGCAACTCAACGGCCCAATCATGGGGCAGATCGAGCCTCCGCCAGTCGCCATCGTCGAATGCAATGCCGCCAGCGGGCATGAAGTTTCCGGTCTTCTGAAAGTTCCCCCACGTCGCGCCGCCGAATTCGAAGTCTTTGCTCTGATCGTCTGCATGTCCGAAGTGAAAGCGCCACCCGAAATCGAGCAGCAAGCGCTCTCGACCGGCACCCGAGGTTGGCGACGCAAACGTGTTGTTGGGAGCGAGAGCAACGGAGTCTCTCTTCGCCACATTCATTGCGCCATGGGAAGGGCCGATTCCTTTGGCAGCAGCGACCGCAGGTGCGAGTAGGCTGGCTTTAAGTACATCGCGGCGGGTTGGCATGTCTCCTCCGGGGTGAGGATTTCGATCTTCGAAGGCACATCTTGATGGGAGATCGAAACGACGGAATTATTTCTGAATCCAGAAAGCTGTAATTCTCAACCATGGTCTTCGTATAGTTGCTCCAAATGCTTCAGACACCTTGGCCGCCTTCTCAGGGTTGGGTGAGCAATCTCCCCAATTCGGTCTTCAAGCCGCACCAGAGCCCGCTACTATACTCCTCCTGGAAGTGGGGAGCGACACTTCGTGCAGCCGTGACCGCGATTTGTTCAGATTTCCAGCTCCTGCCGCGGCCGTGGTCCGCGCTGCAATCTTTGAGGGTCTGGCCCGGGGGTGGCCCCTTCGAGATTTCCGTCTTTCGCTCTACATTTTCGAAGGCGCCAACTAACCTGGCACGCTGCGGATCTCCCCCCAGCGGGCCGACGGGGCGGCTTACCCGATCCTCTAGCGCATTCTTGTCGTCTGGCCGACCCTCCGCGCAGGGCAGGTCCAACTCGGGCTTAGGATTGCCAGCGCCGCCATCTTGACGGCTCCGGTGCCGGCTGGAAGCCAGCGCTACATCCGAAACCAGGACGCTGAAAAACCGGGAAACGTAGTGTCTGCCCTCCGACATCTTACTCCTTTCATTTCAATAACATCACGGGTTAAGAACGATAAGTGTCTTATTTTTCATGAACATCACGGGTTCGGAGCAAAGTCGATTTTTTTGACGTTTGTTTTCATCAACATCACGGGTTATCCCTACGTTTTTCATATGCTTTCTTTCATCATCGTAGCCTCTCGACGATTCTCGCAAGTCCTTTTATTTTCAATGGCTTGATTTTTGTATGGACCATTGGGATTTCGTTGTTTCGTCGCTAAACGGCTTCTTTTCATAAATATCACGGGTTCAGTGGGGCAATGACCTGCTGACTTGGTCGCGGGTTTGGCGCCTCATCTTCAGCAGCAGGTTGGTAATCCGCCAGATTTGGCGAAAGCTGGGCTCTTCCAGCCTCTGCATCAGTGCTGCGTCGGGGTGGGAGAGGGCGATTTCCTTCCACCTTCTCCCGAGTCGGGCTGGGCACTGGGGGCTGGGCGCTGAGTTACCGAGCCTTCATGGGTAGCCGGCCGCCTGTATCAAAACCCGCTCTGCGGTGCGCTTTTTTACCCACACGACAATACTCCGGCAGATATGGAGCACGATGGCGACCAGAGGCTAGGCGAATAGGGACAAATTTTCCGACGGGAGGAAATTTCTGTTGATTTAATCTCGTAGGGGCACTCCGCGTGGGTGCCCAGAGGGGTGAGAGAAATGGTGTCAGGGGGACTATCGCTTTTCCCTCGATAGTAAAATGGTTTTGACACCATTTCCCCCGGTTTTCTTTTCGTCACGTTAGTGTTACCCTCGGAAATTGGAGATAGCATCTCGGCATGGCTCAGATCAGAATTCCAATTCCCGTAGAGCGTGTCCGCGCTTTCTGTCGAAAGTGGAGAATCGCTGACCTCTCGGTCTTCGGTTCGGCGCTTCGGGATGACTTCCGCCCCGACAGCGACGTCGATTTGTTGGTAACGTTCGCTCCCGATGCGCAATGGAGCCTTTATGATTGGGTAGACATGATTGCCGAGCTGCGAGAGATATTTGGCCGCGAGGTCGACCTGCTCTCCAGCCAATCCCTGCGAAATCCCTTCCGTAGGCACGAAATCCTAGAGACCTGCGAGAGTTTGTATCCAGCCTGAGGCGAAGGATGCCGCGTATTTGTGGGACATGCTGGATGCGGCCCGGACTATCCAGAACTTTGTTCTGTCGCGCTCATTCGAGGATTACAACAGAATGCTTCGCGGGGCCGTGGAAAGGCATATCGAGATCATCGGTGAGGCCGCGAATAAGTTGTCGCGAGGCTTTCGCGCCGCTCACCCGGAAATCCCCTGGCAGCGAATCATCGCGCAACGCAATGTTCTGGCGCATGAGTACGCCGAGGTTGACGACTCGCTGGTATGGAGAGTGGCCACCTCACGCATTTCCTAGCTCATCAGCCAGATCGAGCCCATTGTCCCGCCCCTGCCCTGAGGGCCACTCCTGTTCCAGCAGAAAGCAGAGGCGGTGTACTTTTGCCTCCGCCGCCCGTCATCTGGCCCCGTGTACCGAGAGGCTTTGCCATGGCCATCAAACGCGGGTGCTCTCGCTGGGTGGCGCATACATTGGTTCTTATGTATGCGTCCCCTCTCCGGAAGTTCCCTGCACCGGGCCGAGGCGACGGCTCTGGTCGCATACATGCACACCAATGTATGCGCCATCCGTGAATTTATAGAGTAGTTGCGAGCAAATTATGTCTGCGCCACCCCGCGTGCTGTTAGCAAACCGATTAGTTATTTAATCGCCCTGATGCTGTTGTAGAAGCGCTTCTGGATTCTCCGCCATAAATTCGTCGTACAGCTTTAGCACTGCTTCGTGAATCGCTTGTGCATGAGGCAACTTACTGATTTCTTCCGGAACGGAGCGCGGGACTTGGACCAACCCACCCGCGGGGAATGGAACATGTCCGTTATTTTTCTCATAGACAGCCAATTGCACGCGGAGAACATAAATGAGAGATTTGACAGTAGGCCACGGCAACGAGATACCTGTATGCTGAATGATGGCATTCGGGCCCACTGAAGGGTCTACTCGTCCAAAGAGTAGCTTCAAATCCCATCCGGTCGGTTCCGTACCGACATGGTTTGCATATTTAAGAGCAAAATCCTCTTCTCGCTTCAAATCGAGGACCGGGGCCGACAGATCAATTTTTTTGGGGGGAAGTTTCTTGGAATTCATAAGGCTTCTCCGATATTTCAGTATGTGAAGTCACGCACTGGGTTGTAAGGTGCGGCCAACTGCAAATCGTATTTTGGGATCGGAATGGGCTCTAGTTCCTCTCGCTGCTTTTCATCTGCAATCGCCATCCATTTGCAATTAAAATCGCGGACATAGTTAAAGTACTGAGAGGTAGCCTGCGTATTATTAAAAGAAACAGCTAATCCCACTCTAGTTTGGATTATCGGTTCCAGTGAACCCACTCCACCCATTACCGCTGCCGCGTTCGCGGTCGCAAGACTATTTGTGAAAGCTTGGGCGCCCGTTCCAGCCACAACCATTTTGTTCTGAGGATGGATTCCAGATTCAAACGGGATCGTCAAATGGGTAGTTTTTTCTGGAGCATTGATGCTTATTTTTTCTCAATTCTTGCCCGTGCAGCCGCCAAGGGGAAACGATTTGAAGAAGCGAAATCGTCTTCCACACGATACTTTAAGTTGAGTGCCCTCAAGACCGAACGGAAGCTTGATAAGCGAGGATTCCCTTCCTCTGAAAGCATTCGGTAGAGATTTTCTCTGTTGACTTCCGCCTCCTCAGAAATGCGCGTCATTCCTCTCTGCACAGCTGCAACATCTCGCAAAGCAAGGAGGAATGCCTCGTCAGAGTCTTCAGCCGCAGCATTTAGGTAATTGATAGCATGGGCTCTATCCTTTAGGCGGTCCGCCAATCCTATCTCGTATTTCCTGGATCGTCTTGGCATTAGCTGTTGAATTCCTTCCAATAAGCCTTGGCGCGATTTATATCCTTCTGCTGCGTACGCTTCCTTCCCGCCCAGAGTATGAGAACATTATTTCCATCATCCACGCAATACACTCTGTAGCCGGGACCAAAACGAATTATCAATTCAATTATGCCGTCTCCAACGTCGTCCAACTCACCTAAAATTCCGCGGCGCAGTTTATTGATCCTAGCTTCTATTATCGCCTTCCCTTTTGAATCCTTTAGGTCACCCATCCATTGATCAAAGGGACTCGTATTGTTTGGAGCGACATAGGTTTCGACATTTCTGGGCGTACTTCCACGGCTTGTCGCAGTAGTGGCGCATGGTTTTGATGTAGCGTTTAAACTACACGAAAACCATAGCACCACCTAAATGAGATTTCAAGCACCATCCGTACTATTACTTCACGATCCACTCTGTAGCTTATAAGCTACGATACCAGGAAAGCGTCGTAGCGGCAAGAATTAAATTTCTATTTTATTCGTTTGTAAGTAGGGGGATGGGGACAGACCCCACCGTCCCGGTGCTTTTGAAAGTGCGGCTCGGGGTTGTGGCTGATGGCTGGAGGGACAGGACCTTTGGTATTCGAGCCCCGCCGGCTTTCGCGGACGCTCGCCATGGCCTCGCTGCGTCACAGGGTGCGGAACATTCACGAGCACCACCCGAGGTTGACGTGACCTGCCCGACTCCTGGCGAGAATACGCTCTGTCCCTCGCCCTGCCCTTTGCTGATCCGAATCTTCCCACTCGACGAGCACAGGTGATGTCATACGCCTGGCTTAGGGGGGCGTCAAGAGAAAAGGCAGCCACAGAGTTAAGATGCCTGAAGAATCTGTATACGGAGAGACCTATTGTCGCTCACGAAACCCGGAGAGGGAAGGGGGCGCGGTAGGGACGGTCATTACCCCCCCAGGGTTCCGGCGGCTTCCCCAGCCAGCGCCATAATCCATCAAAGGCGTTGGCAAGAGCTGGAATAGCACCGAGGCAGTGCAGAGCGCCAATCGGGCGGGTTTCAGAAGAGGTGGGGCGGTATCTTTTTCGCCTAGTGAGAGGGCCTGACAACCTTTCGCCCGGTCAGGGAAGTTCATCGCCGTGGCGGGGTGGCTCGTTGCCGGCGCGCCGCAAGAGCTTGCGCGCTTTGGCGAGGCTGGCGTGCGCTCCGCGTTCGCGGAAAAATTCCTCGGTTCGCAAGGCAGAAATTTTCTCCGCCACCGCCAGATTGATCAGTTGATTGAGGGAGACTCCCTCGCGCTCGGCGGTTTTGCGAGCCTCCATTTGTAAGGAGGAAGCTAGCCGAAGTGGAAAGCTGCTTTGTCTCACGCCATTATCCCCCAGGTCATTCATCGGGATGCGCCCGCACTCGCCGCAGCGCCTCGGAAGGCCGCAGAATCTTAAAAGCAAACTTCTTGGCGGCAGGCGCGAAATCCGCTTCGTTGAACGTCACCAATCCATCGGCTCGGCCGTTGACCGCGGTTTCCAATACCATATCGTCAGACGGATCGGACAAAAGTGGCCGCCACAGAAATCTGATCTGCACCGATTCCGAGATGCGAATCAGTGCATTGACCACTTCGATCACTTCCTGGACGCTCAGACCGTGCACATTTCTGTGCTCCTCGCGAATCAGCACGGCTTCGTATTCGAGAGCGAGCGGAACCGACAGGAGAAGCGTAAACCTGCGGGTTAATGCACCATCGACGAGCTGCCAGGAAGCTCCCCCACGGCTGCGCAGGGCGGCCACGAGAACACCGGTATCAAGCACCAATCGCAAATAGCATGATATCGCATACGATGTCACTGGTCAAGCAGATCGCGCGCCCACTGTTTTGGCGGTCTGAGTGCGAATGAACTCCCAGCGCCGGGGCCCGGAGCTGCCGAGCGCTTGCGTCCCGCGCTTTTGCCCTCACCCTGTGGCGCGGCGGCGTGCAGAAGCCCGCTGGCGGTCGCGGACGACGTGGCCGAAAGCCCTCAGGGCCGTGTTGACCGAATTGCGGACGGGAAAGATCGCGGTTACGTCGGGGTAAAGTACCACCATGGGGGAGAAGGGGTCGCGGTAGGGGAGAGAAGGGGCTCAGGAGCATGTGAAAAAATTGGTTTTACCGATTTCAGCATTACGCATTTCCATTAAGTTACACGGTTGATAAGGGGTCCAAATTCAATTTTTTCACATGTTCCAGGTACCCTTTTCTTTGCAACCGGGAAGAAGGAGGGTTGCGCGACGGGTAGAGTCCGGGCGTTAAGACGCTCAAACCCGGACGGAGAAAGGTTACCTGCCCCCTTCCCTCCCCAAGAGCGCGCAACGCCAGAATTCACCGCCAACATCCGATCACCGCTGCCGCGGGGCACGGCCCTAGGGAACGTAATCGGTGCCTCTCCAGTAATTCTGGGTGGGCACGTACTCGAAGCGATTGGGATTGGCTTTCACCAGCGCGTCCGCCTCGGAGTTCCACAGAGTGCCATGTCCGATCGTGCCGTTGCCGTACATGTTGTTATCCTGCACGACGGTCTGATCGAGGATGTAGTTGCTGAAGCCTTGGACTTGCCGCGACTGGATGTCCTCGCCGCGCCGCCAAGCCTCGTTTTGAGCGTCGTGTTCGGCGCCGGTCTGTTGCGCCCGCGCCAGGGTGGCGTTGGTCCTCTGCTGACTGTAGGCGATCTGTTGCTGGGTCATCGCCATCAGTGCCTGCGTGTGATCATTTAGCATCTTAATGAAGGGGGCTGCCTGAGCATCGACGCGCTGCTGATCCACCTGGTAATTAGCCATAATGGCATCACTGATGGCACGTTGCCGGTTCGTGGCGCCCGGGGGAAGCCAATAGTATGTAATCTTGTATTCGTATACGCCGTTTTGATAAGGCGGCGTCCCACACATCAACTCCCTAAACTCTTTCATACCTTTGTCGCCAAGATTGACCTGGCCAGTGGCGTCTACGCATTGTCCTTGTGTCCCCTCGACGGGCTTGATGCTATCAATCTTAGGGGGAGCCGAGCCCAGGCCAGCCGCAGTCTGCATCCGCTGATAAATGTCGGGGAAAGCCGTTTTCAAGTCCGGGTTGTAGGGACAGAAGATATGAATGGAGGGGAGGGGCTTGATGCCCATGCGCATTTGGCGCTGGTAGTCTGGAGCCCTGGGATCTTGCACCATAAGGTACATGTTAAGCGTAATGCCCTCCCCTTGAGGGCCCATAACGACGGCGCTTCCGCCTCCGCTCCGCGGACCCAAGTTCCACCCGTCGGGGAGGTTGACGGTGGCGGTGCCGTCGGGCAAGCTAACCGTGTGCATGGGGGGAAGCGTTACTCCGCCGCCCGCGCCTGGTTGCGCCGAGGCTTTTCCCGCCGGGGCTGGCGCAACTCCGCCCGGATGCCACACGCCGAACAACTGGCTCAGCAGGGGATTCATGGTCGAGCTAAAACGCGCCGCCGCATCGCTCACCATGGCCGCTTCCACCGCCTTGGGACCTGTCTGCGAAGCGATCAGCATGCCCGCCACGGGGGCATTGCCCCCGGCATGGTTGGTTACCGTAAAGAACACCGCGTCGGAATTGCTGCCCCGCACCCTGAAGACTCTTCCCACTTGCGGCTTTTCGCCATAACTGTTCTGCACGTTGCGCAGAATGCGGGCCATGGCCATGGCCGGGGCAGTGGCCCCGTCCACGGGGCCGTAGACAATCGTTCCGCCTTGCTTACCCTGAAGAGTCGTTAGCGCTGATGGGCCAGACGGAACAGACGAACATGTCACGACAAAGAACAGACTGAGAACTGCTGAGAGATAAAGCCGTTTATAGCTGCACATGGTCCTTTCCTCCTACGGTTTTTTCAGAACGTCCCACGAGCTCTCAGGAAGTGTCTGAGGTCCTCCTCTAATGAGATAGCGTAAAGGGATGAAATTCTGGCTCAGGATCGAAGAAGCGAGTTAATCGACTCCATCTCGCGCCTCTGCTTCTGCTTGCAACATCGTACTCCCGCTGCAGCATTTTGCTGACGCATGAAAGCAGTGCGGCGGTGAATTCACTTTGGAGGGGTAAGCCCGCGCAGGTTGAGAAGCCGGCACCCAGGATATAGGCGACTTCGACCTTTTTCATGTTCAGCACCCCGGCTGAGGGGAAAGCATGAAGTGCTGATACTAGCGGTGCCATTATCACCCCCGAGCCTCCGGGGAGTCAATAACAAGCGAAGCATGTGGGACGGCCCTCGGCCACAATCAGCCGGCTGCTTGGAATATGGTCGCCAGCCAGGATAGAACCTGAGTAACACCGTACTATTTCCAAATCCTCCTGGCCGTACTAATCATTAAACCGTGCCTGTGGCCTGCGCTTCAATTCTTGAGGGTCTGGTTCGGGGGCGGGCCTTGCAAGTGTACGGGGAACAGGTGCGCCATTCTCGTCGGTTCGAGAGAAATCCGCCCTCACGGTTGCATTGGCCGGCGATCAGGTTTATCTTTTGAGCTGGGCGCAAAATTCACACTATAAATTCTGACCCATACAAACTGCCGCGGCGGACTGTCCAACGCGTGGAAATGAGCCAGCGGCATGAAGCGAGGTGAATCGTGATGCTCACGCGACGCACAAGGATCGGGATGTGCAGCGCAC
This sequence comes from Terriglobia bacterium, assembly GCA_050010335.1. Classification (GTDB taxonomy): domain Bacteria; phylum Acidobacteriota; class Terriglobia; order UBA7540; family UBA7540; genus Bog-366. The sequence goes on from JBEKLF010000108.1 coordinate 20,859, forward strand.
TCGCAGCAGGCTTGATCGGGCTGACGACGGTCGCGCACGCAGCGGACGATACGGCGCGCTTCTACGGGACGTGGAAGACTACCTTTCCCTACAACGGCGAAACGGTCACCATGGTGTCCGTGCACGACGCCAGCGGATACCACAATTATGTGGTCCTTCCCACCGGCAACCAGCCCGCCGGCGACGGAGCGTTCTCCGCAGCAAACGGTAAATGGACCGCGACCGCCGACAAGCCCAACGATTCCGGAACGTACCGGTTCACCGACAACAATACCGTCGTCTGCACCAACGCGGCGGGGCAGGTGGTCACTTGGAGGCGAGACAGGTCGGCTCAGCCCACACCAACGCCTTCACCCGGGCCGCAGCCCAATCCACCTCCCCAGCACGGGACCAAGGCGGAGTTTGTCCCGGATCCCTCCGCTTCTCCCGCCGTCAATGCAGCTTTTAAGGCCTTAACGGAAAAGGACTATAACACTGCCTGGCGCGGTTTGATGGCGGAGGCGCAGAAGGGTGATGCGAACGCCGAAGCCGGAATCGGGATGATGCTATTTAACCACCAGAATCCGCCTGGAACCGGCTACTACGCGCAATGTGAAAAATGGCTTACTTCATCGGCGAATCAGGGCAATGTTCACGGCATGTATTTCCTTGCCATGTTTTACAATGAGGTCGGCAAGAACCTTTCCGCGGGAATCAACCCCGGGGTGAATGATTACGTCGCACCTGCGCAGCGGGCGGAAGCGGAGAAGAAGTTCGCCCTGTCACGCCAGTGGTTCCAGCGCGCCGCGGACAAGGGCGACGGCCCCGCCATGGCCAACCTGGCCATTCTGGTCGACGCGGGAATTGGTGGGCCGCGCGATCCCGCTTACGCCGCCCAGCTTCGCGCCCAAGCCGCCAAAATCGTTGACCCCAGTTACAAGAAACGGGCGATCGACAATCACACCTATCAAGCCATGACCATGGCCTGGCAAGCCGGGCACTACGCTGATGCCCTCCAGACCGCCCAAGAGGAGGCTACCAAAGGTGACGCCTCCGCCCAGGCCCTTCTGGGGAAGGCATACTACGAAGGCGTGGGCAAGCCGCGAAACTATACCACGGCCCTTTATTGGACCAACCTGGCCGCGGCCCAAAAGAACCCCGACGCTCTTTTTATCCTTGGCCTGATGTATGAGCACGGCCGCGGCGTGAAGCCAGATATGGATAAGGCTGTAGGACTGTTCGACGAGGCGGCGGCGCTGGGCAACCGCAACGCGGAGATGGAGGCAAAGGGGATGCGGATGCAGGGGGAAGCGGATGCGCAACAGGCAAGGTATGCGGCGGCTTGCCGAAGGGCCGGCGGAGTTACTGACGGCCCCGTTTGCTCACGCGGCGGCATGTCGATTGATCCTTATTAGGACCCGTTCGCGCTACTGCGCGGGTCCGAGCCAGGATGCGCCGTTCATGGCCTAATCATGCAGAACGATATTGAGGAGTGAGCTGTGGACCAGTAAACCGCCGTTGTACTTGATCAACCCGAGCTTGCGGAATTTGTTCATGAAGTGGCTGACCCGCGACCGAGTGGTTCCGACCATTCCCGCCAGTATTTCCTGGCTGATTTTTGGAATGACCAGTTCCTGCGTATCCTCCTTGCCAAAATGCGCGAGCATAAGCAGAATCCGCGCCAGCCGTTTTTCGCTCGAATTGAACAATTGATCGACCAGGTCCTCTTCAAAGCGAATATTGCGGGAGAGCAGGTAGGTGCTGAAGAGCTCCGAGAATTTTGGATCGGCGTGGAGCAGCCGGATCATCCCCTTTTTTTGGAAACGCAGGACGGTGGTGTCTTCGACCGCCGTGGCTGTCGACATGCGTAAGGGCTGCCCGGCCAGGCAGCCTTCACCGAAAAACATGTCTGCACCGACAAACCCCAGCACCGCTTCCTTGCCCTGCTTGGAAACCACGGTCAACTTCACGCGGCCCTTCTGAACGTAAAACACCGCATCCGCCGGATCTCCTTGCGAAAAGACCGCTTGCTTGCGCCCATAGGTCGCGACACTCCTGCCTTCTTCGACTCTCTCCAGAAGAGCCTTGGGGTTAAAGGTCGTAGTGCGACGAGTAGATTTGGGTGGCATCTCTGAACCATCTTATTCTTGCACAATTTCACCACGCCGTTCAAGGGGTTCCCGTTGATTTTTGCCCCGCGCGGTGACCAGTTTTATACAAGGCCTCCTGACGGAGAATGGATCGCTCCCTTGTGGGGCTGCATTAGCCGCGGCGGTGAATCCGTAATAGCTTTGCGGCGCATTTTGATCTAGGATTTCGGCCACGATGAGCCACCGTACGCGCATCATCATGCTTGGGGCGGTCACCATCGCGGCGGGAATCGCAATAGCGCTTTTCCCGCGCATGGCGCAGCCACTGGGTTACCACAATTTTGCCGATCAGCGCACCTTCCTGGGAGTTCCCAACTTTCTCAACGTGGTCTCCAATGTGCCCTTCCTGCTCGCCGGATTGTGGGGATTGATCGTGGTAATGGGCCTCCAGGAAACAACGGGGCGGCGTTTTGTTGCGCCGGTCGAGCGCTTGCCCTACCTGATTCTGGCCGTGGGAGTGGCGCTCACGTGCTTCGGCTCGGCCTACTACCATCTGGCTCCCGGCAACGCGCGGCTGGTGTGGGATCGCCTGCCCATGACACTGGGATTCATGTCGCTTCTTTCCGCCATGTTGATGGAGCGAGTGAATCTTCGCGCGGGGTTGGCGGCGCTGGGTCCCCTCTTGCTCTTGGGATTGGCAAGTGTGGTGCTGTGGTACGCGAGTGAATTGCACGGCGCGGGCGATTTGCGCCTCTACATCATGGTCCAGTTTTATACGCTGCTTCTCATTTTGCTCCTGCTGTGGCTTTTCCCCGCCCGCTACACGCGCGGCGCAGACCTGATGGTGGCCATGGGATTCTACGTCCTGGCGAAAATTCTCGAATCGCTCGACCGGCAGATTTTCAGCCTGGGACACAGCGTGAGCGGGCACACCCTGAAGCATCTGGCCGCCGCGGCCGGGGTGTACTCGATCTTTCGCATGTTGGCCCGCCGTCGGCCGGTGGTCCCGGTGAGTGGGTAATTTTGTCAGTAACGTCGACGCGGCCGGGCGGCGCCGTTCGTCTCCGAGGGGGGCGACAATAAGTCATGGGCCGGAGATGCCGCCCCGCCCTTGGGCTTCCTGACGGACCACATCCCACTCCTCCCCCCCCCCGCAAGTTTTCCTTCGCAAATCCCATTTTGAAAAAAATGCACGGCATCAGTCGAATGCCGATTGCAGGAACGACGCCATGTAGTAAGCATCGAGAAATTTGAAGGGCGCCTCGGCAGTAGTGTAATGGCCACAGGGCAGAACGCGCGCGCGATGCGCGAGGCCGCGGCGGGTGAATTCATCGAGGAGTTGGTGGGAATACACGGGCAAGAAAGTTAGGTCGTACGTCGCGTAGATGAGCAGCGATTGCTTGGGCCAGCGCGTGAACTTATCGACATAGGAAATGGGGCTGATGCCCATCCAGGCGCGGCGCAAGGTCTCCTGATCGATATCGCCCTCGATGCCTTGCCGCACGTGGCGCGTGGATTGGCCCGTCCAAACCACATCGCCGAAAGTCACGGAGAAATGGTTGAAGATGTTCACCCGCAAACGCGGATCGTGCGAACTGGTCAGGAAGGCGTAACACGAACCGAGGCTGGTTCCGACGATGCCAAACTCCGAGTAGCCCTGCGATTCCAGCCAATCCAGGCAAGCGCGCGCGTCGATGACGGCCTGTCGCCCGGCGTCGATAGTGCGCCCGATGTTGGCGGACACGGCGTAATCCGCCCGCTCGGTTTCCGCCGGCTTGCGATAGTCGTGGTAAGGCAAACTCATGCGCAGCGCCGAAATCCCCAGCATGTTAAAAATCCGGCAAAGGCCGTTGTGGCCTTCGGCGTCAGCATTCCACTGCGGCATCACAATGAGCGCGCGGCGTCGTCCGGAGGGAAACCAGCGCGCCCGCGCCAGATTGTTCACCGCGTGCGGCGTGCGCACCGGGGAGGTAAAGAGCAGGAAGCCGCTTTCCAAGCGGAAATCGGAGGGAGTGCGGTAAGAGTAGAATTCATCACTGTGCGAAACGATCTGCTGGTTCAGTTGGGCAAAGAACGCCGCAGGATTTGCTTGCGCCGATTCCCGTGTGCCGTTCACCGTGGGCCAATGCTCGGTCCAGTCAAGTCCCCACTCCAGGGGACGAACCACGCGGTTCTTGTCGCGGGCGTTGAGCCGGATTTCCCATTCGTAGATCCAATCTCGATAGCGGTCCCACATGCGTCTGCGGCCTCGACTCGGAGTTCTTTATTATACATAGGATGGCACGCGCGCTGGGATGTTGTGGGGGGCGAGGGGGATCAGTGGAAGCGGACAGGCCTCGAACTCGTTCCCCGAAGGGGAGGACTGGGCTGTTCTGCGCGAGAGTTCAGGAGCGGCTGGCAAACTCCACCAGCGGCGCCACGCCTCGTTCCAAGGGTGCGGAGTGGGCGAAAACCAGCGTCTTGATAGTGCTATCTCCGGCCAGGCGGCGCGCGAGTTCCGCCAGCGATTTCCGGTTCTGCTCCGCACTATTGCTGAAGGTCCACGGACCTTCCTTGAGGCGACCGTCCTTTGCTTGGTTGGCACTGTCACCCAGGAAGAGGTTCTCCCCGATGGCGTAAGCAGCGCTTCCTGGGGTGTGGCCTGGAATAGCGAAAACGCGGACTTGGTAGGGGCCCAAGGGGAAGACCTCGCCATCCTCCAGGGTCCGGGAGAGGTGAATGCCGGTAGGCTTCGGAGACACGAAACTCATGAGCGGAGCCCCGCCCATAGAACGGCCTTCCACCACATCAACTTCTGTGGCCAGCGCCATCACCTGAGCTTGGGAGAATTTTGCAATCCCCGCAATGTGATCGCGGTGACCGTGGGTCAGCAGAATCACCTTCACGTCGTCAGGGCCCAGGCCGTGGCGGGATAATTCCGCGAGGAGAGGCTTCGCCTCAACATTGTTGCCAGCATCGACCAGCGCCGCATTGTGGTCGCCGAGCGGCACAATTCCTGCGCTCACCATCCCGTCCTTGACCAGGTACATGCCGTTTATGTTCGCCCCCTCCGGCAAGCGCCGCAAGGTCATAAACGGGCCAATGACTACCGCCACCGCGGCAATCAAGATCACAAAGACTGCAAGGGGCACGATCATCCACATATCATCCCTCCTAAACTCAGGGTCTTCGTTTTCGCCTTGCGAGCAGCACGAGTATATCGCTTTGCATTCGATCGCGTCACAAAACGATGCCGGTGGGGCCGGCTGGCTGGGTTTTGCCGCGGGTATGGGAGTAACCCCTCACCCTGCCCCTTCGTCAACAACTCTTTCCCCAGTGGCGAGGGCTATTTGGGTGATGGGGGGCTAGTGCGAGGTCGTCGTTGCGCCCAAGAATCGCGATTGAGCGATGGTAGGGTGTTCCTGAGATGGTGGAAAGATCGTTTGCCGCGAGCCGTGGTTAATCCGGGTGAGGTCGCGACTCCATTGCGGTCAAGATTCAGGGGTCC
>JBEKLF010000109.1:0-26400 GCA_050010335.1 Terriglobia bacterium
GAAGGTGGACAACTGGCCGTCGGAAAGGCCGTCAAGCGCCGTGCGGGCGGATCGGATAGACCTGTTGACAGACCGAGCGCTGGTCGGCCGCCCAGCCTGGTTTCTTACTGTCTGAATCGCAGTTCCGTTCCATCCCTGACCCGTAGATAACTGAGCGCCATTCTTCGCTTGACTGCAATGCAGCCTTACGGAAGCCTGCAAACACGGGCTGCGGTGCTCCGGGCAGCAGAAGCGACCTCGCCGAGATCTTTCACCCGTTGGGTGGGCAATTGCTAGGTGATCGCTCCTATGCGCAAACCGACCAAGCCTTCGCCTACCGAATCGCCCTTGCTATTCGAAATTGATCCCCAGCCCCTGGAAGAAACTCTGACCGCGCTGGGGGGAATCCCGCTGGTGGTCCAGGCCTTCCGCTCCTTGGGATTGCTCCAGAGTGTGAAGGACCACGTGCGCGTGAAGGAGCAGGAGTGCGACTACGACGAAGCCACGTTCGTCGAGAGCTTCGTCGTTCTCAATGCCGCTGGGGGCGAATGCCCGGAGGATTTCTGGCGCCTGCGCGGAGACCCCGGTCTGGCGGAGATGGTCGGGCACGAACTGCCCTTGCCCGCCGCCGCCCGGCAGTTTTTGTATGCATTTCACGAGGACGAGAAGATCGAGGAGGCCAAGCAACGACGGTTGCCTCAGCAGAGCGGCTGGCACTGGCGCAGAGGTAGCCGAAGAAGATGGGGAAAAACGTCACCTGGCGAGAAGGGGCGAAACATCCCCTCCGTTCGCGCTTCGCTCCGGGTCCGTCCGGCGCATCGGGATGAGCGGCGCAGCGACCCTCGTCGGGAAGAATGGCTGCTCATCGAGTGGCCGAAGGGAGAAGCCGAACCCACGAAGTATTGGCTGTCCACCTTGCCCGCGGAAACGCCCCTCCGGGACTTGGTCTTCCTGGCCAAGCTGCGTTGGATCATCGAGCGCGACTGCGAAGAATTGAAGCAGGAATTGGGGCTGGGGCATTTCGAGGTGGGAGGTTGGCGCGGGTTTCATCATCATGCCACCTTATGCATCGCGGCGTATGGGTTCCGGGTGGCCGAGAGGAGCTGTTTTTCCCCCTCCGCCCGCGCCGGTCAACTGGAATTATCCTTGCCCCAGATCCCGCCGGATTTCCGGCCGCGGGGTGCTGCCCGTGCGCAGCGCGCGGCAACATCCGTGGTCAATCGCAACGTTGCGCATGATGATCGCGCAAATTTTGCTGCGACGGCTTAAAGGGTGTCCGTACTGCGGGATGCCCTTTTTATAACATAGTACTACTAGCCATCCACAACGGTTCGAATGGCAAGGCATACGGCAAAATTCTCTACCGCTGGTGCTTCTTGGAGCGGCAGAATGACTATGTCTGACCAGGTAAACCCACACGATCGCCGGGCGGGCACCCCAGCCAACAATAGTACTCCCGAACAGTGTCTTACTCATGTTCACCCATCTAAAGTGCTCGGACCGTGGCGATACTCTGCACACATATCGCACACAAATCCTGACTGATCGGCCTGCAAAAGAAACAAAACACGCAGCCAGCAGCTTGCTCTGCACTGATCGGCGAATCAGCGGCCAGGGCCGCCGGTCAGTTACACACACAATCGGTCCGAAGCCAGCCGGATTAGGCTGCCTGCGCTCACGTGGTGCTGGAAACGTTTGAAAGCATCAACGTCTCTGTGCAGCTTTGGCCAATGGCCGGTAGGTTAGCGGGGTTACAGATAGAAATCACTGGCGTCCAGTGCATCACAAACAGGCCCAGGGCCCGAGGCAAGCCCTTGCCCATTTCCTTGCCCAAAATGCTGCCGACTACGCCCAAATGAGGCCGTTTTACCCTACTAATGCCGCCGTAAACCGCTGAAAACACACGCACCCACATCATGACAAGGAGATTATGAGTCCGGCGCTCTAACCAACTGAGCTATGGGCCCGTGCTGTATTTTCAATAACTTATAAGCAAACTCTGAACTGCCGTTGTCCTTTTGATGCCCAAAACTTGCGATCGCCCCTCCTATCCCTTACGCGCCACGTCTAGTATCCTACTGATTCTATTTGTTGGCAAGAGGGAGAAACCCGAATTTCTGTCATTGACATGCGGACTTAAAACCGCCAGTCAATGGCCACCCTCGGTCCACCTAAACCCCGCTGGGCATGAAACCGACATGAAAAGCGCACAAAGCTTCCTTTCCAAATCGGCCCAATTTTAAACTAGGCGTACGTGATTCTTCTGTTCTTCTGCGGCAAGCGCAGCCAACTCAACCCAGGTGCATTGCAACCATGATCTGGCACGGACATTTTATGTAACAAAACCCCCTTCCTGAAGGGGTTTTGCCGTCTAAATGTTGATTGGGATGAGTTCGCCCGCGGTTCTATGCGTGATACCTCCACCTTCGGTTAGTTCTGTGGCCAAGAAGATCATCGACTTCGCAGTTCGCACCTTATCGGCGCCGGAGAGGTCGGTCGTAGTTTCCCTTCCCCTTGCTGTAGGTAAGGATCAGAACTTCGCGCCCACGGTGTGTCGTACATGCCCCGCCAAATGGAATCGGGCGAACGCGCCGTGGTCCGGTTGGATTTTGGAAAAGCTTGACTGGGCAGGCGCCGGGTGGTACTTCAATGGAGCCCCGGCATCGTGCTGATCAGGATCCCTGATAGTGCCACGGGAGCAACGGTGTTCGTGAAGAAGAGGTAGTATTCTGCGCCTGCACGGGCTCACACCCCCAAAGGGCGTCAATTCGATTACCCGTGGCTGACCGGCAACCCTATACCTATTGCCAATGATGACGACATATTTTTGCACCTGTGTGCAGGTTGCAGATTACTCACTCCGGCCCATCTGCACCGCAGTGCTTGTATTGTCTGGTGCCAAAGGTTCGAACGCGCAAGCGTCGACACTGAGCGGCTGCCCGAATGGACCTTATTTGGCGCCACGCATTTGCCCTCGCTCTCCTCTGGCTCCGTGTAGCACTCCGAGACTTGGCGTCTGACTTTCCGATCAGGGTTAGTACTGCAGTCGGTGTCGTGTTTTTGTGTCCTTTACAGGGAAAGCAAACCGGATTTGTGTGCGTAATGCGTGCCGCAGCATTGGCTCCGCACTTTGAATTGTGGCAGCAAGAACGGAGGCGTTGAGCTTGCTACCTGTGATCACCCTGCAATAGGAAGGGTCCCTGCTGGGTGCGCGTCGAGGTACAGCTGCATTTGAACTCTACCGTGTCAATCCGCAGTTCATTGATTTATCAACAACTTACAGGTGCTCACAGGGGCTGCTAACTCCGCTAAGTGCTTGTAAGTTCGTTCAGCATCGGGTTGGCCATCGGGCTGGCAACTAACCTTTTTTTCGCTCAATCCAGCACAGGACTGATGGAACTCGGCCGCCCCTTACTGCTTCTCGAACTCCGACGCCTTCCTGTGCTCCACGACCTTGTCGTAGCTCACTGCAAGCTCGTCGCCCACATGGAGGGATGCGCCCAGCAGCGGCTCGTTGTCAAGCCTCCCGAACAGGACGCCCGCCTCGTCGTCGCAGGAATCCACCTGCACCCACATCCACTCGCTCTTGCCTGTCGCATCATCCTGGAACTCAGACTTGATTTAATCGCCGGGCTGGAAGTTCGGCATGTGCACCCTTCTGCCAGCTCCTGTGAAGGTCGAGCGGGGCTTTCAGCTTGCGGGTCAGTGCTAGTTGCGTCCGGGCCATGCGCCTCCCCTTCAGTTCGTGTTCCCACAATCTCCACACGGCAAAGCCCATCTTCCGCAAGGCCCTCCGGTTCGCCCGGTAACGCCTGCGGTTGCGGACCAATTTCGGGAGCCAGTAATCCAGGTTGGACTTTGGCACATGACCGTGCTCGGGGCAGCCGTGGTAGAAGCACCCGTCGGCGAAGATTGCAACTCCTGGAACTCGGGGCGCTCCATCCAGGCAGTATCAGCGAGCAGTGCAACGTCTGCGGCAACCCGGGCTGCCGCTGCAAAGACCCCAAGAAACCGCAAAAGCACGGGCCTTACTACCAGTTGCGCTACACCTGGCAGGGCAAGAGCAGCACGCGTTTCCTGCGGCCCGAAAAAGTGGAGGAGATGCGCCAGAAGGTGGCCAACTACAAGCAGCTTCGGGAGCTGATGAAAGGCTGGGTGGGTTTGGCGATAGACTGGGAGCGGGCCGAGGAGGAACATCACCGTGGAGATGGACCGCCACCACCTACCGGAGGACACCCCGTTTTGCAGCAGATGTTGGTCAGTCTGCCAGCGCGCCGGGAGAGCCAGGAGCGACGGCTCCGGCAGGTCCAACACCTCCTGGGGCAGTTGCTGCGGGCGCGCTACGGACCATCCGGTAAGCTGAACCCCGCGCGGACTGAGGAAGGGTCTAATGAGCGGAACGAAGAGATCTCGCGTGGCACTTTGCCGGACGGCATGTGGAAATTCCCAACAACACGACCCGGCGGTTCGGAATCTGTGGAGAAGTTTACTGTGCCATTACAGCCACCGGCTTGATACCATCCGCAGTTTGGGCCAGTTCAAGTTTTACCACTGTGTCTATTTCGGATGGGCTGCGGGAGGACAAAGAGATTTCAAGATGCTGATCGGTTTGAGCAAAGCGCAACTCGCTGCCGCTTAGCACCGAGGCACGAACAACCTTGACAGGGAGCGCCGGCAAAACGATTTTGTCTCCGGGACTCTTCAGAATGTGGACGTAAATTGTGCTGCCCGTCCGCGTCGAAACACCATAATCACCGGGTAGAAACGGGCCCCCGCGGGTCGAGTAGATACTCTCGCCGTATTCGCCCAACCACTCGCCGATCTCCTTTAGCCGTTGGACCTGCGGAGGATCAATCTGCCCGTCCGGCCGCGGCCCCACGTTCAGCAGGAAGTTTCCGTCGCGCCCAGCAACATTGACGAGCAACTGGATAACACCGCGCAGTGGTCGGACGGCAGCGTTCGCCTGCCATCCCCACGTACCCGCCAGGGTAGTACACAGCTCCCAGGGATGCTCGTTGTCGAATGAGCCAAGGCTTTCGTCACCTTCGCGGACGTGAAAATCCGCGGGCATATCCGCGCGCTCGTTCACAATCACCTGTGGCTGAAGGCGGCGGATCGTGGCATAAACCTTATCGTGTTCCCAAGAAAACCGTCCGCGGTAATGCTGACCCGCAGGGCGCTCACGCCAGCCATCGGTGCTTCCCCCAGCCCAGTCGCCGCCAAAACTCAGCCAGTCCTGCTCGCCACCATCGAACCAGAGCACATCGATGGGTCCATAGTTCGAGAGTAACTCTTCCACCTGCCGGTGATACTGCTCACGCATGGCCTCGGCGTTCCTCAGTTGCAGATCGGGAAAGAAAAACCCGGGATAACGCCAATCCAGAGGAGAATAATACAGACCAACCCGCAATCCGGCTTTGCGGACCGCATGGACGTAATCCGCTACAAAATCGCGTTTCGCGGCCGTTTTGACGCTCGTAAAGTCACTTGCCCGGCTATCGAACATGCTGAACCCGTCATGGTGACGGGCGGTCATCACCATGTATTTCATCCCCGCGGCCTTGGCCGTGGCGGCCCACTGATCGGGGTCGAACTTCTCCGGCCGGAACTGGTCCGCAAGCTTCGCGTACTCCTCCACAGGTATTTGCTCAGTCCACTGTACCCACTCGCCTCGGCCCGGAATCGCGTAAATACCCCAATGGATGAACATCCCGAAGCGCGCTGCCCGCCACCATGCGATGCGTGCTTCGTGTTGTTCTGAGGTCTCGGAAAAGGACTGACCGCGTGCGGTGGCAGCGGCAAACTGGCACACGCAGACCACTAGTATCAGGACTGGCACACGGAGCATCTTTGGCAAAACGTGCGCTGCATCCGAGCGCCCACGGTTCATTTGAACGCGCATTTTGAAAAATCCCTCCTTTGCGGTTCTCCCAAGATTCATGTTGAGTCTCCGCGTCGCAAACATGCCCCGCTCTGGGGAGCGAAGGTATCAGGCAGAGGGGGAGCTCACCGTTTCAGCGGCGCGCTGATGCTCCTCGTAGACCGTTACAAGCAGGGTACTGGCTAGCACCAGGAGGCCGCCGACGATCATGTACTTCGTCAGCCGCTCATGCAGCACGATGGCCGCGATCACCACCCCGAAGAACGGGATGAGATAGTTCGAAACCGCCGCTTGCGTGGCGTCGAGGCGGGAAAGCACATTGAGGAAAATCACCATGGATAGGAAGTACTGAAAGAGGGCGAGCATCACGAGTCCCAGCCAGACGACCCGGTTATAATGGGGCAGATTGATGAACCCCGCGGGTTCGGTGTAGACCGTGATTGGGCAGAGGAAGGCGAAGACCGCGTAATAGCTGTACAACAAGACCTGCAAGGGTGAATACCGGCGCAGCAACTTCTTACTGTAAGCATTGTAGAACGCGCTGCCGTTCACGCTCAGGAAGATCATGAGGTTGCCCAGCAGGAACCTGACGCTTACCAGATTGAGTTCTTTCCAGTCCACGCCGGAGCATTCCATCACGCCGACCAAGGCCAGCGCAAAGCTGATCCAGCGGACTCGCGTCATGCGTTCATCAAGAAAGAAATACGCCATAACGGCGGTGGAAATTGGAAGCGTGAGCATTAATAGCGCCGCGTTGGAAGCGAGCGACCAACGTACGCCCCAGGTGATGAAAAGCTGGGCCACGACCTGCCCGAGAACTCCAATCAGGATGAATTGGAGGATGTCGCGAGTGGGCATGGGGTCGTTGTTGCTTCCGGATTGCCTTCGTTCCCTGCTCACGACGGGAATGAGAAACAGCATCGCCAGCGTCATGGGAAAAAACGTGGCAAACACCGGCCCCATCTGCTGCTGAACCAGCTTGACCATTACAAACTGGCTCGCCCAGATCAGGTTGCAAACCAACAGCAGCGTCCAGTCGACAAAACGGGCTCGTGAGAACATGGGTGCTCCTTGGGATTTAGGCCGCCTGCTTCTCTTCTTGTTCCGCCGTGGCGACGAGACGCCTCAACTCGTGGAGGACCGGTGGGTCGAGACGCGGTTCGGCTGGGCTGCTAAGGATCGAATCAACGCGGTCGGCAGCGAGTTCGACGCAGTCCTTTGCGCCGGACTCGATCCAAGCTTCAGAATTCAGACGGGTGGCCAGCTTGGAAAAGCTGAATTCCCGCCGCAGGTATTCGAGCGTGTGCGGCTCCGCAAGATAATGGCGATTGGGGCCTACGGCTTCGATGACATCGAACGCCAGTGTCTCGGGGTTGCAGTCGATCCCCCGGCACATGCGCAGGATCCGCTCGTAGATATCGTCGTCAATGACCAACTGCTCCAGACTGGCTGTGCCCACGGTCGCCAGGCTCCCTGCCCCACCGTTCAGGACCGCGCCGCTTAAAACCGCGGAATAACCGGTGATCATCTTCTCCACCGCGGCCTGTTCGTCGCACGCGTGGGAATCCGTGGTCAGCCCGTTGCTGGCCGTGGGGATTCCATAGCTCCTGCCCAGGTCCACCAGCGCAGCGGCCAGAAGGCCAACCTCGGTATACCCCATAGAGACAATGCTGGTGTGCATGTCGAGCACCACGGGGTGCCCCGCATAAATCACTTTGGTTCCCGGCTTGGCGAGTTGAGCCACCACGATGCCTGCCAGGATCTCCGCATTCATGACAACCAAGGTGCCTGCCAGCGAAACGGGGGCCGTGGCGCCCGTGACGGCGGAGGAATTCACCATCACGGGAAGATCGTACTTGGCCGCCCCGAGCACTGCGTCCATCTGACCGTGCGAATAGATGAGCGGGCTGTTGCAGGAAGCGAAGATGACGGCCTTGGGTGCGCGCTGATCGGGAAGCGTGTTGAGCATCCGGGAAAGCCACAGGACCGTGCGGCCGGAAAAGGGAGCCATGAGGATGGGCTTGGTCGCGAGGCGCAGCATCGCTTCGGCGGCCCAAACGTCGCGCGTTTCAAGCGGCACATCCCAGGGGTAGACGCCCGTGACGAGGGGAAGGTTCGGCAAAGATTCGGCCACGCGAACCCAAGCCTCGAGATCTTTCCTGGTTACCTCGCGCCGCTTCTTCGTGCCGTAGTCCACGATCCAGTCGAGCGACATTACAGGTCTTCCCCGCGGCGGGCTATCGTGGCCGATAACGACGTCACGCGATGGATCTTGACCGGCGAGGAGAAACTCCGAAGGGACCGTGCGCAAGGCCTTCTCCACCAGCGCCGCCGGAATCTTCGCGTGCTGAGAGTCTGGGTTCACGGCCGCTCCGGCTTCCGCCAGCAGCGCCAATGCCCTCGGATGCTCGATCAGAATCCCAACTTTTTCCAGGACCGCCAGCGAGCTTTGTTGGATGGAACTGATATCTTGGTCGGTAAGAACTTGTCGGCGCAGTAGCCTGGCGCGCGGTATTGCGGGTTCAATCGCCATCGATTTCTCCAGGTCGTCAGATCGAATTCATGGCTCGCCACTCTGGATAAGAATGCGCGAAGCGCCTTTGGACTGCGGTAACAGCAGCTTCCGCCTTTCAACTCGACCGACTAGTTCAGAGAGCGTAGCAAGCTTGCTAGCTGTCGATGCACTTTCACGGTTCGCAGACATTCAAAGCGCTCGCTGCTGCTGCTGCACTCCAAGACTCCTCGCATAGCTATTTGCTTGATTAGTAAGCGGCGAAGCCGAAGGTCCCGTTTTATGGCGGACGGCAATTTGGATAGGCCTGGGCTGAAGCCGCCGCTGCCTCCTTCGTCGCCGATGGCGGGGTAAACCCGCCGCTACCCTTTCAACCGCGGGTGAAGTCGCCCCTACCTGCTTAGGGCGAGGGGGTGGCCGCCGACCGTTCGCCCATCTCCGCAGAAGGTTGTCCAGTTCCTGCCTGGGGTTGAGACGACGCGGACTCTTCCTTCAACTCCAAAATTGTTTGCAAGAAATTTCGGGTTACGTCTCGAAACGTCCGCTTGGCTTCTTCAGGTTTGCCTTCTAGGAGAGCGAGGAAGAGTCTGCGATGATCGTCGTACTCTTTTCTGAACGTCTCTTCGGCCAAGTCTGGATTATCGGAGAAAGCGTGCGAGTGCCTCGTGAAGAAGAACGCAAAAAGTGGAGGCAGCACAAGATTCAGAATTCGCTTCAGGGTGTCCACTTGCGGAGCTTCCCAGATGAGTTGATGGAAGGCCAGGTCGTTCGCCAGAAGCGAAGTATAGTCGCGTCGCAGCCTGGCCTTTTCCATCCTTTCGAGGCGAAGTTCGAGCTGTCGAATCTGCGCGCCGGTTAATCTGCCGCACGCCAGCGAAGCCGCCAGCGGTTCGAGTTCCAGCCGGACAGCGAACAGGACTTCGACGTCCTGCACCGTAAGCTCGGTGACGAAGGTGTTGCGGTTTTTAGTGACAAGACCCCTATGTTCGAGGGCCTGGAGGGCTTCACGAAATGTACTCTGGCCGACACCGAGCTGCTTGGCCATCTTCGTCTCGATGATTTGCTCGCCTGGCTTGAGTTCGCCTCGGAGGATCGCGTCGAATAGCCCTTCAGTGATCTGTGTAGCAAGGTTACTGCGTTTAGGTAGTCTGATCATGCGTTCGATAATCGTTAAACGAGACTGAAAAGTCAAGTTCTCCTTGGGGGCCACGGGGTTTCCAGGCTGGAGTTCTAACAGGCTGAAGTTTTCGCTTGACAGCGGGAGTGCATTGGGTTATAAGGCGCGTTGCGAACGAATATCGAATATCGAATTTAACGTGGCGGTACGCCTGGAGAAGGATCGCATTTACTTATCCCATGCTATCGAGCGTTGTTTCCGGACTGATTCTCTTCCCGTGCCTCGTTGCTGCCAGAGCCAACTCAGCCGTGGGTCAACAATGTTTGTGTCCGACCCGCTCAGGCGCAATCCTGCAAGGGGATTCTCCACAGCGACACTCGAAGCATCTTGGAGCTTGCCTCTCGAGGACATCCCCCCTCAGGAGACGTGCCCTGTAAGTTCTGTCGGTTCATGGGCCCCAAGAATTTCTAAAGCTAAATCAAGGAGGCGCACATGAGGAATTTCAAATTGGCAGGACTGATGCTGGCACTGCTGCTTAGCGCAGTTGTTGTTCAGGCTGGCATCACCGGAAGTATTTCCGGAACCGTAATGGACTCATCCGGGGCCGTCGTTCCCGGAGCAACGGTTGTGGCGGTCAATACTGACACCAATATTCAGAATTCGACCCAGACCAACGCCGAGGGCTTTTATTCCTTCCCTTTCCTTCCCGCAGGCCATTACGAGGTCCAAGTCAAGGCCGGCGAGTTCAAGGAATATCGGCAGACGGGTTTGGTGATTGACGTTAACACCGCCCTGCGGGTAGACGCTACGCTTCAGGTGGGCGCGGTGACGCAGGAAGTTAATGTTTCAGCTACCGCCGCCCACGTGGAGACCAGCAACACACAGATGGGCGATGTCATCGGGACCACCGAGATGCTTGCACTCCCTTTGAACGGCCGCAGCTATTTGGACTTGCTCGGTCTGCAACCGGGCGTGGCTCCGGGGAGTAGTGGGGAGGGGTCGAGTGTCTCCATAAGTGGGCAACGGGAATCTGCCAACGGCTTCATGATCAACGGTGGCAGCGTCGAGGACAAGTTGAACAATGCGCCCGCCATAACTCCCAACCTGGATTCCATGGCGGAATTTCGCGTTCTCACCAACAATGCGGACGCGGAGTATGGCAACTATGGTGGGGGGCTGATCAACGTACTCACCAAGTCGGGAACCAACCAGTATCATGGGGATGCCTTCGACTTCATGCGGAACCCCAACCTTGACGCACGGAACTTCTACTCACCGGCCCGCGCGGTCTTGCACCAAAACCAGTTCGGAGGCACGGCGGGCGGGCCTATCCGGCATGACAAGCTGTTCTTTTTCACTGACTACCAGGGAACGCGCACGGTGCAGGGCGTGGACACCGGGCTTATCTTGGTGCCCTCAGCCGCCGACCGGACCGGGAACTTGGCGGATGTGGCCAGCCAACTCACGGGGACGGTGAATGGTGGGTTCTGGGCCAGCACGCTTGCGCAGGAATTGGGCTACCCGGTCACTGCCCGCGAGCCGTACTACACGAGCGGGTGTACAAGTAGCGCTCAATGCGTATTTCCCAACGCGGTTATCCCTCAGTCCGCATTCACTGCGCCCAGCAATGCCCTTATGAAGTACATTCCGCCTGCCAACTTGGGCTCCTCGGAATTTACCACTTCGGCGTACGACGCAACGACGAGGGACGACATGGGCAGTGCTCGGCTCGATGTCAACACCCGCCTGGGCCTGCTCGCGGGCTATTATTACCTGGATGATTGGGCATACATTAATCCTTACGGCGGAGCGAATGTTCCGGGGTTCAGCTCAAGTAACAACGGCCGGAATCAGACGATTAACTTAGGCATCACCAAGTCGTTTGGCCCCAGCTCCGTCAACGAACTCCACCTTATTTACACGCGCAATGTAAATTTTGGTGGTGTTCCGGTTGGCGGGCTAGGGGTCTCACTTGCTTCCCAAGGTTTTACTGGGATCTATCCGAATGATCCCCAGCACCAGAACGTCGAAAGCGTCGGCTTCAATAACTTCAGCATCGGCGCCGCTAATGGGCCTCTCTATACCTGGGGCAACACCTATCAGGTGCTGGACAACTTTTCCAAGGTCAAGGGCACGCACACGCTGAAATTTGGTGGAAACTTCAGTTACGACCAGGTCACTTTTACCTTCCCGTTAGCCTACAATGGAGGGTACGGGTTCAACGGAGGGGAAACGGGCAGTGATTTTGCTGATTTCTTGATTGGGGCGCCCGCATCGTTCAACCAGGGCCTCGTCCCGACGATGTATAATCGCGCCCGCTATTACGCTCTGTACGGCCAGGATAGCTGGCGGGCCACCCGGAACCTTACACTGAATTTTGGATTGCGCTGGGAAGTCAGCACCCCCTGGTGGGAAACCCACAACGAACAACGAACGCTCGTCCCCGGTCTCCAATCGAAGGATTTTCCGGGAGCGCCGACAGGCTGGGTTTTCCCGGGTGATCCTGGGATTCCCTCCACGCTTTCCCCCACGCGCTACAACAATTTTTCCCCGCGCATTGGTCTGGCCTATGCTCCCTCTGCAACCGCTGGATTCCTTGGTAAGCTATTGGGCGGTCCTGGCAAGACAAGCATCCGCGCGGCGTTTGGCGTTTATTATTCATCTTGGGAAGATCGGATGATCTCACAGGAGGCGGGAAATGCTCCCTACGGGTATTGGTGGTCCAGTCCTACTCCACCCATGTTTGCGAACCCCTATGTTGATCGCAGCACTGGATACAATGAGGGTGAGCGCTTCCCCGTGACCCTACCCCCCTTAAACACACCGGGGCCCAACAACTCTGACAACTCCGTCAACTGGGCGCAATTCGAGCCCATCAGCAGCTCGCCGACTTGGTATTACCGCAACCGCCTTCCCTATGCAGAGCACTACAATTTCTCCTTACAGCGGCAGTTCGGGGCTGCTACGTTGCTCAGCGTGAGCTACGTGGGGACGCAAGCTCACCGACTTCTCGGCACCGTGGAGAACAATACCGGTAATCCGGCTCTGTGCCTGAGCGTAAGCCAGCCGAATGAAGTGACCAATGGAGTTACTTGCGGTCCCTACGGCGAAAATGGGACGTACTACCCCATTACCGGGGGAGTCATAAACACCACACGTTCTCCTTTTGGGCCTGCTTTCGGCAGCAACGGCTGGATGGCGACGATGGCCAACTCCAATTACAACGCTCTCGAGGTGACGCTGCGCCACACAGTCGGCGGCCTGGAATTCCTCGCCGGTTACACCTTCAGCAAATCACTCGATAACGCGTCAGGCTGGGGAATTAGCCAAGGCGACAATATTAACCCGGTCAACCCAAAGATTACGAAGTCATTGTCCGCCTTCGATGTTCCGAACAACTTCGTCATGAGTTACAGATATCAGATACCTTTTGGCAAGCTCTGGCACCCCAACCGCCTGACCAGTGGCTGGACCATCAGCGGAATTACGCGCTTCGCCACGGGCTTCCCGGTGTATATGTTAGAGCCGGACGATAACTCGCTCTTAGGGACTTTCAGTACAGGCCAGGGCAACTCCGTGGACGAACCAAACCGCCTCCCGGGCCCCCTGAACATCACCGATCCCCGCAAAGGCGATCCGTCCACCGGGACGAATCCTTACTTCAACCCCTCGTTGTTCACGAATGAGGCCATTGGGCAACTTGGGAATTCCAGCCGGCGCTTCTTCCACGGACCTGGTTGGAACAACTGGGACCTGTCGTTGGCTAAAGAACTCCGCTTGGCGGAATCGAAGAAGCTGCAATTCCGGGCCGAACTCTTCAGCGCCTTCAATCATGCCCAATTCGGGGGTCCGACTGGGAACATCCTCAGCTCATCTTTCGGCTTTGTGACCGGGGCAGGCGGTGCGCGAGTCGGCCAAGTTGCTATGAAGTTCATCTGGTGAAGCTCCGCGGCTAGGGCGGGAGTTGATCCCGCCCAGGCTAACTTCCGCACCCGAGTGAATGAAGTGATTTACTTGGAATGGGTTGCGGTTTCCTCTCGCGACGATGTGGATTCTCCCTCCCAGGTCTTGAGGGGTTTCATGACCTCGGTAGGAATTCTTAGGGTGAAATAGATCTGCTTGTGAACGGGCTCCGGGGTGGTGGCGTTGCGAATCTTTAGCCCGCTTTTCTCAGTGCGCCCCAACGGCGCGGATGACCAGCGAGGGAAGGATCCACTCAAGTAATTGTCGGTAAGATTTGATAGCTAACGAGTGCTTCGATTTGAAGTCACCGTTTGGATTGTAGTGCACAACTCGGGGTGAACTGTGTCTCTACTTATGTCTTCTGGAACTTCCATGAGACGAGAAAGACCCATACGAGTTTGTGGGTCAAAGGGACCTCGATCACTTCTTGAGGCTGTGCCGGGAACGAAACTTGCATGTGCTGCTCCGTGCGGGACGGTACTGCTGCGCGGAATGGAACTTTGGCGGATTTCCCCCGAGGCGGAGGAGTAAGAATGGAGCACAAGATCACGCGCAGGACGTTTACTCTGCTGACGGGCGGCGCCGCAATTCGAGGAGATTTGTTTCTGGAAGCAGCACTCGGTTCAAGAGCCCGAGCGATGGAGATCAAAGCACCGGGGGAGCAGAAAGACGCTTCCTCGGGCATTGTCCCCACCCCACGATGCTTCATGATCAATGGCAACCCCGTGTTCCTGGTTTCGGGCGCGATTCACTACCACCGCTGCCCGCATGAGCTGTGGCGGGACAGGATCTTACGTGGCAAACGTGCTGGCCTAAACTGTGTCGAAACATATGTTCCGTGGAATTTTCACGAAGCCCAAGAGGGAACCTTTGACTTCGAAGGTGACCGTAACATCGGAAGATTTGTTGATTTGTGCCAGGAACTCGGCATGTATTGCTTTTTGCGCGTGGGTCCTTTCATTTCCGGCGAATGGGATTGTGGAGGCTACCCGGCGTGGCTCCTCGCTAAAACGGGGATTGAATTCCGCACCATGAACAATGTGGCACTGCCTTACATTCGCCATTACTTCGAACAGTTGATCCCTCAAATTGTCTCGCGACAGGCAACTCGCGGTGGTCCTGTAATCCTGGTGCAGGCCGAGAACGAATGGTTCGCTTCCGATCGGCCGGGCGGCATCGAGTATTTGGAGTGGCTGGTTCGTACCTTGCAGGAGCTTGGGGTGGAAGTTCTCATCACCGACTGCGATGACTTCAGGGTTTCGGTTCCGGGCTCCTTTAAGACGATTGGTCAGTCCGAAGAAGCCGTACGGGCCTTCCGGGACCGATACCCTCAATGGCCTGCCATGATCTACGAATTGTACATGGACTGGATGGAAATGTGGGGCCAGCCTTCGGTGATGCCCAATAGCCAACTGGATGAATTCCGGCAACGAACCATGCAATCCCTCTCGTTGCGGGCCATGTTTAATTATTATATGTTCCATGGGGGAACGAATTTCGGATTTTGGGCAAGCAGTACCGATATATCTGACCAGTGCTTTATAACCACCCGGTATTGGTTTAATGCGCCGGTGTGTGAAGGTGGCGCACTGGACGAAATGTATTTTGCGACGAAAGGCATAAACCTGCTGGCGACGAATTTCAATGAATTCTTCAGTAACTCGAGCGAAGCCCCGATGCCTGTGGGGATTGTCGGGCCCGTCCGCGGCCGTGCCTTGCGCTCTCCGCAAGGTTTCATGCTATTTGTTCTTCCGCAATATCCCGACCATGAGTCATCGGAACGGAACGCGGCGTCTGGTTCTCCTGCACTGTATGCCATGACCGAGACACGATCGAGTCGGGAATTAGCTCTTCAGCCGGGGTGTGTGCGATTGCCTTCGGGGGGCCTGCTGGAACTGGCGGAAGGCTCCGCTTATCCCCTAATGGTGCCTTTCCAGTTCCAGATTGACGAACAGCATCGGCTGGATTATTCGAATGCCACAATGTTAGGAATGGGAGGAACAACCGGGCAGCGAATCATCATTCTTCAAGGTGAAGCCGGCCATCGTGGAATGTTCTCGATCAACGGCCAGGCAGTAGAAGTTGTGTTTTCGCCGGATGAACCCGTAAAGCTGACCGTGAGTGGATTAACGGTGGTCGCGGTTTCTCGCGAATTGGCTGACCAGACGTGGTTTGCCGATGGAAGGATTCTTATTGGACCTGCTTACGTTGGCGAGCCCCATAATGGGCAGCATGAATGCTGGTTTGATAACCGTTCAGCTACGATCCACACCATTTCGTCCAGCGGAGAATACCATCGGTCTCTCGTTCCGGCAGAAGCTGTTCCCAACCGTCTGGTTCGATTGACTGGCTGGCGGGCGAAGCCATTGCCGGAACTGAAGAACGAATCGCCTGGCTGGCGCGATATCGGCGCCCCTAAGCCACTGGAACAGTTGGGGTCATATTATGGCTACGCGTGGTATCGCGCATTCCTTGACTCGGATGAGGAACGCGACAGTAACATCTTCTTGACACTCGCCGCCGATCGTTTTCACATCTTCCATCGGGGCAAGAAATCGGGGGTCTGGGGACGGGGAGCCCAGGCATCCCGAAATCCCTTGCCGGTGCATTTGGTTCGAGGCACCAACGAGTTCGTTTTCCTCTGTGACAATATGGGCCGCTATTGCGAGGGCAAATGCATGGACCGCAAGGGAATTCAGGGCAGCGTCTACCTAGACGCCATCCAAGTGCCTCTTGGAACAGCTGAGTACTCTGTTCCCTCGGGTCCACCGCGGGAAAGCTGGGAATTTCGAACCTTCCGCTCTTCCGGTTACGGCAAGCCAACCTTTCGCTTCTCTCGCCTTCGTTTCCGAGTCCCGATCAAGGCAGGAGATGGAGGATTGCTGGTTTTCCGCTGGGTCCCGCAATACGGATGGGTTTACGTCAATGGACGTCTGGCCGGAGAACATGGGGGGGATTGCCCCTTGATAAGTGGGGTCTGCTTCAGCGAATTCGTCCTCGATTCGTTTCTGTCAGGAGATCATGCGGACATTGAACTGGTGTTCTACGGTGAACCCATTCAGGATGTAGGAGATCGCGTTGTTCTGTTCACGTTCTCGAAACAACAGGCACTGGTACGCTGGCAATTCAAGCCATGGCAGGACCCGGTCGATGAAGGCTCCACCTTTCCCGACTCGCCCGTCTGGTGGGAGGGCACATTCGACAAGCCCGACCTGCCGGGACCACTGTTTCTCGCAACTCAAGGGTTGAGCAAGGGACAGGCTTACTTGAATGGGAAGGCTCTCGGGAGGTATTGGGAGATCGGCCCTCAGCACAGCCTCTACTTGCCGGAGCCCTGGCTCGCAGATCACAACTGTCTGGCACTTTTCGACGAAGAGGGCAAGTCGCCCGATGGGGTTTATATTTTTCGAGACGGACGCTACCCTACTCGCAAAGTGCTAATATGAGCGCGCGTGAGCGAATGACTCGGATTTGGTTGCTCCACTAAAACTGAAGATTCTGATTCTCGTACCAGGAGGCTCCTCGATGCGGATTTTAGAAATTACGTGGCGAAAGCCGAGTGTCCGATTGCTCACCATCATCTTGGTAGGATTTGTTTGCCTCACGGGGCGAACCCAGCCCCAGCATGCCGCCCAAGGCTCGGCCATGGAGGCCACCATCCAAGTGGACGCCGGCGAGGTCACCGGGCAAGTGCCCCATTACCTGTTTGGGCAGTTCATGGAGCATGAACACAACACGATTGACGACGGTCTGTGGGCCGAGCTTTTGCATGACCGGAAATTCGAGGAAGGTGACCGGGATGGCAATGGCGTTTCCGCCGGCTGGGTGCCTGAGGAGCGCATTCATGATCGCTACTGGGAATTGCAAGATGGCCGCGGTGTAAATGACCGGTATGTGGTCGATCACACCGTTTATTACGGCGGTGGGGCTTCGCAGCAAATCCAGATCGCCGGGCCGGGCTCAAACCATGCCAGTGTTTACCAAATCGGATTGCAGCTCGCCAAAGGTCGCAAGTACGCCTTTTACGTCTATCTGAGGAAAACGGGTACGGGCAAGGGCTTTGTGGAGGTCGACAAGCTGAAGGGGCCGGTCTACTTCCACAAGGATTTCGAGCTTGCGGCGTCTGGATGGGCAAAGTACACGGCCGAGTTCTCCATACCGGAAGACACCAAGGAGGCCCGGCTGCGCATAGGCTTTACGGGTACGGGCACGTTCTGGTTGGATTCTGCCTCTTTGATGCCGGCCGACAACGTGGACGGCATACGCCGCGACGTGATTGAAGCGCTGAAGCCGATCCACGTCTCCGTCCTCCGTTATCCGGGTGGCTGCTACGCGGACTATTACCACTGGAAAAATGGCATCGGCCCGCGCGATAAACGGCCCGACAAGTGGTCCACCGTGTGGCACGAGTGGGTCTCGAATGACTTTGGCACCGATGAGTACATGGAATTTGCCCGAATGCTGGGTTATGACGGGCACATCACCGTTAACTACACGTCGGCAACGGCGCAGGAGGCGGCGGATTGGGTGCAGTATGCCAACGGCGCGGCGGACACTCCCATGGGGCGGTTGCGTGCCCAGAACGGACACGCGGCCCCCTATGGCATAAAACTGTGGGCGATCGGCAACGAAGCGCCCGCCCTGTGTAGCGAGCAATACACGGGCGGCACGACCATCCAGGATTATGGCCGCCGCTTTAACGAATACTCCACCGCCATGAAGAAGGTGGACCCCTCGATTGAAACCTTCGCGTCTTCAGTAGGCTACCCGGATTGGGTGCGGCAGTTGCTCACTACCGTACCTACACCCTACCTCGCCATTTCTATCTACACGGGAAGCTACGGGGAGACTACGACCATTTGCGATCAGAACAAGTTCTATCGCGGCGTGGTGGCCGAACCGGCTGATTTCACCAAGAAACTGGAAGCAAACATTGCGTCTCCCGGCAATCTCTTGCCGGAGAAGCCGTTTTTCGCGATCACTGAGTTCAACTCCTGGTGGCTGCCGGAAACCCAAGACCCGGATTACCGCCTGGCTAACGCGCTCTACTTCGCCGGGGTCTTCAATTCTCTCATCCGCCATTCCAAACGGATATTTCTGGCGGAGAATTGTTCGCTGATTAACGTGCAGGGCATCATTGAAGCGAACCCGGTGGCCATCAAATTGACTCCGCCCTATTTCGCCTACGTGTTGTACAGCAACCACATCGGAAAGGACATTCTGAAAACTGAAACCAACGTTGCCCCGGTGCCCTTCGAAGATAAGCTGCCGGCTCTCGATGCGGTTGTAACCCGCTCTGCGGACGGGAGCAAGCTGTACCTCGCCGTAGTCAATCGGGCCCAGGAGGAGGCGGTCTCTGCGCAGATCAACCTCAAGGGTTGGCAACCGGCTGGCACGCCGGCCGAGGTGTATGAACTCAACGGAAAAACCTGGGATGCTTTCAATCCTTATGGGAGCACCGACAACGTGAACATTTCCCAGCGGACAGTGGAGGTGACGCAGTCAACATTCTCCTACCTCTTTCCGCCTCACACTGCGACCGTGATGGAGGTTAGCGGGAGCCCGTTGGCCAGTCATTGAGCTTGGATGAGTGTTAGACGAGACCCCTGGGAGGAGCACTGACTATGAAGCTTGATTCAAGGCGTGAGCAATTGCTCAGGCGTACGTTCCTCGACTACAAGCAGGGAGCGGAATTCCTGCTTGATCCCTTGATCCTCGACCGCGCCGAGGGTCTTTACTATTGGGACGTGGCGGGCAAACGGTACTTCGACGCCATCGGTGGAGTGTTTGTCGCTACGCTCGGGCATCGCCACCCACGATTGGTTGCCGCGCTCGAGCGGCAGATGGCGAAAATGACATTCGCGCCTCCCCTGCACGGTATTTCCGACGTCGCTCTTGATTTTGTCGAGAAGATTGGGACGATCACTCCGGGAAATCTCAAATATGTGAAGGCGTTCAGCGGGGGCTCGGAGGCGGTCGAAGCGGCCATGAAGTTTGTGCGGCAGTACTTCAAGCAAACCGGGCACCCAGGAAAATACAAATTCATAAGTCGCTACCAGGGCTACCACGGGGGCACAGCCGGAGCCATGGCCGCCAGCGGCACCGGAGCCCGGAAGACCAAGTTCGAGCCGCAGATGCCGGGCTTCCTGAAAGTTTTCCCGCCGACCTACTACCGGGACCAGTTCGCCTCCTGGGAGGAATGCAATCGCTTCTGTGCGCGAATGGTCGAGGACGTCATCGTCAATGAAGATCCGGAAACGGTGGCGGGATTCATCGTCGAGCCGATTGGCAACACCGGCGGCATCATTACTCCCACAGAAGAATATTTCCAGCTTCTCAGGGACATCTGCACTCGCCATAACGTCATGCTCATCTTTGATGAGATCATCACGGGCTTCGGGAAGACGGGGTCCATGTTTGCGGCGCAGACATTCGGGGTGACCCCGGATTTGATCTGCTGCGGCAAGGGTCTGTCGAGCGGCATGCTTCCGATTTCGGCCATGATCGCCCGGGAAGATATGGCGGACGCTTTCTGGGGCCGCCCCGAAGACGAAATTCAGTTCGCTCACGGGCACACCTTTGCGGGCAATCCTCTGGCCTGTGCGGTGGGAATCGCCGTCGTGGACGAGATTGTCGAGAAGGGGTTGGCCCAAAGGGCCGGGAGAATGGGCGAATACCTGGCCGGCAAACTGGAGGAATTGAAGAAGTACGGAGTTGTCCGGGAAGTTCGCGGGAAGGGTATCCTGCGGGGGGTGGAACTAGTCAAGGACACCCAGAGCATGGAACCCTACCCCGAGTTGGGTAAAGCTCTGAGCCGTACGGCACTGGAAAACGGCTTGATAATGCGTATTGATCCCACGTGGTTCGCAGTGGCCCCGGCACTTATCGCCAGCAAAGCCGAAATCGATGAGATGTGCTGCCTGATTGACCGCTCGTTGGTGCAGGCATTGGAGACCGTCCACAGTCCACACGGCGTCGCGGTCTGAGACGACGTAACATCCAACGATTCCGTAACCGGGGGCAAAACCGAAGCTTCGTAGCCGCGTTTCCTGCCGCGAGCTAAGTTAATTCTCTCGGCAGCAAAGTATAGGGAGAAACATGGCACACAGTACCTATCTCGATTGGGTGATCAACGAAACCCGCACGAAATGGTGGCATGACTCTGCGGAGGCTGCGGAGTTACAGATCGGCTTGAACCGTGGAGCCATCGGCGTCACCACGAATCCCTACTTGGCGAACCTCGCTTTAGTGCGGGACCGTCCTTTGTGGGCTTCGGCGATTGATGAGGTGCTCGCCCGGAACCTCCCCGCGGAGCAAAAGGCCGAGGCGCTGATGCAGATTGCGGTGACCCAGACTGCGGAGAAACTACTGCCGCACTACCAGGCGAGCCATGGACGTGAGGGGTTCGTTTGCGCCCAAGTCAACCCCTCGCGCGCGGGCGACCCCGACTCCATGCAGGCGATGGCCAGACGCTTCCACAACTGGGCGCCGAATATCGCCGTCAAATTGCCGGCTACCAGCGCCGGTCTGGATGTGCTGGAAGAGTGCGTCTCGGAGGGAATCACGGCGACGGCGACCGTCAGCTTCACCGTCCCGCAAGTAGTGGCCATCGCCGAGCGCCACCGTGCCGGCATCCGCCGGGCGCGTCAAGCGGGCATTGATCCGGGAAAGTGTTTTGCGGTGATCATGATCGGGCGCCTCGATGACTACCTGCGTGAGGTTGCACTTGATAACCGTGTGAGCGTGAGCGAATCTGATATCCGCCAAGCCGGCCTGGCCGTCACCAAGCGCGCTTACGCACTCTATAAGGACGGCGATTATGAAGCCGTGCTTCTCGTGGCCGCCCTGCGCGGAGGTTACCATCTCGCGGAGTTGGCTGGCGCCGAACTCTTGATGTCCATTGCGCCGGCTTTCCAAGAGATCTTCGTGGCGCAGGATTTTCCGCGCGAAGAGCGCATCCAGGTGCCCGTCTCTGCTGACGTCATCGAGCGCCTCTGCCGCATGCCGGAGTTTGTGCGCGCTTACGAGCCCGAGGGCATGAGGCCGGGCGAATTTCTTGCGTTCGGTGCTACACAGCGGACCCTCAGCCAGTTTGTCGAGGCAGGTTGGCGCTTGATGGAGACTTACCAGTAATCGGAGGAGGATTCATGACGCAAATTGGATTCATTGGCCTGGGTATCATGGGCAAGCCCATGGCCCGGAACCTTCTAAAGGCCGGGTACTCATTGAACGTGTACGATCTCCGTCCTGAAGCGGTGGCGGAGCTAAGGGACGCTGGCGCAACTGCTGCGATTTCCTGCCGTGATGCCACGGCGAGGTCCGAGATCATCATTACCATGCTGCCGGATGGACCCGATGTGGAGCGGGCCGTCCTGGGCCCGGAGGGCGTGCTCGCAGGCGCACGCCGAGGCTCAGTGATCGTGGATATGAGTTCCATCAGTCCCAACGTGTCGCAGAAAGTCGCCGCCGCCTGTGCCCAGAAAAGCGTAGACTTCCTGGATGCGCCAGTGAGTGGCGGAGAACCCAAAGCCATTGATGGAACCTTATCGATCATGGTTGGCGGCGCGCCGGAGCCGTTCGAGAGAGTACGCCCTATCTTGCAGACGATGGGCTCCGCTGTCACGCTGACCGGTCCGGTCGGAGCGGGCAACACTACGAAGCTGGCGAATCAGATTATCGTCGCTTGCAACATTGCGGCCATGGGGGAAGCGTTGGTCCTGGCGACGCGCGCCGGCCTTGATCCGGAAGTCGTCTTCAACGCGGTCAAAGGAGGGTTGGCGGGGAGCACCGTGTTAAATGCCAAAGCCCCCATGGTGATGGCGCGCAATTTCAAACCTGGGTTCCGGATCGAACTGCACCAAAAGGACCTGCGAAATGCGCTGCTTGCCGCCGAATCGATGAAGGTCGCACTGCCCCTCACCAGCTTGGTACAACAGATGCTGATGGCGCTCATGAACGAGGGCAGGGGGCAGCTTGATCATTCTGCCATCGTGCAATTCATTGAACAAATGGCTCGTATCGAGGTGAAGAAAGGCTTGGAGTTGGCAGCTTGAACGATTCCTCAACTTGACGGTCAAGCGGCCTGAAGAGCTTGCCGTGAGTATTGGACCGCCTGGCGGAAGCCCTCCCGGCCGGTGCGGCTGGCCTCTTCGATACCCACCCAGCCCGTATAACCTTGTTCATGCAACCGGCCCAAGACTTCGCGAATGGGGGCAAGACCGGTTCCGATAGGAACGAACTCGAAGGCTCCCACGCGCCCAACATCATTGATATGGACATACCCGATGCGGGATCGAACCTTTTCAAAGAGGGTGAGGGTGTCTTCACCCGCCACCATCGGGTTGGCGGTGTCGAATTGCACGCCCACTGGGGCGTCTCGCAGCCCTTCCATGATGCGGAGGAAGACCTCACCCCGAATGGCGAAGTCAAAGTGCGTCCACGTGGCTGCCTTGGTATGATTCTCGACATTGAGCCGCAGCCCCATGCGATCGGCCTCTTCCGCCGCTTGTTGAATCCCCTCGACGACCCACTGGATGCCGTCCTCTGGATCCACACCGGGCCATTGTTGGCCGGTAAGCGCCCGCACCGACGGTGCCCCCATCTCCCGGGCGATCTTGAGATTCTCGAGCAACGCGGCGAGTTCACGTTTCCGCACTTCTGGATCAGAGTGGGCAAAGTCGGAATAGCCGGTGTAATTGCTCACGGCCAAACCGCGCGCTTCGGTCAACCGCCGAAACTCCGTAGGTGTGGCGGGGCCCAAGGGTTGTACCAGCAACGGACCGCATTCCACACCGTCGAGCCCCAGTTCGACGGCAAAGTCCAGCCATTCAGCCAGCGTCATCTGTCCCTGCGAGATCGCGCCGAAAAAAGAAACCGGGATGCAACTCAACCTCATTTTCTTGTATTCCTCCGAACTGGGAATTCGCCGTTTCCTATCGGCCCCGTTATGCTGGGATTTTCCGCGAGAACGACGATTGGGAGAAGGGAGAGAGAGTTGAGGAGAATCGCACTGTTCCTATTCCCGGCAGTCAGCCTCCCCTCTCTCCATGATCCAAAAGAACAATGCGCCGGAATGCTACTCCGGCACCCCTCGGGTGTCAATGCTGCAATCGACAGGCCGCTATCGATAGTTAGATCCCAACTTAGGGCCCGAGGTGATTGTGTTCGACGCGTTGCCAACAACGTGATAGGCGGAGGTTCTGCGCGTCACGGCAAGAAGTGCCTGGCAGGCGATCAGAAATCCGTTGACGACCCCGCACGACTCGTTGTAAACCGCTCCTGCCTTCTGAAAGGAACACCGCATGGAACTCTATGATCACGTGCACCAGATTCAATCGCTGTTTGGCGGGCGTAACCTATTTCAATACTTCTTCATGGCCGATAACACAGTCCTCGTTGACACCGGTATTGCCGAAACGCCAGAAAAGGTGATTCTCCCGTATATGGACCGACTCGGGCTGCCTCCCGAGCGGCTTACACTGGCCGTGACTACCCATGCGGACCTTGACCATCAAGGTGGGAACAATGCCATCAAAATCAGTTCGCCACACACACTTCTTGCGTGTGGCGAGGCTGATCGCGAACTGGTTGAAAATCCACGCAAGCTCTTCAGCGATCGTTACAACTATCTGGAAGACGAACATGGGGTTGGCTTCGACCCCGAGCCGGGCCCCGATGCGGGGAAGTTGCGCCGGATGGATGTGACCTTTTCCGGAGGAGAGAAGATCCGCCTGAGGGACGATTGGGCTCTCGACGTGCTTCACGTACCCGGACACTCGCACGGTCACCTCGCCCTCTATGACAGCAAGAACAAGACAGCCTTCGTCGGCGACGCCATACATGGCCGGGGTTGTCCGAAAGCGGACGGCGGGATGGCGATTCCCGTCACGTACTATTACGTGGACATCTATCTCAGCACGCTCCGGTATTTTGAAAGCCTCGAGATCAGAGCGCTTTACTCTGGACACTGGCCCATCATGACGGGTGAGGAAATTCGCGATTTCATCAGCGAGTCACGACAGACTGTGGAGCTTTTCGACCACGTGATCCTTTCCAGTCTGAAAGCGTGCCCGTCGGGACTCACTCTCAAGGAACTGATCGATGCAGTGTCGAACGCAGTGGGAGACTGGCCCAAAGAGACCCGGTCCCTGGCCATGTTTCCGGTGAACGGGCACTTGGAGCGGCTTGAGCAGCTGCACAAAGTGCAGGCTGCTCGCGGAACGCGCCTCGTGCGGTGGGTTCTGGCTTGAGGGCTCGGAAAGATGGTTATTCCTTTGCGGTCATAGAAGAAACAGCGGCAACCTTCAAGTTGCGCTCACTTTGCTAGGAGAACGACTGAAATGGTGTCAACGGCATCCGTGAGGTTCAGTTACGGTCTGCGCACCGCGATGTGGCTAACTGCTTTTGTGCTGACGGGAATGGCGCGGGCGCAAGATGTTAATGTCAATGCTCAGGTACCGTGGCATCTGGCGGTGTTGGACGCGTAGGGAAAGCTGCTGGCGTGGTATCAACCGGAGAAGAATCTTGGCTATGACCACGTCATCCGGCTGGGTTGGGACTTTATTGAGCATAAGGTGCCTGCCGACACGCGCACCGGCACCGGACTCAAGATTTATCTCATCAATGCTGTCTATGACGGCAAGACACTGCAAGGTACAAACTGGCAGCATAATCCGGCGATGGTGTTCGCCACGTTCGTCGACTCACTTGCGGGTTGGTATCCGTACTCAGGCGACCAGGAACCTGTAGAGGCGGTGCGGGGAATACTCAACCACCAGCTTGCACACGGCACCACCCCGCTCGATTGGGAATGGCCGGGCATCGCCGCCGCGTTTCCTGCGGGTTAATTGAAGGTTGAGAGAGCTGCTTATCTCGTCTTCATACTTACATCTATTCCATGGCGGCGACGAGCCGCACGCACGCAAGGCGCTTTGCGCATTCTGGCCGGGAAGATCTGCACATTACGTTGTCAGAACACAACCTTCGGGAGGAACCATGAAGCTTAAGGATCGAGTTGCGGTAATCACGGGTGCGGGGTCGGGGATTGGCCGCGCCTCGGCGGTGGAGTTCGCGCGCGAGGGCGCCCGCGTGGTGGTGGTGGATATCAATGCGGCTGGGGCCGAGGAGACCGTGAAACTAATCACTGGGATCGGGGGCCAAGCGATTGCGGTCCCCACTGATGTTGCCGACCCTGCTGCGGTACAACGCCTGGTGGAAGCTACGTTGAAGGCTTACTCTCAGGTGCACGTGGTGTTTAGTAACGCGGCCATTCAGGTCAACAAAACCGTGGAAGATACGACCGTAGAGGAATGGAATCTCGAGATGGCGGTGAATGTGGGCGGCATCTTCCATTGTGCCAAATTCTTCCTGCCGCATTTGCGGCGCACCAGGGGATGCATCGTCAACATGGCTTCCGTGAACGGCTTCTTCGTGGAACCGCTGTGCGCCGGCTATTGCGCCACCAAGGGAGCCATCATCGCCCTCACCAAGGCCATGGCCATCGACCACGGGAAGGAAGGCATACGCGTGAATTGTATTTGCCCGGGGTACATCGATGCCGGCTTGGCTTGGGGATACTTTGAGGCGCAACCCGACCCGGTGGCAGCGCGCGCAGCCGCGGGAAAGCTCCAC
This sequence comes from Terriglobia bacterium, assembly GCA_050010335.1. Taxonomy (GTDB): domain Bacteria; phylum Acidobacteriota; class Terriglobia; order UBA7540; family UBA7540; genus Bog-366. The sequence continues at coordinate 26,083 of JBEKLF010000109.1, forward strand.
GCCTTGTGGCGGATCGGAAGACCCGAGGAGGTCGGACGCGTGGCGGTCTTCCTCGCCAGCGACGACGCGTCGTTCATGACGGGCTCGGTGGTGGTAGTGGACGGAGGCTTCGGCTCGGGACTTCCACCCCAATCCTGAAAAACAGACCTCGCGCAAAGCCGCTGAAACGCAAAGGGAAAAACTACCGGAGAATAGAGCTGTCGGCGCGCATTTAAAAACGTAGAAATTTGAACAGAGGCCGGTTTTCCGGGGTGGGGTTGGATGTCAGCCCGTGGTGGTGGCGGTCTTGCCGGTTGCGGAGTGGACGGGGACTTTGCT